>JAUWQD010000065.1 GCA_030611265.1 Methanosarcinaceae archaeon | reverse complement strand
TTCTTTTGGTAATGTGAAGGAGAGACCTTTTAGCGAAATATGGATGGATACCAGTGACGAGCTTATGGCCGGTCTCAAGGACCGCAAAGCCCTGATAAAAGCTAATGCTGACAGATGTGCAAAATGTAAATGGCTGGAGATATGTAACGCAAATTTCCGTGTCCGGGCAGAGGCTATCTATGATAATGTATGGGCAGACGACCCTGCATGTTACCTGACCAAGGAAGAGATAGGGTACGATGAGGTCAAATAAGTTAGATTAAACTGTCTTTAATCTTCACGTCGTGCTTTTGCGGGCATATTAGCGATACGTGCAGCATTGGCGCCAGCCATAAACCCGGTATCGATATTTACCACACTCAGCACAGAGCATGAATGCAACATGGTATGTAATGCTGCCTTTTTGCCACTTCTGGCTCGGTATCCAGGGTGGAAAGTGGGAAAAAAGGTGTTGATAGGATTGAATCGGTTTTGATTTGTAGTGGAATCTGGTATAATTTGTTAAATTTATACCTGATTAAAATTAGTCACATAGCCAGGATAATGCAAAGATTTATTGAGCCAAATTCCCAGAACATTTTAAATATGCATTATCATCATTATAAATAAGCATTGTGATAAAAAAAATACTAAAGTATATATATCATCATCAATGATATTAATTTTGTAGTAGGGAGATTGTCATAGTGGGATGACATTATTAAATATGTGTAACACTTGCTGTGGCAAAATTAAGCTATGAGAATGGGAGGAAAATTTATGAAATATAAATCAATTTTGACAATTACAGTAGTTTTTGCAATCCTTAGCATTGCTATGGCTGGAACTGCTTCTGCAAAGTCGCTGTACGTGCTCTCGAACACAAACGATGCTTCAAGTCATACAGGCGTATGATATCGATGCAGCCGGTATAACCTATCAGACAACACACACAACTGGATCTGGATGGGGTGAAGTGGGTGTTGCAATTGACAGTGATTCAGGATACCTGTTCATAACACATGAATCTTCAGGTAAACTATACTTGGTCGATGGAACAACCATGAAGGAGGTGGATACTGTTATCGCTCCTGGAGCCTCAAACTTGGCAGGTATTGTGGTAGATGAAGGGAAGCAGAGAGTGTATGCAGTGGACAGATATAAAACCAGGCTCTAGGTCTATGACTGGGATTCAACTGCAATTACTCTAACTGCTGTTGCCGGCTCTCCTTTTACTCTACCTTTATATGGCGTTGGTATTGCCCTTGATGAGGCAAACGACCTGCTCTATGTAACTTCAGGCACTACTGTTGTGAAATACTATAATACTGCAGATTGGACGACTGCGGGAACTATTACGTTAGGTCAGGCGGCAGTAGGAATCGCAGTTAAGGATGGTAAATACCTTTACACAGCTCCTTTTACTGGTAAGATGTTGAGTCAATACGACCTGATCGCGGGTTCAGAGTACAAAATAACTAAGACATATGGGACCGTGGGATTGGCTGTAGATCAAGACACAGGTCGGGTTTACGCGACCACAGGTTACTCTGGTGATAGAGTAGAGGTCTACGATTCCAACTTGGCATGGATTGCAAATACCGGTGATATCGGAGATCCGACCGGACTTTGCATACCTCGTACGGGAGTATCTTACAACCCCCTCAATCTTGCAAAGACAGATGGCGTGGCAACAGTTAACCCGGGCGGGACACTAACGTACACAATAAGCTATACTAACACCAATCCAGACCCAGTGACTAATGTGGTAATCACTGATACCCTTCCTGTAGGAGGGCACTATTCCATAATCTAGTGATTTTCACTTTTTTCGCCAAATATGCCACTTAATCATTTTAATATTGTTTTCCAATAGATCATGTTTTTCTAAAACTCGATCTTCAATGCTCAAGCCCGTCTGAAAAACAATCTTTTTCACCATAAAAATGAAAAACATCAGCAAATGTAGCATGTAATTACATAAAAATAGATAGCTACAGCTCACCCCCCCACAAAAGTACCAATCTAAAATATATCAACTAATTGCAAAAGGTCTGAACAATCCGAACATTTCTAACAGTGTTGGTTTTATACCTTCGAACATACCTGCTCTTTTCATTGAAGCAAGTTTTATTTGATAAAGAATGCCTATCTCGGTTCTAAATTGTTTTTTTCGGTGTGTTTTGAGACTCGTAGAATAATAATTCTCGATAGCATTATTTGTGGCGGGGGCATCTTCAAAATATTGAAAAGCTGTAAGATTCATCCAGTGCTTGTTGATCATTCTCAATCGTTTCTGTATTTCTTCATCAAACGAATTGATTTGATCCATCAGTTCATTGAAATTTTCTTCAGCTTTTTCAAGACTGTTTAACTCAAGATTTTCTTTATTTCTCCTACGAGCAAGTTCTAATTCATGTACGTATTTGTAGAAAGCTTTTTTTGCTATTTTGATCCAGGATTTGTAAGCTTCTTCGTCTTGATTCATTTCTATTTCTTCTAATTCGAGCGTGTGGAGCATTTCAATTTCTTTCTCACGATTGTAAAAAATGTTCAATAATTTGTATTTCAACAGTTCCTGTGCTATAGATGTATATCGCGGAAAATCTTTCACGATAAGCTTGTTTAAATCTCACTTTCCGCAGGTAGATTTTGAAAACAAATCTTTTTCTTAAACATTGAATAATGTCGATTGATTGTGGTTTTCGAGATTCTTGGACAAATGGTTCGAAAAGATGCACGTCTATTTTCTACCGAACTTGGCAAATCGTATATTCAAAACATGTATTCCATGCAATTACATTGTAAATATAATATTCCAGAAATATGTAAAACCACTATCAGGAAAAATTATTTAAAATTTTCAGATACCTGCGGAAAGTGAGTTAAATGAAACAGACAATACTGATGTATTAAATTATCTCCAAACACTTCTTTTAAAATGGAGGGATAACTTGAATAAAAATCTGTTACGATGTATAATGGTTTTGAAGTATCCAAGTTCGCCGACAAAAATCGCTTTATTGTTTCAGGGTCTTTCTTATCAAACAATTCATCAGCTACTGGTCTTTTGGTTTTCGCATCCAAAATTGTGAGACGGTATTTCTGAGTACGTCCTTTCTTTGGAAACTGCTCATCATAGTGTACCATCAAAATGTTTTCCAAAGGAGGAATTTCTACATTTTTCATAACACGATTGAATTCCCTGAAAATTGTACTTTTAGATTGTGGAAAAATGAGGTGCATCAACTTCGAAATTGCATTATAGGCAACATGATTTAATCTTAGCATCTGATATAATTCCCCCAACAAATTGAGAAATAAGGTTTTAAGTTCTTCCCAAACACTTCGATCTTCTTCAAGGTTTTCATCGCATGAATTACAGTGATATTTACCTATTTTAATTCCACCCATACCCCTTTTAGTGTACAGGTTAAAACCATTGTGTACCATTTTATTATCACATTTAGGGCATGGCGGTGGGTTTTTCTTGCGGAAAATATTGTTTGTAGTATATTCGTATTCATCACCAAATCCACTAAAGACAGTTCCAAGAATCGGAATTTCGGGAAAGGTATTAAAATTTGTATATATAGTCACCATAATTATCACATATACTATAAATAGTTTATAATATATAAAATTATATATTTGTTGTGATGATATAACTACTTTTTACTACATAACTGGATTTTGGAACTGTGCCCTGTAGGAGTAACATATGTATCAGGTGGTAGCCATAGTGCGGGTGTTGTTACATGGAACATTGCTTCGCTGGCAGCCGGAGAATCCGGATCAGTTCAGGTTACCGTGACTGTGAACTCAGGGACACCAATAGGAACAATTTTGGATAACTCTGTGACAATTGACAGTGACGATACACCGCCCACAACGCAGCACGATACAACAGAAGTAGTGGCACCTACCACTAACGCATTCGTAATCTCTTCCGATAATACCGGAACAGAAAAGAATGTATTTGATCTGAATGAAGATGTCTACTGCTATGCAGGAAACCTTCCGTTTAACGACCCAGATGTAGATATCTACATAGTTCCAAATAAGGCATGGTCTGTGGGTGATCCAATTGGATCTGATGTTAGTGGTGTTGTTGAAGCAGTATCCACAGATGCTTCTGGAGACATAGGTGTTATTCAGATATGGACTGCTCCGCTTACAGCTGGAAAGTATGACATCATCGTGGACGTGGGTCAAGATGGATTCTTGGATGCAGGTGACCCAGTTGACGGCATCACAATGGGAGAAGAAGGCTTTGAGGCAATCCCCGAGTTCCCAACAATTGCTCTTCCAGTAGCTGCAATACTTGGTTTGATGTTCCTTTTCCAGCGTCGAAAAGAATAAAATTTTAAGGGTTTGAGCAATTAGAGGATTCAATCCTCTAATCTTCTTTTTTATCTAATGTTTGAAAATTCTACATACACACAATCACATCAACGACATACTGCAGAATATCACCTACAGCATCAAGACCAAAGACACTACATATTTCTGATTTTACCCTCACTCTTTACATCGTGCTTCTGCCACAACATTGGCAATCCGGGCAGCAAATGCTCCGGCCACGAATCCTGCATCGATATTAACGACACTCAGCACTGAACATGATTGCAGCATAGTATGCAGCGCTGCCGTCCCACCGCCGCCGGCACCGTATCCCGATGATACCGGTAATCCAATTACAGGTACATCCACAATGCCGGATACTATAGTGGGAAGTGTCCCCTCCCTACCGGCTGCCACTACAATTGCATCAACACCTTTCTCAATTATATCCCCAAGTGGTGGGAACAACCTGTGGATACCGGCAGCCCCTACATCGTAGATGGTATGTACGGTCACACCCATCTCCTGTGCAATGATCCTTGCTTCTTCGGCAACCGGTACGTCCACAGTGCCAGCTGTGATTATGCCAATGGCACCACCGGTCTTATCTACCTGGAAACCGTCGGCTCTGAGAATGGCGATCCCGGCATACTTGTTCCATTCTACTTTGTGTTTTTGTTCAAGTACTGTAAGCTGTTCGTCAGAGACCCTGGTGAGTATGGCCCTGCCTTCATGTTTCAGATGTTCCATTGCAATATTGGCCAGGTCATCCGGGTTCTTTCCTTCTGAAAAGATGGCTTCAGGTATGCCTGTACGTTTCATCCGGTATGGGTCGATATTTGATATTTCGCTCAATGTGTGGATGTTGCCGAGACGGATCTGTTTGCTGGCTTCTTCAACTTCGATGTCCCCGTTTTTTAATCTTTCAAGTAGACTGTTTAAATCCATGAAATATTTCAATCCTTTTTCCGGATATTAATTGATTTCCATATCAATAACATGCGTATGCTCATTAAACCTGTTATGTGAAAATTAATAAGCTGTTAAGGGTATTATATATGCTTGTATGAATATATTTCCTTTGTTGTAGGGATATTTTTTCGGTATACAGGGAGATTTGGTCCTGAAAAATACATTGGCATTGAAATGACAGTAGAAATAATAGTTGATAATACTTGCACAGGTTGTGGACACTGCAAGAAGGTATGTCCTAAAGGTCCGATAATATGGGACATTAGAACCGGGAATGATGGTAATCCAAGATATTTTGCTGCGGCCCCGGATTCATGTCTCTTCTGCAAGAATTGTGTGGGTGTATGTCCTGTAATGGCGATTACTGTGCGGAATAGAAGTACATCCTGTTGATGCATCGCATAGAACCGAATTATCAAAGTGGATGGGAGCTGGAATCAGTTCAATACTAACCGCAGAGATTGCTAAAAAAGCTCTGCGCACTCTGCATCCACATCGGTTCAAAGTTCACACAAATCCACAAGGCTGGCTGCCACACTGCCGCCCTGACGGGCTGCGGTGGCAGGGTATAGTGCAGAGAGGCTGGGCGGCGGGAGAGTGTAGATATGTGAGAATGATGTGTGGGCTGGATAGCATTTTAATACAAGCCACAGAGGGTACCGAGGACACAGAGAAATGGAAAAACGCTCTGCGCACTCAGTGTACTCTGCGGTTTTAAATATTACATAAATTATATATTTTTATAGCCATGGCTCCCACCGGCAGCACCCACCAACAACCGAGGCCGCCGCCCACATGTAGAGCAACCGGGCGCAGGCTATTCGTTCTCACCACCTGCTTCCAGTTCAAAGCATCAGAATACTCAGCTACAAATTTGCGTATCTGAGTGACATAGGCAAGAAGCAAAAAAATCTATTATCTGCTCTTGCTTCATTTTGTTTCATAAATTTGTCCATCATTAAACTCGAAAGTTTTTAATGTTTCTTTCAAATTATTTTTCTTGCAGAGAGCTTCAACCTGTGACCAAGTAACATAACCCCAATTTCTAATATCCCACTCTTGAACATTATCGGGGCTGTAATCTTTTAAAGTATCTAGATTAAAATCCCTGAGATTCGAAATATCATCAGGTATTAACGCAATAAACAATGCATCTTTACAATATCCTTCCAATTGTTTCACAGCCTTTAAAACAACATCATTTTTTCCAATTTTTCGAGGTATGTTTCTGATATGAGTATTTCTATCCTTTTTTAATAAACATTCTGGGAATTGCAATCCCTTTTGAAGTTGCGTTATACTACCAGAGTTTAATGCTTTGATAAGTCGAGTCTTAAAATAAAGTTGGACAAATAAATTAGACGAAAAACCTTCAATGGGCTCTGACTTTGCCACTCCCGTCTTGAAACTTTTAAACTCCTTAGAAATGCTCCAAGACCCTTGAAAAGTTTTAACCTTTGCTTCAATGAAAAGAATTTTCTTACCTTCAAGATTTTCGACTAAAAATACTAAATCAGCATCCCCAAAGTCAGAAAAAGACTGCTCAATCAATATCTTAGCACCAGATATTTGAAAATTGACTTCCCGAAATGGGAAATAAATCAAAGATAAAAAGTCACTAAGAAGTTGCAAATTATTTTGAGAATATTTCATCTCATAGATTAGTGAGTTAATTATCCCTCTTTCGGAGTATCCCATTATTTCCATTTTAAATCACCCCACAAGCAATTGTAGATAAACTTCAAAATATTTGATATTAATGTCGTATTGCCTCTTATTTAGAATGATATACTAAATTCATTTCGCATATATCCTATACTAGATTGCTAATCTTCTTTCTCTTCAACATTTTTCCCAACGTATAAATCACTAATATTAAACCCAATCGAGGTAAGTGGCGTGCGGCGCAAAAACCGGGTATTGTTAAGCCAAATCTATCATTTCATTTGACAAGCGATTTAATTCATTTTGTTTGATCATTCTTCTCATTATCCTATCTATTCGATTTGCAACCACTTCGCTTGTAACACGGAATCCAAGAAGTCGAGATGATTGAAGTACAAGTTCTTCGGAATAAGTAGCAAATTGATTTTTAAGTACCAATTTTATTGCCTCAGCAATTTCCTCATCACATATCAAATCAATTTTAGCAGGTAAATCGCCTCCACGCCGCCGCACTGGAATAACTTGATTATTTATTGACCAAAGAAAATCACCTTTACGTAATATATTTCCTTCGCGTTTTGCAAGTGCGGCTGCTTTGATTATCGCATCACGGATTTTTTTGCCAGTTCGCTTATAGCCAAGATTGGATCGCATTCTCCGTATAACTTCATCTAAGTGGATGGGACCTTCTACTTCTACAATTCGACTAACAGCTTTTGCAAGTTCTTCCAAAGACACTTCTGAGAATTCACTAAATGTTTCAATATCTAATGGTGGACATACTTCATAATCAGGCACAATATCGTGAAGAGTTTCAACAAAAGTACTATCAGATGTTTCTTCTTCAACTTGTACCCCTTTTTCATGCCTTTCAATTGTTGGCTTATGTCTATTTTTTTGAACTGTAATCGAATTATCATTCCTTTTTTTTGCTTTTTTTACAGCTTTAAGTAGTTTATTTTTAGTTTCAATACGATTACGGTACCAGTCGGTGGACCACACCCTGTAGATATTCCAACCCAATCCTTCAAGTATTTGCTGGCGTAATCTATCTCTATCTCTTGCAACAGGAGATGAATGGTATTTTGCCCCATCACATTCAATACCCATAAGATATCTTCCAGGGGATTCAGGATTAATTACACCAAGGTCAACCCTATACCCTGCACAACCAACCTGTTTTCTGACTTCATAGCCATTATCTCGTAGAAAATCATAAACTGATTCTTCAAACGGTGAGTCCGCGTCTTCACTGATAGATTCCATGCTGATTAAATTCCTGTTTTCGGCATAATCAAGAAATACTTTTAAACTTCTCAAACCAAATGACGCATTTGCATCAAGTGAAAGATCTTTTGCTTGGAAATTCGAAAAAACAACACATTGTTCTCGGGCGCGAGTAATTAGCACATTCAAACGACGTTCACCGCCGTCATGGTTGACGGCACCAAAATTATGGCTTAAACGTCCAGATTTATCAAATCCGAACCCAATGCTTAAAAAAATAAAATCTCTTTCATCGCCTTGGATTGTTTCTAGATTTTTAACAAAGAAGTGTTCATATTTGTCACTTTTTAGAAAGTCTTCCATCTCTGGATGCTCTCTAACTTGAAGTTCAATTTCTTCAAGTATCGCCTGTTGCTGTTTGATATTAAACGCACCTATTCCAAGACTCTTGTTGGGATAATTTCTATAATGTTCAATAGCCATTTTTGCTACAGTTCTTGCTTCTTTACGATTTACTGAACTACCACCACGATTGTATATGGTATCTGGTAAGTGTATGAATTTTAATCCAATATGATCTATTTTATCGTTAGGTGAAGGGTAAATTACAAGTCTATTATCATAGAACTCTTGATTTGAAACTGCAATTAGAGATTCATGTCTACTTCGATAATGCCATCGAAGAATCTTTGTGATAAAACTACTTTTGCATAAATGAAGGATACTTTCGATGTCAGCAATTGGGGCACCTAATTCTGGGTCGTCTTCTTCATCGGATTCTACCATGTGGTCAAAGAAGCTTGTGGGTGGAAGCTGTCTGGTATCACCAATAACAACAGCCTGATTCCCTCGCAAAAGCGCACCAAGAGCATCCTCTGGTTTGACTTGGCTGGCTTCATCAAATATAACCACATCAAAATTAGCAGTTTTTGGGTCAAGAAATTGAGCTATTGACAAAGGACTCATCATAAAACATGGTTTAATTTTTTGAATCAATCCCCCGGTAAGTGTCATCAGCTTACGAATTGGCAAATGTCTGCGTTTGCGACCAAATTCACTCAATAGTATACCAGCTTCAGAACCCGTAGATGCACCACCAGAAATACGAGGTTGTTTTTGGTAAAGCATATGAGCAAGTCTTTGTCGGTTTTTAAGTATCAATTCATTATCAAGTTCCATGAACTTTTTAATCTTGTTTTCATGAAGTTCCCCTACAAAATTTGCGAGAACAGGTCTTTCACTAAAAACATGGTGGAGCAAATCGTCAGCAAAATTACCCTCAAAGCAAGGAATGATATCTTCTGGTTCAAGTAGATCGGAATCGATTAATTCAACAATTGGATTTGCAATGCTTTTTATACATGATTTGCGACGAACGGCGAATTGTGCCCATCTTTGGAGTTTTGGTAGATTAGATTTCCATAAATCTAATCTCGTTGTTAAATCTTTAAAAGAAACATTTTCAGACTCAACTCCAAAAATCATTTCATAATTAATACCAATACGCTCGCCTAATTGATTTCGTATTTCGATAAAATATTTTTCTTTTCCAATTACATCGTCTATAATCTGTTCTACATTTTTTTGTGATATTCCAGCACTTACCATTTCAATGATTTCTTCATTAAATACTTTTTTCAATAATTGCTGCCTAAAAGAAACAACCCAATCGGCAAATGATTGCAACATTTTAGGATCGCTTTCTTCAGCTTGCCAGTGTGATCCAAATAGGGTTTGTCCCGTCTCATTTGAATCTCGAATATCTCTCTTTAATTTTATGCAATATTCAAGTTCATTTAAATCGGAAATAATCATCTTGTTATTTTTGGGTGGTACATCTTTATATAATGAAAATATTTCTTGCTTTAATTGCCTAAACCTGGTGTTGAAAAATCTGGTGATAAAGAATTTTACAGAAAGTTCTCGATAATCATGTATTAAATCTAAGTTTTGATTTATTGCATCTCTTTGAAACGTTTTGAGTACTTGGGTGCTTAGTTTGTGGTATTCTTCAATTTTTTGAATCAACTCACTGGCTTCGTGACTTGGTTCATTCCACTTTGAGCTTAATAAAACGTCTTTATCAGTCGGTTTTGAAGCTGCGATGACTTTTGATGCAGAAATTGCTTGTTCCAACTCCTTTAAGGAAACTGGTCGCTTTATTGAACAAATTTCTGTAAGTTTCTCAATAATCGCTTCAATGTCATTAATAGAAGTGTTAAATTCATTTATTAAAAAATCAATTTCTGTTTCATCGGATGGTAATACCGAATCTGGAGAACAACCTTTCCAAGGATGATTACTAATAGGTTTGACAATTTGTAATATTTCGGCCAAATTGGAAAGTTCTGATTTTGTATTTGACAAATTAGCATAATTGCATTTTTCTATGTCAGATAATTTAATACGAGGCATATCTCTATCAAGTTTTTCAAAGTGAGATAATGCTTTTTCCTTCATATTAAATAAGGAAAAAGGTTTTTCTTCAAGAATGCCGAATGGTTCATTCAATGCCTTAACATATTCATTAAGTTCAGACTTGAGAGCATCTAATTTTTTGAAGTCTTTATCCAATGATATTGATTTTGGAGGTGGTTTAGATATAGTACGCTGAAGTTCGGCAAGTACTTCTTTTTTATTTGATTTTCGGCTATGCAATTCTAGACAGAAGTCCCCAAGACCCACATAATCAAGGCGACTCTTTACCACTTCAAGGGCTGCCATCTTCTCACTGACAAACAATACCGATTTTCCATCTGCTAGAAGTTCAGCAATAATATTTGTAATAGTCTGAGATTTTCCAGTTCCAGGTGGTCCCTCTACTACTAAATTTTTACCCGCTTTAACGTCTTCAATCACTGCTATTTGGGATGGATCAGCGTCCATAACATGGTACAGATTTTGAAAATTGAGTTTTACATCTACTTCATCCTCAGAAAACTCTGACATGTCTTGTTTTTCAGATGGATCAAATATTGATTTGATTAGGGGGTGGTCTATAGGAGATTTACCTTTAGGCCAACCATTGGAATCAAGATCTTTATACATAACGAATTTAGTAAAACTGAAAAAATCTAGATATATATCTGATACAACCCGCCAGTTTTGCATATTTGATATTACATCAACTACTGATTTGAAATACTGATCAATACCTGTTTTACCATCAGGCATTTCAAAATCAGGCAATAAGATTCCTTGTTCAGAAAGCTTTGCTTGAAGTGAAATATTGGTGAAAATATCCTCTTCAGTCCAATATAACTTGAAAGATTTGCCGACTTTTGTTCTTTCTAACTCAACAGGAATAAGAATAAGTGGTGATGATCTGGTTTGATCAGAGTTGGAATCTTCAGTCCATTCTAAAAAACCTAAAGCCAGATAAAGTACTGTATATCCCTGTTCCTCAAACACTGATTTTGATTGTTGGTTAATGTGGAACAAACGTTTCTGGAGAGCATCACTTTCTAAAGGCGTTTGAAGGAAACGGTCAACGTGCCGCTGAGCAACTTCAACATCTGGTGTGGGCAATTCCCAAAGTTTAGACTCTTCATTTTCTGTATAGTCTGATGTTTCGGTATGTACATCCTCTTCGTCTTCAGTATTGGTTTTAGCTCTCTTTTTTACTGGACGAAATTCCATCTTTTTTTCTTGCAAAACTAAAATGTTATAAACTTCTGTTGGGAGTTCATCTGATGTTTTAATAGTCCGAGCTTTTGTGGGACGAAAGTTTAAAAGTCGGTTTCGCATTGTAAAATCTAATAGATTTTGTCTTGCAAATTGTAATTGTTTTTCGATCTTATTCATGACAATTCCAACTTTTAATGATTGTTTTGTCCTTTACAGTTCATGCAATATTAACACTCAGAATGTGTTATACTCAATTAAAATGTTAGTATTGCTATTAATTTTATGCATTTGTCGTGTTTAACTTTGTTTTATAAATTTAATAGCATCTAAACCACCGCCCAAACCACTCCCCTCCCTCATCATAATAATCCACCACAACACCTTCAAGATACTCGGTACTCACACCCTGCACAGCCCGCTTAACCTCCTCCAGCGAAATCCGGGTCTGCCTGTCATACAAGAAAATAACCCTCGGCAGCACCCTCCTACTCTGCGCCCCATCCTCTATCATCCGCCTCGAAGACTCATTGAACCTCTCAACCTTATTGGCAATAGAGGGAGCAGATGTCTCGCTCTCAAACTCGATCACATTCGTAATAGAATGCCCGAACTTCATTGACCTGTCAGGTTTGCAGTAGATCAAATCAGGCATTAACAACCGGTTTTTCTGGGTACACGGCCACGGAAGACTGCTTGTATTTACCACCTTTATCCAGT
>JAUWQD010000107.1 GCA_030611265.1 Methanosarcinaceae archaeon | reverse complement strand
ATACACTCACATCCTACGGAGTTGAGTGCCTGCTACCCTACAGGTAGCAGGTAATGCAAAATGACCAAAAGAACGAATACATATTTATATGAATCATAGGACACTATCCCAAAATACAGTTATTTTTTCGGATACCGATCCATAATTAAAAACCAGACAATGCTGACTAATATCATGCAAATTACATAAAAAATACATATATCTAAACTGTAACACCCACTTTGCTAGCAATTTTTGCCATTGTAGTTTTTATATGACTTATCTCATCCCTCAGTTCTGCAACATCCTGTGACATGTGATCTGATATAGCACCCCTTGTTTTATCCCCTTCTTCTTTGATTGTTATAATGATTTGGTCTTGTTTCTCAAGCATTTTCACAAAAATGGGTATGCCTTTGCCCCAATGCTCCATCTGAAATGCCTGCATACATCTTTCAATTGGCGGAATGGCATTCTTATATTCATCAAAACTTATCTCATCCAGTTCCGCACCTTCCGGCATTGTGGTATTTACAAACCCTTTGAACTCCTCAATTGATTCGGCACCAGCTTCTATGATGGCAATGACTGTTTGAATCCCATCTGTGAAAGTATTAAAAGTGTTGAAATTATCTACTCCCAAAGACATTGCCTTGTTAAGTAAGAGTACACGATAACCAACATCATGGACTTTCTTACCCTTGAAAATGAATTTTAGTTTCATGGATTATAATTGACCTTTGTCAATATAAGACTATCTTTTGTTTTGGAAAAAAAGCGGGGCATCACTGCCCTGTAGCCTCAGCCAGCGCGCGCGTTCCAAGTGGATAACGCTACCTGCAACCCGAGTGAAACACATAGACGGCAGGTAGAACATTGAAATCACCTTCACAAATTTAAATCCATGTTAATCGGTTTGAATCCGTGTCTTAAACTGAATTGAAAAACGCAGACCATCATGACAGAGGTTGACGAGGTGTTGCAGAATTGAATGTGATAACAATATCGTCGTACAAAGCGTGGTGCATTCCACCAAAACCTGCGAAAACAACGAAAATAGCATAGAAGTTCGATCCAAAATACAATTTACACGATCAAAAACACAAACCTCTGCCCTTGTATCATATTTCTTTTATATATTCAGCTTCAGTTATGACAGAAAAGAACCCTGATGCACCCCCGTCAATGATCGGCATAAGAAAATCTCTGGCATTTGCCCCACCCTTTAAGTAGTTGATAACGATGTCCGTATCAACAAGGAACCGGCGTCTATGCATTATCGATCCTCTTCGTTCTTTCATCCCATCCACTTCTTATATTCTCAACATATTCGGTCCCGTCTTTAATGTCGCTTCTTTCTGACCAGACACCAAATGCTTTCAATGCATCCTCTTTTCGCACATCTTTTTCTAATGTGATCTTCACCACACTATTAACTGCAAGCCCCATCGCTTCTTTAATCTCATAAGGTAGCGATATATGCCCATCAGGCAACACTTTTGCAGTATAATTTATAACTTTCATTAATTTTACCTCATTATACTATTTGTAACCTCTTTGAATAAGTATGTTCTGACTGGCAATCATTTGTCGTTTCATGCCATTCACATTCTGATTCTCGCATTTGATCCCTCACATACAAACACGCCACACGCACGTGAACATTCGGACAATTTCAGACAGGATCTACATGATGCACAGGATTTCAATGTCGGTTTATGACATCCGGCCCATCATACCTGCGCACCATCAAAAAAAAAACAGGGGCATCACTGCCCTGTAGCCTCAGCCAGCGCGCGCGTCTGAGTAAAATCTTCCGTGTTGCCGTTGACTATGAATACAAAGTTGCCATTGCTCCACAGATATGCATACCGTGCAACCTGCTCACCGCCAACTGTGGAGTAATCCACGATCCGTGTAGCAGTATGCCCGTTGAACGATGGATATGTAAACCGATCCCCGTTCCTAAGCGGCATGAAACCGGACTTGTACTGAATAATGAAATTCTCTGCATCATCACTGTCTGCCAGTTCGACAACTGTGATATGAAACTCAACAAAGTCCTTATCCTGATATATACCCTCTGCCGCACCCACAATTCCCGCAACATCAACATAATCGTGTTTGATATCATCAACCGATCTCGGAGGAGCACCGAGATACTCAAACCCTGATGGGATATTCCGGACCACGATCAGATCTGCAGCAGCCAACACTTCATTTCCTGTTGTTGCTTCAGGTGTATCATTGGGATCAACACATCCTGACATCACAATTGCTAAAACCGTGAGTGAAAAGATCAACATTATTTTTTTGTTCATTTAATAAAACCTCGTATTAGTTTGATGAGGGATAATGGTTATCGATATACTTGAAAGTATCGAATAATTGAAAACAAGTGAAAAAACGTGAAATCAAAAAAAAAGAAAGAAGAAAGGGATTAACCCCTTTCTAAGTTTTATTTATTTCTTCTGACAAGGAATGCCACTGCAAGAAGTCCTGCGATTGCAAAGACTGCCTCAAATCCAGGCTCTTCCTCTGGAGGTTCCTCTGGAGGTTCCTCAGTATCTTCGACTACATCGACTACATCCTCGACTACATCCTCGACTACGTCCTCGACTACATCCTCGACTACATCCACTACGTCCTCGACTACATCATCATCGACTTCATCAACGACTTCACCGGTGATTGTCTGCTCGACGTATGGGTAGATTCTGACATCTGGAGTGGAATCCGAAACCTTAATCTTCATTTCGCCAGCAATTGTAATATCACCGTTCTGTGAAAGAGATACTGTATCATCTGAGTTTGTCATAATAAGTGTACTACCACTTACAGAAGATGCTTTGAGAATACCTACTTTCTCATCTGATGCGATTTCCTTGATATTGTCTGAAATCTGCCAGATACCTTTGATTACTGCAAGACTGTCAACCTGTCCCTGGAATACTTCATCGATGTAAACTTTGATCTGTAATACATCAGTTTCGCCACCGAGGTCAGCTTCATAGTCCCATGTCTTTGCAGTAA
>JAUWQD010000056.1 GCA_030611265.1 Methanosarcinaceae archaeon | reverse complement strand
TTCAGTGTGTTAAACATGGATATGAGTCATTATTTGTAGTTCCTGTTAAAATATTCATGGCTACAATTAGTGATTATAATAAAAATCGAATTAGGGTGCTTCGCACCCAATTAACAGGAACTTGATAGTGATTTTATTTTGGTGAAACTATTATATTTTGATAGCGGAAGCTTTGTAAAAATGTGTGGTAAAATAAGTATGTGTGATGTTTGTTTGGGAATGCGTGGATTAGACAATTGGGTTTTTTCGTTTTTTGGTCGTAAAATGGAGATTTTCGAGTATTTTGTGACTGTGTGAAATTATGCACACTCGGAACTATATGCAATCGGAAGTACTGACCAAAAGGCAATAAATTTTGTGCACAAAATCTGATTTGTGGCCATGCAACCCACTGCACATATTAAAATGGGCAGTATATTTATATCCACTGCAGTGTGGAGACACTGTCAGCCATTCACCATGATTGAATGTGGGGTACTGACACATTATGTGTGCACAAATGACAAAATTCTGTTTTTTAGTCCCAATTGAGTATATATCAATGGCATCACATGGAGGCAAGTAGAGAGACAACATCTCTCAACAAACGAGGTGAAAAGATATGACAAAAGATATGACAACATTTCAGTTGTTAGTCGATGGCTCAGAATCTTCTGAGGCTGCGGCAAACTATGCCATTAAATTGGCGTCAGTATATGATGCCGAAATCGTGCCAACGAACGTCATCGATACCCGCAGGTTCAGGACACCAAGTTCTATAGAGACCATGAAAAAAGTAGCAGAAGAATTTACAAAGAACCTGCATATCAGTGCAATAAACCATAATGTGGAGATCTCCCCTGGGAAAACAATTACAGCGAACCCCATCAAAGACATTCTTGCCGAAACAAAGGCGATTGGGGCTGACCTGATCGTGACCGGAGCTGCCGGATATACACGGGAGCGTATCAATGATATTGCTTCAGAGATACTCAAAAAAGCACGGTGTAATGTAATACTTGCGCGTGATTCCTTAAAAAGCGGGAATATTTGCAACAAGATGCTTGCCCCTATCCGTGAAAATGAACATACTGCAGAATATGCAGCTTCGCTTGCAAAACAGTTCGGCTCAGATCTGGTAGCATGCAATACAATTGGAAACAAGGACCTTCCACCAGAGCGGCTCGTATACCTGCCCGAGGCAGCATCACAGACAGACAGGTTGCTGGGTGAGCGAGTTAAGAGAACAGCAACGATGGACGCACGACTGAAGCAAGCATATATCAGACGTGCCCAGAAGGAAGCAGAGGCATTTGTAGGAATTGCGAAGAAAAAAGGAGTTCACACAGAGTCAGTAGTACTTGAAGGAGATCCTGTGAATGTGATTCCGGAATTTGCGGAAAAGGAACAGTTCGACATGATGGTACTCGAATACCACAACAAAGGCAGATTTTCGAGGATACTTTCGAGCAATATCGCAGAAAAACTTGCACAAACTGTTCCATGCTCTGTGTATGTTGTGAAGAACGGGTGATGAAAATGGTAACAACATTCCAGCTTCTACTCGATGGTTCGGAACATGCGGATGTCGCAGCGTTGCATGCCGTGCAGATGGCTAACCGCTGCGATGCGAAGATTGTACCCACCGAAGTTATTGATACTCGATGGTTCAACACCCCGAATGCTATCGCGGATGCAAAGACTGTTCTCAAGCAGAGCCTTGTGCGGATAGAAAATATCGCATCGGACATGGGTGTCGTGATCGAGGATGCAAGAATAGTGGTCGCAAATCCCACGAAGGATATCCTCAAGGAGACAAGAAAGATCAATCCGAGCGTACTGATTACAGGAGCGAAGGGAAATACCGCACCGGGAATGGGCTTTAACGGCTTTGCCGGCAAACTGCTCGATCTCGCGAAATGCAATGTGCTGCTTGTGAGGGACCGGATGCAGAATAACGGTGAATACAAGAACATCCTTGTATCAACAAACAGCACCACCGATATCAGCGGTTTTGCTGCCGGGCTTGCAAAGCGGTATGATGCAGATCTCACTGCATGTCACTGTGTTGATCTTGAAGAAGGCATGGCACCGGAGCGGATCGTTTACCTTCCGGAAGCGGGTTCATCATCCAGATACGGAGAGCGCCGCGTACTTGGTGAGCGTATCAAGACATCGCCAACACTACTACACAGGATGAAACAACGCAGCATTGATCGTGGACATGCAATAGCAGAGTCCGTGGCAGATGTTGCGCGGGAACGTGGCGTTAATGCTACGACAGTGGTACGTAGTGGTAAACCGTTTGATGAGATGCCGAAATTGACCAATGAACACCCATTCGATCTGATGGTCATGGAGCACAGGCAGAGGAACCTGATCTCAAGACTAATACGTGGAACCGCGGCAGAGCAAATCGCACGCATGGTACCTTGTTCGGTATTCGCTGTAAAGAAAACTGAATGAGGGGCAAGAGTTATGCTTAACATGAATAAAAAACATCATGCCCTTATTTCAAAAACAATAGAAAAATTAAAAAATAAATAGGTGTGGTTATGCATAACATAAATGAAAACTCAAAACAGAGTTCTACTCAGGAGGCATTTTTCCTAATTTTCCTAATTTTATTTGCCTTCTGGTATCTTCTTTCTACATATGTTGATACATTTCATCTTGGTTCGGGGTTCATATGCTCAGTTATAGTGGCATATATGTCCCGTAATCTGATGTTTACGGGTGCCCATGGTAACCGACTGACACAAACAGCCAGGTTCATTGCATATATTCCCTGGCTGCTGTTTCAGATAGTAATTGCAAATATCGATGTCGCAAAGCGAATACTCTCGCCCGATATGCCGATCGACCCACGGGTGATCACATTCAAATCATCCCTTAAAAGCGATGTTGCGAAAACAACGCTTGCGAATTCAATTACCCTGACGCCTGGAACTGTAACTCTCGATATAAAAGATGATGTATTCTATGTACATGCGATCTCAGAAAGTTCAGCAGATGACCTGCTCGAAGGAACAATGCAACGCAAAGTCGCACATGTGTTCATGGAGGACTGACCATGGATATGCAATCTATTTTTCTAGGCATTAGTGTTACTATCGTTCTTGCAAGTGTTGCGTCACTGTACCGCGGTATTGAAGGACCCGGTGTGTTTAACCGGATTATCGCAGTAAACGTGATCGGTACAAAAACGATCGTGCTGCTGGTGTTGATTGGATTTATCTACCAGCGACCTGATTTTTTTGATATTGCCCTAGTCTATGCGCTTCTTAATTTTATAATGACGGTAGCAGCTACTCGATATTAAGAAATTCCCGATATAGGAAAACGAAGGGAAAAACGATAGATGAGTGGTGTTACATATAGGAGGACTTATGATAACTAATATAGTAGTAGTAGTATTGCTGGTCACTGGTATATTTTTCATGCTGGTCGGCACCATTGGCTTTTTGCGGTTTCCGGATTTTTATTCGCGTATACACGCAACAGGCAAATGTGATACACTTGGTGAAGGGTTAATGCTCCTCGGATTGATGATATACGAGGGCGCTTCATTTGTCAGTGTCAAGATATTGTTTTTAATTATATTCATTTTTATTGCAAATCCCACCTCAACCCATGCAATAGCAAAAGCTGCGTATGATGTGGGCCTGCCACCATGGAAAAAAGAAAAAGGTGATCTGGAATGATCTGGATACTTGATATATCACTGCTGTTATTCCTGGTGATCTGTGCTATCGCTGCAATCACAATAAAGGATTTGCTCTCAGCAGTGGTCATCCTTTCGGCATACAGCTTAATAATGGCGATTGTCTGGGTCGAGATGCAAGCAGTCGATGTGGCGTTTACTGAAGCCGCAGTGGGTGCTGGTGTCACAACTGTACTGTTTATCGCAGCACTTGCCAGAACCGATGGGAGGAGTGAAGATTGAAGACACTTGCATTAATTGCGGTGCTACTGGCAGGCGGAATGCTGCTCTATGCAGGACAGGACCTGCCAGCATTCGGTGATCAGAATTCGCCCGCTTATCAACACCCTATGACAACGCGTTTTATTGAAGAGTCTGAAAACGAAACGGGTGTATATAACATCGTAACCGCACTACTTGCCAATTATAGAAGCTACGATACACTCGGTGAGACAACTGTGATATTCACTGCGGGTATGGCGGTTATCCTGCTCCTGCGGAGGCGTGAACTATGAGCGGTATTCAGGAAAGTATAATTATCCGCACAGTTGTGCGGATAATGGTCCCATTCATTGCACTATTTGCGCTTTATGTTATCATACACGGCGCAAGCGGACCCGGCGGAGGTTTCCAGGGCGGTGTGATCTTTGGAGCAGCTATTATACTCTATGCAATGATCTATGGCATCGAAGATGGAAAAAAGATAATGTCCGATAAGCTCAACAGGATCCTTTCCAGCACAGGGCTGGTCCTGTATGCGGGAACAGGACTTTTGTGCCTGGTCTTCGGGGGCAAGTTCCTCCAATACAACGCAGTTCCGCTTTTCCCGAACCCTGCCGAGACCGCAGCAATTCTTATGGATGTGGTGGAAGTCGGGATCGGCATTACCGTGCTTGCTGTTATGATATCACTCTTCTTTGATATCTCGCCGCCTGAGACCGAAGGTGATGAAATGTCCCCCGAGGAGGTAGAACAGTGACCGGAATCATGGATATTGTCTATGCCGAGTATAATTACTGGATATATGTGGCATTGATGATGATCGGGTTTTATGCGATGATTGCAAAAAAGAATCTCGTTAAAAAGGTTATTGGGGCAAATATATTCCAGAGTGCGATTTTCCTATTCTATATCTCACTCTCGGATATCACGGGCGGTACTGCCCCGATCATTGTGCATGGAGAACATGCGGCTGAGGTAATCTATACCAACCCTGTTCCGCATGTGCTGATACTCACCGCCATCGTGGTCGCTGTCAGTACAACAGCAGTGGCACTCGCACTAATCATTAGGATTTACGATGAATACGGATCGCTTGATGAGGATGTAATCCTTGCAGCAAGACGGAATTTGCAGCCCGAGTTCTCTGAATATGCAAGGCAGAAGGAGGTGGACAGCTAATGACCGGATTTGACATTATCATAAACAACCTTCCTGTGCTCACAGTCGTTATCCCGCTCATAGCAGGCTTTCTGACAACGATTACGGGATGGATCGACCGCCGACTCTGCTGGTACTGGGTCATGCTCACAATGTTCATAGTCGTTCTGATCACATCAAGCAACCTCCTGACCGTAATTAATAGCGGTACGATCTACTACCATCTCGGCGGCTGGAAGCCACCATTTGGTATTGAATACGTGATCGATCTGCTCAATGGTTTCGTTTGCATCATAATCGCATTCATCGGATTGATGGTTGCGATATACTCTAAGGAAAGTGTCAAAAAAGAGCTTCCAGGTAAGACAATCCCGTTCTATTCGATCTTCTTGTTACTGATAACAGGACTTATGGGTATGACGATTACAGGTGATATCTTCAACTTCTATGTGTTCCTGGAAATATCATCCCTGACCGCCTATGCACTGATCGCCATGGGTGACCGTGGAGACGGGCTCGTTGCAAGTTTCAACTACTTGATTATGGGAACGGTTGCAGCATCATTTATACTGCTTGGGATCGGATACCTTTATGCAGTTACAGGCACCCTGAACATGGCGGATATGCAGAATATCCTGCCGGATATCTACGGAAGTAAGGTCGTGCTGGCTGCGCTTGCCTTCTTTATGGCAGGATTCAGCATCAAGATCGGTCTGTTCCCCTTGCATGCATGGCTACCTGATGCATATACTCACGCACCATCCACGGCAAGTGCCCTGATCGCAGGACTAATGACCAAGGTAGGGGTGTATGCAATGATTAGGTTCATGTTCAGTGTCTTTACACCTGCTTTCGTAATCGATATAACGCGAATGACTGAGATCCTCACATGGGCTGCTGCGCTTGCGATCATCATGGGTTCGGTTTTTGCGATAGCGCAGAGCGATATCAAGCGCATGCTTGCGTATTCTAGTATCAGTCAGATCGGGTACATTTTGCTCGGTGTCGGGCTTGTGAATGTAATTGGAATGCAGGGCGGACTCCTGCACATCTTAAACCATGCGTTTATGAAATGTGCACTCTTCCTGGTCGCTGGTGCCATCTTTTACAGGACAGGTATCAGGAATATTCATCAATTTCAGGGACTTGGGAAGAAGATGCCTGTGACCACGATCGTGTTCCTGATAGCAGCTCTTTCGATGATAGGTGTTCCGGGAACGGTTGGTTTTACAAGCAAGTGGTATCTTGCACTTGGATCGATCGAAGCCGGTCAGTGGATATTTGTGCTGGTAATACTGGTCAGCAGTTTGCTCAATATCGTGTATTTCTGGCGGATATTTGACAATATCTGGTTCGGAAATCCGCATGAGAAAGAGCATATCAAAAGAGACGAGGCACCGCTCACCATGCTTGTACCGATGGTGATACTGGCTTTTCTGTGCATATTCTTCGGGTTCTTTGCATATTACCCACTGCACTACATACTTGAACCGCTGTCGAATACATTGCTCGGGATTATGCCCTGAGGTGATTAAAAATGGTTACTGAAACAATAGAATTAATAACCCCGGTACTTGCTGTGCTGGTTTCGCTGGTTGCATCGGTGCTGATCCTTGCATCTGGTAAGTACCCGAACATTAGGGAAGGCTGGACATTTCTTGCCGCTTTCACCAAATTCGGGCTTGTAATGTCGATGCTGCCGCTGATACTTGACGGCAAGATCATCACATATACAATAGTGGAGATGCTGCCCAATCTGCCAATCGCTTTTAAGGTTGATGCGTTCGGAATGCTCTTTGCGATCGTAGCATCGTTTTTGTGGATAATCGTGTCATCATATTCCATAGGGTACATGCGCACACTCAAAGAGCATGCGCAGACACGGTATTACTTCTGCTTTGCGATCGCACTCTCATCAGCGCTAGGGATAGCGTTCTCTGCGAATCTGGTCACGCTGTTCCTGTTCTATGAACTGCTTACGATCTCAACGTACCCACTTGTGGCACATATCGAGACCCCTGAGGCAATCAGTGCAGGCAGGAAGTACCTGGCCTACCTGATGATCGCAGGCGTGTTCCTGTTGTTTGCTACCCTGGTGGTCTACCACTACACAGGTACAACTGAGTTCGCATTCGGCGGTATTGCAGGACTTGAACTGCTGCCAAAAACAATGCTTACGATCTTGTTTGCAGCGTTTATGATCGGATGTGCCAAGGCAGCGTTCATGCCCCTGCATGCGTGGCTGCCTGCAGCAATGATCGCACCGACTCCTGTCAGTGCGCTCCTGCATGCGGTGGCTGTGGTGAAAGCGGGTGTATTCACGGCTGTCAGGATTATCCTGTATGTATTCGGGGTTGACCTGATGCAAGCGAGTAACCTGTGGCTTTACATGGCGTATTTTGTCTCGATTACAATCATTCTTGCTTCAGTCTATGCAATGAGGCAGAATAACCTGAAGAGAAGACTTGCGTACTCGACTGTGAGCCAGTTATCCTATGTGGTGCTCGGCGCATTGCTGATCACCCCACACGGGATTACTGGCGGAATGTTGCACATCCCGTACCACGCTTTCATGAAGATTACGCTCTTTATGTGTGCGGGTGCGCTGATTGTGACTGCAAATAAGGAGAACATTAGCGAGATGAACGGGATCGCCCGCCAGATGCCTATCACGATGCTTGCCTTTACAGTGGGCGCGCTCGGTATGATTGGTATGCCTCCTGTCGGCGGATATATTACAAAATGGTTCCTGCTGCTTGGTGCGGCTGAACTGGACAATATGATCTTAATAGCAGTGTTGCTGGTAAGTGCTGTGCTAAATGCGGCATACTTCTTCCCGGTCATCTATGTTGCGTTCTTCAAAAAACCGGATCATGAACTGGAATACAAGGAGGCGCCGCTTACTATGCTGGTGCCGATTGTGATAACTGCCCTTATCTCGATCTTAATCGGGGTCTGGCCGGATGCGCCCGGGATGTTCCTTGATATCGTAAATATAGCGGTTGCAAATGTTACCGGAGGTGTGTAAGATGTGGTTTTTAGAAAAATGGCTGGAAAATCCGAAAATTGTAAAAAAACTGAATTATGTGCTCTATGCATCTTTTGTCATAGTCTGCATACTCGGAGTTGCTGTTCACTTTGCAGAACCTGAAGCAGCAGTGGAACATGAAGAGGCTGCGGAGCACGAAGAAGACGCGTTCGCATTCGAGCAGATACCGATCTTCAGTGCGATCTTCGGATTTGTGATCTGTGCACTGCTCGGACTTGGTGCAAAGGCATATGGACATAATGTAGTCATGAAAAGGGAGGATTACTATGATAGGTGAGATTAATGTAGTGTCCCCGGCTGCGATATTCATCTTCGGATCGCTCCTGATCCCGCTCTTTAAGGGAAAGATGCGGCAGGCATATCTTTTGCTGATACCAATCGCTGCCATGATTAATGTGTATTTTATGCAGCATGGTACATACTGGCTGTACCCTTTCATGGAGTATGATCTGATATTTGGCATGGTTGACCCGCTGAGCAAGTGCTTTGGATACGTATTTACGATTGCAGCGCTTGCCATGACATTCTATGCGTTGCATGTGAAGGAAGCGGGACAGCACGTTGCTGCATTCCTGTATGTCGGCAGTGCACTTGGTGTTGTTTTTGCAGGTGATCTCTTTACAATATTCATATTCTGGGAGGTCATGGCATGGGCATCGGTTTTCTTGATCTGGTACCGCCGCAAACAGGCATCGATCGATGCGGGTTTTAGGTATCTGATGGTACATGTTGTCGGCGGTGTCCTGCTGCTTGGCGGCATCATTCTGTATATGCAGGAGAGCGGCGGTTCGATCGCATTCGATGCGTTTAATTTTGCATCACCCGGCACGATACTGATCCTTCTGGGCTTTATCATCAATGCCGCTGTGCCGCCGTTGCACGCGTGGCTGCCTGATGCGTACCCTGAGGCTACCATCACAGGTGCGGTCTTTATGACTGCGTTTACGACCAAGACTGCGGTATACGTGCTTGCCCGTGGATTTCCGGGCTTTACCATTGACGGCATTGCGGTCCTGATGTGGCTCGGTGCTATCATGGCTCTGTACGGCGTTATATATGCAATACTTGAAAACAATATCCGGCGGCTTCTTGCCTACCATATTGTGAGTCAGGTCGGATATATGGTCTGCGGTGTCGGTATCGCAGCAAGCGCAACGGGTGCAATAAGCTTGACCGCGATCGATGGTACGGTGGCACATGCATTCTGTCACATCCTCTACAAAGGACTGCTGTTTATGAGCGCGGGTGCGATTATCTATATGACGGGCAAAAGCAAGCTCACTGAACTTGGCGGACTCTATAAAGTGATGCCGCTGACAATGATCTTCTACATGATCGCAGCGTTCTCAATTTCGGGTGCACCGTTTTTTAACGGATTTATCAGTAAATCGATAATCATACACGCTGCGGAGATGAATGGCAATGCGATTATCTTCCTGATGCTAGAGGGTGCTGCGGTCGGTACGTTCCTCTCTGTCGGACTTAAGCTGCCGTACTTTGCGTTCTTTGGCAAGGATGCCGGTATTAAAGCAAAGGATCCGCCTCTGAATATGCTGGTCGGTATGGGGATTGCTGCATTCTTGTGTATCCTGCTGGGTGTGTACCCGTCCCTGCTGTATAATATACTGCCGTACCCTGAGGCGATTGCTGATTATGCACCGTATGCAGCCGGGCATTTTGTCGGGACGCTTCAACTGCTTCTGTTCACGTATGCCGGTTTCCTGGTCCTGAAGAAGAAACTGCATCCTGAGAACTCGATCAGCCTTGATACTGACTGGTTCTACCGCAAGGGCAGCATCCTGTTCATGTGGTTTGTGGACAATCCGCTTACAAGAGGTACCCAGTGGACGATCGATGCAACACTTGTTGTGAAGGATTTCGCGGTGTGGTTCAGCAGGAATCCGGTTGAGGCATTAGGTATTATTGCCGATACCGTTTGCCTGAAGATCCTGCACATCTCACAGGGTACGTCTGCCGGGGAACAAACTGCAAAAGCGGTGCTCAACGAGCGTCTGGAGCAATATCCGGGAGAGCCTGTGCGCAGAGACCCGATCGGGGTTTCCGTGCTGCTTAGTACGCTCTTTCTGTTTGCGTATCTGGTGATCTACGTGCTTCCAAACCTTTCAGTCCTTGCTGTTGTCGGGCTTGGTGTGGTTGCTGTATTCGCAGGCGTAGGTATGAGGATTAGGGAGCTGATGCAGACTGCCTGAGGTGTTTGGGCACAAATAGACACGCCTCTGGCTCTGTAACTATAAGATCGGATTTAAGCGGCGTGTTACCATTCCTCCTATGTATGCGAGGATGATCTATGAGGGTAATCATCTTCGTGTGCACTAATATATTAGTATTCTGTGATTACAGATGGTGCAGGCGCAGCTGAATGTTCCTGTACTGGCAGAAGATGTTTTTTAGATTTTGGCAATATCTATTCCAATGTTCAAATACATATTTTCAGCCCACGATTGTTTCAAGGGATACACCATCTGTTGGTACCGCACCCATGGATACAACACCGATTGCGACGCATATAATCGGTCGTGCAGCACATTGGCATGGTGTAAATCTATGCAAGGAATCAATCATCGATGGGTATGGAAAATTATATAAATAAGTGTTCAACTCTGATTATGCCGATATAGAAAGGAGTATAATCAAATGGAAAACCCTGTTTTTGATGCTTTGTTCAAAAAAGTTGAGAGCGAGCCTTATGCCAAAAAACTTGGCATGGAACTGGTGAAACTTGACTATGGCTATTCGCTTGTGAAAATGGTCTATTCAAAAGATATGGACAATATTTTCGGGATGGCACATGGCGGTGCCATATTTTCATTGATCGATGAGGCGTTTGAAACTTCTTCAAACTCTCATGGTACAATTGCTGTTGCTTTGAATGTGAATGTGTCTTATGTTAAACCGGCAGCAGAAGGTGATACTCTCTTTGCGGAAGCAAAGGAGGTCAGCAAGTCCTTTAAGGTTGGTACTTATGAAATAAGAGTTACTAACGATAAGGATGAACTTATCGCTACCTGTCAGGCAGTCGCTTACAGGAAAAAAGATAAACTGCCGTTTTTGGATTAATTGCACCTATACCATATCAACAATTGACGGCACATTTTAATATTTATGTCACCAAAATAATACACAAAGCCCTTATTTGAAGAACTGTATTTAATGTGTGTACTAAAAAGAGTGAGGAAATAATATGCTAAAAGATTACATCGACCTTGATTATAAACCAAAAAGTACTGATCTTGTTTGTGAATACCACATTGAACCTGCAAAGGGCACCAGTTTTGAGGATGCATGCACCCACATGGCAGGGGAGAGTTCGATCGACACATGGAGTGATATATCTACTCTCAGCCCGCAACTTGCTGCTGAACTCAAACCCCATGTGTACTATGTTAATGAAGAGCGGCAGACTGTGAGAGTTGCATACACGCAGGACCTTTTCGAGTTGGGGTCAGTGCCCCAGATCTTGAGTGCGATAGCCGGCAACATATTCAGCATGAAATTGCTTGACAAACTGCGATTTGAGGATATTTCGTTTCCAAAAGATGTCATATCAGAATTCAGAGGTCCTAAATACGGGGTCGATGGCATCAAAAAACTGTTTGGCAATGTTAACAGACCACTGGTTGGGACGATTGTAAAACCAAAGGTCGGACTTTCATCAGAGTTGCATGCAGAGGTTGCATATAATGCATTTGCAGGTGGATGCGACCTTGTAAAAGACGATGAGAATCTTACTGACCAGAAGTTCAACAGGTTCAACAAACGTGCTGAACTTACCCTTAAGGGACAGGAAAAAGCAGAGTCTGAAACCGGTGAGAAAAAGATGTACATGTGCAACATCACCGCGCCGACCTGCGAGGAGATGATCAAGAGGGCACAGGTTATCAGCGATCTTGGCGGAAAATATGTGATGATTGACATCATGCCTGTTGGCTGGACTGCCTTGCAATCGCTACGTGAAGCCACGGAGGATATGGGGCTTGCAATTCATGCACACAGGTGTATGCATTCGGCAATTACAAGATATCCCCGCCACGGCATGAGTATGCTTGTGATCGCCAAACTAACACGCCTGATCGGGCTTGACCAACTTCACATCGGGACAGTTGTCGGAAAGATGCACGGCGAGCGGGATGAGGTGCTGGCACTCAGGGATGAGTGTGTTTTGGATAAAGTCCCTGCGAATGAGGAGTTACATGTTCTTGAGCAGGATTGGGGTGGCATGAACCAAATGTTCCCTGTTGCTTCAGGAGGGCTTGAGCCTACCATGATCCCTGAACTTCTACGCATATTTGGCAACGATGTGATAATGCAGTTCGGAGGAGGCATACATGCCCATCCAAATGGAACGGCTGCGGGTGCTACGGCATGTCGCCAGGCAGTTGATGCTTCACTTGAGGGAATATCCCTTGCGGAATATGCAAAAACCCACAACGAGATCAAGGTTGCACTTGATAAATGGGGATAATTAATACGGACGTTCATGACCAATGAACAGCAAAACCCTTGTTTTGAAGATTGGCAAGAACAATTTTGAAGATACGATCAGCCGTGCTGCCCATATTCTCAAACAGGGCGGCACTGTGGCGTTTCCTACCGAAACAGTTTATGGTCTGGGAGCGGATGCGCTTAATCCTGATGCTGTCCGCAAGATATTCGAAGCGAAGGGGCGACCTGCTGATAATCCACTGATCGTGCATATTGCATCAATGGATAGTCTGGATAAGATCGCGACGGATATCTCGCCGATCGCTTTTGAATTGATGGATGCTTTCTGGCCGGGTCCGCTGACTCTTGTCCTCAAGCGAAAAGATGTTGTGCCCGATATTACAACAGGCGGACTGGATACGGTGGCAGTGAGGATGCCGGACAATCCTGTCGCGCTTGCGCTTATACGGGAAGCGGGCACTCCACTGGCAGCACCCAGTGCGAACACATCCGGCAGACCAAGTCCGACAACAGCCGGGCATGTGATATCCGACCTTTCGGGCAGGATCGATGCTGTGATCGATGGCGGGGCTGTTGAAGTTGGGGTTGAGTCTACGGTACTTGATGTTACCTCCGATGTTCCGGTGATACTGAGGCCGGGCGGCGTTGGTGTTGAAGAGATCAGGAAGCACGTTGGCGAGGTTGTTATTGGTTATACGGACCAGGCGGTTGGGGAAGGCGAAGTTGTGCGGTCGCCTGGTATGAAATATACTCACTATTCACCAAAGACAAAGGTTGTGCTTGTTGAAGGCGATGGCAGAGCCGTTGCTGCGAAGATGTCTGAACTGATTGAGAGTTATTCTGAAAAGAACATGCGGGTGGGTTTGCTTATTACGGATGAAACTGCCGGGCATGTGTCTGCGGATGAGATGTATTCACTTGGGAAGCGGGATGTGCCGGAAGATGCTGCTCGCAATTTGTTTGCTGGGTTGCGGTATCTGGATGGCAGGGATGTTAATATTAATGTGATTATTGTGGACGGGTCGGTCAAGTGTGATGGTGTCGGGGTGGCGGTTTTGAACAGGTTAAGGAAAGCTGCGAATGAATTGATCGAAGCTTAAAGGATGTGAAGTTATTGAAACAAGAGAAAAAGGATAATATGGTTGCTAAGCAGAAATATTCAGTGATCGTGAACAGAAATAAGAAGATAAACAAGGTGAATATCGTCATTCTTGCTGTTGGGCTACTGCTTACGTTCACTAATTACAACGTGATAGGTAACCAGGTTATTTGGCTTGGTGTCATTATATTTGTTTATACGTTTGGGTCGAACATTATTGCGAGGGCGGGAATGCGGAAGTTGAAATGATGTTGATGCCGGCACTCAACACTCACGCCTTTGTCAGCAAACTATACGGAGCTAAACGGCCATGAATGAAAACAATCTCCCTGATAATCAGTCAAATTTCATCCTCCACACCGGAAACGATGGGGACGTGAATGTTGATGTTTTTGTGCAGGATGAAACGATCTGGCTGACACAAAAAGCTATGGGGGAGCTTTTCGGTAAAGAAAGAAGCGTTATTACCAAACACACAAAAAACATTTTTGATAGTGGTGAATTGGATGAAGAAAGCAATGTGCAAAAAATGCACTTTGCTCATTCAGATAAACCCATCAAATTCTATAACCTCTGAGGCTCTTTTTATCTGGGAAGGAGTTTCACAATACATTTCAAAGGAAGCCAATGATAGTATTTTGAAATATGTGGTGCAGGCTGCTCCTGATAGTAAAATTGTCTTTTCCTACATTCTAAGGAATTTCATTGAAGGTAAAAACATCCATGAAGGTATAAGAACCATGTATAAATGGATGGTTAAGAGATTTTCCATCTGGATCTATGGCATGGACCCGGCTGAAATAGGCGATCATCTTTCAAAATATTCCCTTCCCCTTATTGAAGATATCGGATCAGAGGAGGTTCAGGAACGTTATATGAAATTGGTAAACCTTGATCTAAAAGTATTTGAAATTGAGCGATTAGCTCTGGCTGAGGTAAAAAAGTAATTGTAATATTATTATCTGAAAACAGGCAGGGGCACGGTTGTGGGGGTGGTG
>JAUWQD010000001.1 GCA_030611265.1 Methanosarcinaceae archaeon | reverse complement strand
TCCGGTGTATCGACCGGATACTGAAGCCAAGGCAGGGAAGCATACTGCTGGACGAACACGACATAACCAAGATGAACCGGATGGAGATTGCAAAGAAGATGGGGTATGTACCCCAGAGCACCACACGCGTCTTTCCCGCTTCTGTGATCGATACCGTTCTCATGGGTAGACGTCCGCATCTTGGTTGGAAGAGCAGCGAAGAGGATCTGGATAAGGTTCTGGAGATACTGGAACTGCTCGGTATTGTAGAGTTTGCTATGAGGGATTTCAACGAGATCAGTGGTGGTCAGCAGCAGAAGGTGCTGATCGCACGGGCGCTTGCACAAGAAGCAGATGTCCTTCTTCTGGATGAGCCTACCAGCAACCTCGATATAAGACATCAGCTCGAGGTTATGGAGATCCTGAAGAATGTTGTTAGAAAAAATGGAATCTCTGCGGTCATGGCAATCCATGATCTGAACCTTGCTTCGAGATATACCGATAGGATACTCATGATGAACGGAGGCAGGATCTTTGCCGCAGGGGATCCTGCGTCAGTGCTTACGGTCGAGAACATAAAACGTGCTTATGGTGTGGAAGCCCTGGTGAAGAGCGATGGAGAGAGGCCATATATCATTCCGATAAGACCTATCAATCAAGTGGTCAGACGAGAATGAAAGAGTTGAATCTGTCCGGAATGCTGAAGGAATCACCTCGGGGAACCGGATTGGAAGTATGCTGATACCAGTGCGCATGGGATATCTGCGACATGGACTATATGACAAAATTATCATGCGACTATACAACACTATTACATCCATAAATAAGAAAATGTAATTAGTTAGATTGTGAATAGTTCATTTAATTCAAGAAGGTAACTCAATGATTGTAACAACGTCTCTCTTATATGCTATTCATTATGTGATAAAGATCGTGCCCGTCATCGCAATCGGGATATTTGTAACGAATTTTGCGGTTAATCTCGGGCTTATGAAAAAATTTGACGGGTTGATCAAACCCCTGTCCTCCAAAGCAGGGATCAGCGCAACATCGGCACTTGCTGTTGTAACATGTACGTTTAGCAGTACAACAGGTTACTCTATGCTCTCACAGGCCCTTGACAGCAAAAGTATCTCTGATCGAGAGGTTCTCGCGGTCTCGCTGATGACATCTTTTCCAGGTATCCTCTCACATATGTTCACATACTTCATACCGGTGGTTATCCCGATCCTGGGGTTCACAACAGGAGTGATATATGTGGGTCTTCGATGTTCTGTCGCGCTCTTGAAAACATTTCTCGGATTTTTCCTTGCGAGGTTGTGGCTAAGCGATATGGGATCCCTGCCAGCCGGATCCCTATCATCTGCCGGGGATACTGGGCCTGAATCTGTTCATGATCCTGACCACAACCCTACTTACAACTCTGACCACGGTTCTGCTCACAGCCCTGCCCATCACTCGACCCATAAACATGCAGGCAATCCTGTTCATAGTCACGTAGTCAATCATGCTCACGCTTCAACCACGGATCGAAAGGATGCCCTGAATAGCAGTGCTAGAAGCACATATAAATTGCTGAGAAGGATCGCACCTGTGATGTTCATTACACTGTTCCTGACATCGGTGGGAATTGAGATGGGTGTATTCGAATCGCTGTCCAATGTACTGGATCCGATCACCAACCTTCTGGGACTGGAAAGCGAGGTTGCAATGATCAGTGCAACCGGGCTTGTGAACACTTATTCGGAGATGGTGCTGGCTGGTAGCCTTCTTGGTGAAGGGATGATATCTGTTAAAGGAGTGTTAATTGCGCTGTTACTTGGTAATGTTATCTCGTTTTCGACAAGGTTTGCAAAACACTCGCTGCCGCTGCATGTGTCGTTGTTCGGTCCGAAACTGGGAGGCAAGATCGTTGCGGTCAATGGCGCAGCGACACTTGCTATAGATGCTTTGATCATAGCAGTGCTGCTATTGATGTAATGCATTCCTGCAAAAACCACTCGATCATCTGCCGGATGCTTTCGAGAAAATCCTCGCTACGCCCGGATTAACTCGCACTATAAATTTATTTATAAAATATATACAACAAAGAAGACTGGAGAACTGGAATATACAAGTGATATATATTATTTATCAGAACTAAAGGGGGCCTATACATTAGCGAGATAATACCTGTGATAGAAATTAACGGATTAACCAAGAACTTCAACAATCTTTGTGCTGTTGATAATGTAGACCTTGAGATTACAAATGAGATTTTCGGTCTGCTCGGTCCGAACGGTGCAGGAAAGAGCACAACTGTCATGATGCTTACTACACTGCTTAAACCAAGCAGCGGCTCTGCCCGCGTCTGTGGATATGATGTTGTCAAAGATGCCAAAAAGGTGAGGCAGTCCATCAGTTATGTGCCGCAGGATATGGCTGTTGACATTAAACTTACCGGACGTGAGAATGTGATGCTGTATGCTAAACTCTACGGTGTGCCGGACAGGAACACACGGGTGGATGATGTGCTTGAACTGCTGGGGCTCACCGGGCGTGCGGGCGATCTTGTGCGGACGTACTCAGGCGGTATGCGTCGGCGGCTGGAACTTGCACAGGCATTGGTGCACGAGCCGAAGGTGCTGTTTTTGGATGAGCCGACCTTGGGGCTTGACGTGGCTGCGAGGAAGAAGATATGGGAGCATATTTCCGCACTGAGGAAGCGGGGCATGACGATCTTCATGACGACCCATTATATGGAGGAGGCTGATGAGTATTGTGATAGGGTGGCGATTATCGATCAGGGCACTATTGTGGCTTTGGATTCGCCTGAGAACCTGAAGTTGGGTCTGGGGAATGACGCATCGCTGAATGATGTTTTCCTTGAGAATGTGAAAACAGGTGAGGACCAGACCGGATTTGATGCCTATAAGTTCAGGACCATGTTGCGGAGGCGATGATGAAGCAGATATTCTATTATTTTGAGCGGGATATGAGGAAATGGACCCGCAGCCGGATCAATGTGGTGTCATCGCTTGTGATGCCGGCTGCATGGTTGATCCTGGTGGGACTGACCCTTCCTATAAGATTCACTGACAATTATCTTGAGTTCCTGACACCGAGCATTCTGGTGATGACGATGCTGTTCTCCTCGCTGCAGGGAGGAGCCCTTATGATATTTGATAAGGTTCTCGGGTTTTTGAACAAGTTCCTTGCCATGCCTTCACCAAGAGAGAGCATCCTTCTGGGCAAGATCCTGTTTATCAGCACCCGTGGGCTGCTTCAGGCTACTGTGATCCTCCTGATCGCCGCACTGCTGGGAGTGAGGATACACAGCCCGTTCAACATTGTCCTGATATATCTCACACTATTCCTGTTCGGAGTACTGTTTTCGGCTCTTGCCACGACTCTTGCCCTGCATATTAGCGACCACGACGGCTATGCGGCTGTGAACAGCATGATCAGCATGCCGCTGTTCTTTGCAAGTAATGCACTCATGCCGTATGATCAGATGCCCGAGTGGCTGAGGATGCTGGCAATGGTGAATCCGTTGAGTCATACTATAGATAGTATACGGGAGCTGTTTATGGGGGGTGTGCCTGTGGAGGGGATTGTGGGGCTGGCTGTGGCTGCGGGGGTTATGGTGTGTGTGGGGACGGTGCAGTTTAGGAGAACGGGAGTGTGAAGGAAGCCGTGTGGAGAGGCAAAGATTAAAAAGGAAAGCAGTGAATTACTGAATGTAAAAAAGTTCAAAGAACGTATAAATAGATACTAATATAAATGATAAAAATATAGAAATAATAATAATAAATTCATCCAGATATATACGAAAATCAGTATTCATCAAATCGGGATATTGTAGTAGTTCGTATGTGCTGATGTGGAAATAGTTTTATTTTCATATGCTTCCAAATTTCTCAATTCAAAGGAGGAGATTTCCGACAACACCGCATATAAGCTACTGGCTTTGCCTTTGCCCTTCAGGACATTGCCTTCGGCAACGTCGTATATGGTGAGAACGATATATAATGTGACAATTAAAGGAGATGTAAAATGTTCACCCTGAATACAAAACAATTTGAAGATTTTGATCTTAACATAGCTGAGCAATTCGTTGAGTATTGGAGTAAGCACTATTCCGATGACACTATAAAAGCTTTCAAGAGCGATGAAATTATTGACTATATCAATGAATTGAATCTTGGGAATAACTTAACTGAACAAAACATCAAACGATTGTTGCGTTGGAAAGATCCGATGAGGCTTACAGAAAAAAAACAATCTGAACCTAACAAAGGAAAAGAGAACAAAAAAGTTAATCGTGTGATTGAAAAAAGAGATTTCATCAACAAGTTTAGACAAAGGGAAATAAGTGATAACGAGTTTAAAATTGAAACCGAAAAGATTTTTCCGAGTGGATTTGTCTGGCCAATTTTTTTATTTCATATTGCTCGTCCATTTGAATACCCCATTGCAGATAAGAATGTCTTTCGTGCCTTCTTAACTCAGAAGCACACATATGTTCCAGAAGATTGGGACGGATATAAACATTATAGGGATTACTTTTTTCAAATCGCTATATCCTCTAATATCATTGGGGAAAAACCAAAAGGGCATGAGCCTAACATCGAAGAGATCGTAAAAAGGCTTAAAAAAGTCGATGATGCACTTTTTGCTTTTGGTCAATTCTTAAGTTCTTATGGAGAGAAAAAATGAATTGTCACAAAATACATACCAAAGCGTATCTGGCTACATGTCTTCGGCATTTCACCCATTTCCTCGCTAAGCTCGGACTTCTCATATCCGCGAAACGTTGCTTTTCTATGCATACTCTGCGGTTGACAATGAAATGATTCCAGCCCCCACAAGTTCTTCAATCTCCCTTTGCCCTCCGCTCTCCCACTGTGATCGAGAAGCAGCGCGCCCGCCTCAACCAAACATCGTGATAGACGGCGCGCGGGTGCTCTGCGATGCGGGCGGCGGCCTCGGGTAGTGATGGGGGCTCCACCATGGCTATCAAAATATATAATTTATGTAATAGTAACTCCTAATCCGTGTGAATCTGTGTAAATCCGTGTAAATCCGTGTCTTAAAAATAATGATTCCAGCCGTACTCACCCCTTCATAACCCCTCCGCTCTCCCACTGTGATCGAGAAGCAGCGCGCCCGCCCCATCCAAACACTGCGATAGACAGCGCACGGGAGCTGTTTATGGGCGGGGTACCTGTTAGCGGGATGATCGGGCTGGCGGTGGCGGCAGGGGTGATGCTGTTTATAGGGACTACAATTATATAGCCGCACAGTACTGTTTTTGATAACATCTTTGAAAATCAAGTTAAAGACTGGATAACCGTTCTTTTTTTACACCCACCAATCACCCATCAAAAAATGGGATTGTTTTAATAATAATAGTGCCAGTACTACCTCCTATGCCATACCGTGCGCACAATGATGACGATGATATTGAATTTGAGGAATATCTTGGCGAGTATGCCAGTGTCAGTTCTATCGTACGTGAAGCGCTGCCATTTCAGATAATAGCAACCATCGGTGGTGTTGTCGCAGGCATTATATTTTCAGGCATGATCAATGAACTTCAGCTTATCCCGGGTCTGATCGTAATCACACCCGCCGTACTTGGAATGCGTGGAAACATATCATGCACTCTTGGATCACGCCTTGGGACTGCGATCCACATGGGTCTTATCACGCGGATAGACAGCAATCCCGAACTCATCAATAACGTATCAGGCTCGCTTTTGCTCAGTTTTATATTATCCATTGTGCTCGGTGTACTGGGGCACTATGTGACTCTCGCATTGGGACTTGAAAGCGCAGGCGCATTCATGCTGACACTCATCGCAGTCATTGCAGGAGTCACCTCCGGGATCATACTTTCCGTAGTTGCAGTGCTGCTCGCACTTGGAATGTTTAGATTTGGATTCGATCCAGATAATGTAGTCACTCCGGCAATAGCAACCATTGGGGATATCGTTTCAATGTTCATGCTAATGGTCGCTGCAAAGGTGGTGCTTGCCTTATGACATATTATACTATCAGGGGAATCGTTGGCAGGAGCTTGCCGGTGTTGCTCATCACATGCGTAATAGGCATTGCAGCAGGACAAATACTAAACACAAAAATTGATAGCCTCATATCAATGCCAGTGCTCCTGATAATGATACCGGCACTTATCAAAATTGGAGGGGACACAGGTAGCATGCTGGGAGCACGTCTGTCTTCTGCATTCCACATGGGTCTTGGAAGCCATATCCACAAAAATCCTGTTATACGAAATAGTGTTCTTGCAGCAATAATTGTAGGAATAACAGCATCGATAGCACTCAGTATAATCGTGTGGCTGGTAAGCGCATTGATGAACTTTGAAATTGGATTAAGCACGCTTCTTCAAATCAGCCTCATAACAACTTCACTGGAATTGTTGGTTGTATTTTCAGCAACTATCGTGATTGCAGTCACATCCCACAGGTACGGGATAGACCCAGATGATACCGTAATACCACTAATCGCAACAATTGGAGACCTCGTAGGTGTTTTCGGAATATTCACCGCCCTTTACATATTGGGAATCATCTAAAGACCAATCGCAGTTAATACATATTAGGAATTAATCATTATATATCATTAAGAAATATAGTAAATATAGTTGGTAGAAATATCATGAGCCCAAAGGAAATAAAGTACAGTCCGCGAAATCTCAAAGATCTTCTGATCGAGATGAAAGATACATCTGAATTGATGGTAGATCTTGCCTATTCTGCAATGGTATATGATGCTGACGATATTGCAGAAGAGGTTCTCCGCCTTGAAGATAAGATGGACACCATCGATTATCACATGAAAATTGCCGCAATGCTAAGCGCGCGGCGCATCGATGAAGCCGAGGAGATGTCCGGCGTTTTGCAGGTTGCAGCCTCTTCCGAGAATATCGCAAATGCGGCAGGTGACATTGCCAAGATCGTTTTGATGGATATGGGCATTCCACTCGAACTTAAGGTTGCATTGCGGGAAGCGGAAGAAACCATCGTGCGCGCAACTGTGAACGAGGAGTCGAGTATGGTTGGATACACACTCAATGACCTCGAACTCGATAGCGATCCGGGAATGTGGATTATCGCAATAAGACGACATGATGATTGGGTATATGATCCAAACAAGGACACACGCATACGACCGGATGATGTGCTCTTTGCACGCGGTCATGATGACGGTGTGCCAATCTTTTTTGAACTTGCAACCAATCAGGAATACAAACCAAAAGAGATACAGCATGAAAAGGTCTTAAAGGACCTCGAAAAGGCTGTGGATATTATAGTAGCTATGAAGAACATGGCTGAACTGTCGGTCGGGCTTGCATATTCCGCTCTTCTTTTTGATCATGAGGATATCGCACACGAGGTGAGGGCACTGGAATCCGAAATGGATTCAATGAAATATGAACTCCAGCACTGGGTTTTGGAAACTGCGAAACACGTCCCTGATGTAAACCAACTGCGCGGACTCCTGCATCTTGCAAATGCATCCGAATCAATTTCAGATGCTGCTTATTCAGTTGCAGATACAGTGCTAAGGGATATTGACCTGCATCCGATTATCACACTTGCAGTAAGGGGTTCCGATGAAGTTATTACAAGATTGAAGGTTGATGCCTGCTCCCCGATCGTTGGAAAATCATTCAGCGAACTCAATCTTGAGACCGAGACGGGTGTTCATGTAATGGCAGTAAAACGTGCTGATAGGTGGGTTTACAGCCCAGGCTCAAAAACCGTAGTCCAGATAGGAGATCTACTCATCGCACGCGGATCACACACAGGAGAAGAAGCATTGATGGAGATGTGCGCCTGCCCACTGGCAGATGACACGATCTCTTGATCACAGCTTTTTTATTTTTGATTAGTAAAACTAAAAACAATTTAATCGCCGCAGGCGGCACATTCCCATAACAATGATCTGTTAATAATGTGCCCAATTTTGTTCTAAAAATACGAGAAAATGCTCACTTCGTTCGCATTAACTCGCACTATATATTCATAAAATATATACAACGAGAAAATCCTCGCTACGCTCGGATTAACACGCACTATATATTTAAAAAATATATGCTATGAAAAAAGCATAAAAATTATCAGTATGGTTTACAGTTTATTGGCGAAGATTCGCCGGAGTCCTTGTATAAAGTGCACAAGAACTCCAAATTAATACAAACGTTAGCGAATGTCTACTTATTGAACTGGCTATTTTGACGATGTGATCGTCACCGATCCATCTTTTTGCCCGATGTAGACATCATCCACATCCGTAAATATGCCATGCTCAACCACACCTGTGCATGCCGATAATTCAAGTGAGAGTTTTGCAGGATCTTTGATAACACCAAACTCCACATCGAGTATGAAATTGCCGTTATCGGATATCACAGGTCCATCCTTGCGAACACCAAGACGCATCTGCGGCTCGCCTCCAAGTTCGTTCATCTGACGTATGACCAGATTCTTGGCATAAGGCAGTACCTCGATAGGTACAAAGTGGTTCAATTGCTCACTGGCTTTGGAATCATCCGCAACAATAACAAAACGCTTTGCAGACCGCGCTACTACTTTTTCACGGGTATGAGCCGCGCCGCCGCCCTTTATCACATTGAAATGTGCATCCACCTGATCGGCACCATCGATCGCAATATCAAGTACGGAGTGCTCTGCAAGTGAAGTGAGCGGAATACCTGCCTCGATCGCAAGCATCTCGGACTGGTATGAGGTCACAACCGCAAGAATGTCAAGACCCTCATCAACACGCCTGCCAACTTCTGCTATCGTGTATGCGGTAGTCGAACCTGTGCCAAGTCCCATTATCATGCCGTCCTTGACAAGCTCTCCTGCCGCTTCTCCTGCCTTCTGTTTTTCGATACTTGCTGCTGTCGGATTTCTGTCTTTCATTTTTATCTATCCGTAATTATAATATGCCCACAAATACTAATTCCAAAACTCGCAAGATATGTATCAGGGAGACAATCGTTTCCTGTCCCTTGGGAACAATACTACATCGCGTATGTTATCAGTCCCGAGCATTGTCATCACAAGACGCTCGCACCCGATTCCCCAGCCGGAATGTGGTGGCATGCCGTATCTGAAAGCCCTCAGGTAAAAATCAAAACCATCGGAATCCAGTCCCTTGGATTCGATCCGGCTCTTCAATGCATCATGCTCATGGAGTCGCTGGGCACCTGATGAAAGTTCCATTGTGCGGTGCATCATATCGAATGACTTGCTGAACTCAGGCCTGTCCTCGTATGACATTGCGTAGAATGGCTTGATCTCGCTTGGCCAGTCGATGATGAAGTAATGTGATTCTCCTGTCTCGTTGAAAACATGCTCACCGATGAGGTGCTCGGAAGTGGTTCCAAGATCGTCGCCCCATTGCAGTTCTTCCTCGCTGTTAGGATCAGCATTCACTATATCGATAGCTTCCTGATATGTCAATCGTAAGAACGGTGTCTTTGGAATAGCTAATTCGACTTCCAGATCCTCAAGCATGTGTCCTGCATTTTCCTTGACCTGTGAATATACGAACGCAACCATGTTCTCAAGTATCTCCATTACATCAAAGTGATCCATGAAACTTGCTTCGATATCGATCGAGGTCGCTTCATTAAGGTGACGACGTGTGTCATGTTCCTCAGCCCTGAAGATAGGTCCGATCTCAAACACTTTGTCAAGTCCGCCTGACATCAATATCTGCTTGAAAAGCTGGGGACTTTGGTTTAGGAATGCTTCCCTGTCAAAGTATGTGATCGGGAAAAGTGATGTTCCGCCTTCTGTTGCTGTTGCGACAACTTTTGGAGTGGAACTCTCGATGAAACCCTCTTGTGTGAGGAAGTCACGTACTGCTTTTTGCACTTCATGCCTGATCTTAAAGACTGCTTGTGTACCCGGGCGGCGAAGGTCGATAAACCTTGAATCAAGACGTGTGTCCAGTTCTGCATCAACCTTTCCGGTCGTGTCCATTGGAAGAGGCGAATCTGCTACATTTAGTACATCGATCGTATCAGGAATGATCTCATAACCATTTGGTGCTTGATCTGATCCTTTTACAGAGCCTGTTACAGAAACTACCGTTTCACGCACAAGTTTTCTTGCGCTGTTGAACAGTTCCCTGTCGATCTTCTTTTTAACAAGTGTGACCTGTGCACGACCTTCACGATCCCGCAAGACCACAAAGCATATCCCACCAAGGTCTCGTACTTCATGGACCCATCCTGCGATCGTGACTTTATCCTCACCTATCGTATCGAGGTTGATCTGTTTTGTATAATGTGTTCTGAGTTTCGCTAATGACATATATTCACCTATTGATTATGATTATTGACAATGATTATAATGATAATATTGATGATGATATTGATGATGATATTGAATAACGGTTCAATAGTGATTACTTCATTATTAATCTACTTATTCATGGTCTTAGAAGATGTAACTAATGGAAGAAGAGATGCTAAAATTGCACCCACAAATGCCAGCAAGGTATCTTTAATACCTATACTACCACTAAAAAACATGTAAAGAGACATGACATCAAATGGTTTCATATTCTGCCCTATCCCAACATCCATGTAGAGATATGAAATAATGAATCCTATATATAGCGTAAGCAACCCAAAAATGCCATAAATGACTATTGTAGAGATCGATGAACTGTTTTTTGATATTGAGCCAAACCTAATGCTTAATATCTCCAATATAGCAATTCCCAGACAGCCTATAAATCCAGCCAACAATATAAAGATCGAACTGTATTCGCCATAGTTCAACAATGCATACCCTAATACACCTCCACCTAAAATGGAACCAAAAACTGCAACATGGAATAAGTATTTCAAATTTAGCAGAGAACTCATCAGATTAGAATAATATTGTTCGAATTTAAGCATATCGAATAAAAAAAGCCAGAAAAAAAGCCAATACTTAAAATGAAATGAATGAGAAGGTTGGCAACATTATACGGATAACATCCTTCTCGCTTTACCCTAACTTCCGCAACCACGCATTTGTCGTAATCATCCCATTAGCACTCTGAGTGATTATCGCCACTTTGTAGCCGTTGCCTCTTGGGTTTGTGTTTTGTTTCTCCACAATATATCATGATTTATCATTATATTTATAGTTTTTGACTTGATACTCTACATTAAAAACCAATTCGGATGCTGGAATTTTATATTTTTATTTGAATGAAACAGGATACTTCTTTTTCACTGCCGGACACGGTCGGTGATACAAACAGCAGCGAAGGATGTGTGTATTGTCACCTTTAATTCCCCTTACATTAGGTGTGTTTTTGGACCCATAAAAAGGTATATCGTGAAAATCAATGGCAACATCGTGAGTCGTACCTTGAAGATTTAGTGTATTTACGATGCTTTGGTTAATCTTCCTAAAGGAAGATAGAATATGTTCTATGTTGTTTGATTTTATGTATGCATTAATAGTATCGGATGACGGTATATTTTTATCATGACTATTTAGTCTAAGGTCATTACTTGCTGATTCTGATGAGTTGCTGGTTGATGTGGCTGCGTGAAGTAAAACGGTTAATGTGTCTTGAAGGCTGTACTTTGCACTTTTTGGCAACTTTATTATACTTGTTTCACTAAGTAGTTCAATTGCTAAAGTCAGTATGCTAGCTGACTTTATTTTTGTAAAATCCATTGAATCATCCCCTCCGGGATTTGATACTGAGGGGAATGATTCACATGGTACAAACTTTTTTAATTTGTTGGCTTAAGTTAAAATGAAAAATTGATAATCAATCGGAAGTAGGGCTATTCGGAAGTACTGCCATACCACCCATATTTATTGTTGTATTGATCGTAATGTTCACATTTTCACTTCCTCTATCAAAAAAGGCGGCTCAAAAATCCCTCTCTCTGTAATTATTGCACTGACATTCTCCATCGGTGTCGCATCAAAAGCAGGATTGTACACCTCAACATCCAGTGGCGCAATTTGCTCTTTTCCAAAGAACCGCAGTTCATTCGGATCGCGCAATTCGATCTCAACACTGTCTTCCCAGCCCTCAAAATCAAAAGTGGATACGGGCGCAGCCACGTAGAACGGAATCTCGTGTTCCTTTGCGATCACAGAATGTGTATATGTTCCGATCTTGTTGAACACCACATCCTCAGTTATCCTGTCAGCCCCGACAATAACCTTATCCACCATTCCCTTACGCATCACATGTCCTGACATCGAATCAGTGATAAGTTTGACAGGAATATTATCCTGCATGAGTTCCCATGTCGTAATTCTGCTGCCCTGATTTAGAGGTCGTGTCTCACATGATATCACATTGATCTCCTTGCCGGCCGCAACAGCCGAGCGTATTACACCAAGTGCAGTTCCCCAGTCCACACATGCCATTTTCCCTGCATTACAGTGCGTCATCACAGTGTCGCCATCGTCAAGTAGTTTCGCACCGTGTTTGCCCAGTTTTTTGTTGATGGCAACATCCTCATCAGCGATTCTCATAGCTTCTGCGATCGTGACATCACGGATCCCATCAACATCATAAGCATCCGAAACGGCGTGCATCACCCTGTCCACGCCCCATGCAAGATTCACCGCAGTCGGGCGCGTGGCTTTAATGGTCGTTGCAGCGACTTCCAGATCCTTGATCAGGGCTTCCATGTTTGTTGCACTGCTCAGCGTGGCAGCAAGCGCCATTCCAAACCCTCCGGCAGCACCAAGTGCGGGTGCACCACGGACGCGCAGGGTTTGAATTGCTTCGCACAGGGTGGCGAGTGTTTTACATTCGATGATCTTATATTCATTTGGAAGAAGGGTCTGGTCGACCATTATAACGGTCTTGGATTCATTGTTCCAGTCTATTGTTCTCATGGTTGTCACTGTCCGGTTTTAATAGGGAATGTTGAATGTTGCATAAAAATGTATTCAATTGTGGTTATATTTGTGTTCCATCATCACTCATTCCAAAGCATGTAAGTTGTTAGCAAAGTAGTCTACTTTACTAACAACAACCCCCAACAATTTCCCACCCTTATATATAATTCTTAAATCATTATATTCCAATAATGCCAAAACCCATGATAATCCATGATCCGGTTCATAAAACGGTCATACTAAGTGAACTGGAGCAGATGCTTGTAAACACACGCCAAGTCCAGAGATTGCGCAAGATCCAGCAACTCGGGCTTGCGGACGTGGTTTATCCGGGTGCCAATCATACACGTTTTGAGCATAGCATTGGTACAATGCACACTGCATCAATAATTGCAAATGCACTGGGGCTTGAACCGGATGAAGTACAAAAGGTCAGGATCGCAGGATTGTTGCATGATGTTGGCCATTCTGCATTATCACATGCTGTTGAAGGTGTGCTCAAACGGAATACGAAATTTCAGCCAGTCATTGATGGCAAAAAGGTCATCAAGCACGAATCATTCACAAAGAGCATCATTAAGAACAAATTTCCGAATGAGAAGAATATATGCCGGCATGTCGAAGCGGAGTTTGGGATTGATGTGCATGTTTTTTTCGATGAGATCGCAAAGATGGCGACAGGGGACGCGCATTCACTTGATCGTCCATATCTTGGACATATCATCTCAGGCGACATAGATGCAGACAGGATCGATTTCCTTTTGCGTGATTCATATCATACAGGTGTGTCGCTCGGACTTATCGATGTTGACCAGATCGTCCAGAGTTTGATGATCAAGGACAATCGTATCGTGCTCGGAGCACCTGAAAGTTCAAGTTATGGGGAGGATATGGCACTGACCGCAGCCGAATCCATGCTTATCGCACGCGCCCATCATTATACAGCGATAATACATCACCCAAAGACACAGGCAGCACGGGTGATGTTGCTATATGCTCTTGAAGATGCATTGTCAAATATCGGGGAAACAGGTGGAAATGATGCAGTGACTGCTGCCATTATCAAGTTCTTCACAGTGTACAATGACAATGATCTGCTTGGTTTCATAAAAGCAAACGGCAGTCCCAATGCAAAAAAGTTCATGAGTGGTATCCGCGATGGGAAAATATATGATCCGTGCGTCCGTTTCACTCAAAAAACACTACCTCCTGTTACAAAAATGGCTCTTTCGACAATCGCGCGGCATGGGGTTGCAAGAAAGATGTTTGAGGGAGAACTCACAAAGGGGCTGGATGATGTTCTGATAGACCTAAGCGTAGCATCGGGAGTTCCAAAGAATACACGAATTGCAATAAAGGGTGGTGAAGGGTTTTTTTATGATGAGTCCGCGCTTGCAAATGGATTAGTGCGTGCAATATCACGCCAGATGTCATTGACAGCATTCGCACATCCGGATGCCGTGGTGGACGCGGTTGAAATGGAATCCAAAATGCGTATGCTTGTTGGTGATATTTCTCCAAAACTTATCCGGTTTATTCGTGGTGAACAGTATCTTCCGATAGAGGGATTGTTACTTCTTATCTATGGTGTTCATGATATTTTTGAGGAAAAAGAAGGCACTTATATTTCGATTCCAAGAATCCGTAACATTACATGGTTATACAATACTGTGGAATTATTTAGCAAGGACGAGGCATTAAAGAATTTGTTTGATTACGATTATCACAAAAGATATGGATTTCCTTACAGCGAAAGATTGTTTGAGGATCTGCAGATATTGGTTGCAATGGGTATTGTTGATGAGGATCTGCGGTATTACGAGAGCAATGAACGTTTTAAACAGCGGTATGAATATGTGCTCACAAGCGATGGTGTGGAATATGCGAGTTCGCTTAAGGATTCGTATGGACGTGAGTTTTCGGCGATCATGGAATATTTGGAAATTAATAAGCATTCGATACCACGGGATATTGTAACAATGCAAGCTGATAGATATAGCAGAAAAAAAAGAGTTCGGTTTGGTAAAAAATGAAATTGGGTGAATCAATTCTGTTAAGGGCGGAACACAAAGGGAAGTTACGCGAGTTCATTACCGTTGTATCGGAAGAAAAGTTCCATACTGATTTTGGTATCATTGATCTGGAAGAGTTGCTGCAAAAAGAGGTCGGGGATACGATAACCTCTCACATGGGACAGGAGTTTGTTATTCAGAAACCGCGCATGCCTGATCATTTCAAATATGCCAAACGCACGGGTGCACCAATGATCCCAAAGGATATTGGTTCAATTATTGCGTACACGGGTTTGAATAAAGAGGATTCGGTTTTGGATGCCGGCACGGGTTCGGGAATACTTGCCATGTATCTTGGATCGATCGCAAAACGTGTTGTGAGTTATGAGGTTCGGGATGAGTTTGTAGATGTTGCGCGCAAAAATATGGAGCGCGCAGGTCTTGATAATGTGGATGTGCGCTGCGGTAATATCGTGGATGAGATTGCGACCCTTGATGAGAAATTCGATGTCGTGACACTTGATACAATTGATTCGAAAGATGTTGTTTTAAATGTCAGGAAAGTGCTGCACCCGGGTGGATTCGTTGTAACTTACTCTCCATTTATTGAGCAGACAAAAGAGATTCGTGGCAGGATGGATGATGTTGGTTTTGTGGATGTTGTTACCATTGAAAATATTGAGCGCGAGATATCATTTTCTGATCGGGGCACGCGCCCTTCAACTGCGCGCGTGGGGCATACCGGTTTTATTACTGTCGCAAGAATGTGATTTGGTTGGGATGGTTCAATTTTTTAACGGACACCATTGGCAGTGATAGTGAATTTACATGTTTCGCCTTCAGGGCGCGAGCGGTGTTTCCACAGTTTAGCATATCTGATGCCGGCACCATTTTCTGTGCGTTCGAGTTGAACTATAGTCTTTGAGATATGTTCAAGACCGCTTCCACCTATTGGTTTGAATGTGCCTGAGCCGATATCAGTGTACACCTGATTGGTAATTACTACTACCATTCCGTGTTTGCGTGCAAGACTATGCAGCAAGCCGATCTGGTTGGAAAGTTCGCGGCGGGTTCTGATGCTTGAATCTTCATCATCCAGTTCGAACCTGTAGTATGAGGTTGCAGAGTCTACTATGACTAGTCCGATATTCTCACCGGCAAGTTTTTCGATCTCTTTTACGGCAGCATATTGTTCTTCAAAATTGTGGGGTTCAAAAATAATGATCTGCTGCGCGATCTCTTTTGCATTCTCACCCGCGATTTGTCTGAACCTGTCAGGTGAAACGCTTTCAGTGTCTATGAAAATAACTTTCTTGCCGCGTTTCACACATTCAACGGCAAGTTGGATGCAGATGTTGGTTTTTCCGCTGCCCGCTTCCCCAAATATCTGGGTTACAACTCCTGTTTCAAATCCGCCTCCAAGGAGTTCGTCAAGCGGCTGGCATCCGGATGGTAGTTGTGCGTTTATCTTGTACACCTCTTGTTTTGGAGTTATCTTTTATAATGGAGGTTAGGATATACATCTTTTGGCAATTATGTTTTATTATCATATCTGATAACAATGCGGAAAATGTCCACGATATTTGTTACCAAGTGTGGTTATACATAAAAAAAAATGTTATTCAATGGTGGAATTGAAAAGCCTTATTAACTTCAAATTACGTTGTATAATTTGCAATCACAGGATTATATCCAAGTTATAATTAATGGCGTCTGGGCATGTTTTTATCAGACCATGTCCAGTCGTCCCTCCTCTTGTGGTTCATTATTCTAAAAACAATTATTTAACTTAAAAGGTGCAAATCATGTCTGGAATCATAGTATATACAACTCAAACTTGCCCGAAATGCGAGCAACTGAAAAAAGTATTGAAATCAAATAATGTGTCCTTTGATGTGGCAGATATGTCCACCGCAGAGTCATTGACAGAGTTGCGGGTAAATGGTGTATTTACGGTGACAGCACCGGTTTTGCAGATCGATGATGACTTTTTGGAGTATGATGCTCTTTTCAATGGAGATGAAGTGAATCTTGACGCACTGAGTGATATATTATAGTTATTCAATTACAATTTTAAAATTATTAAAAAGGAGACGGGTAATATGAGCAAAGGGGATAATGATCCATTCACAGAGCACCATGCTGTGCAAAAAACACTTGACGGGCAATCGATCTCGACCATGCCCAAGGTGCGCACAACAGATGGGCACATGGTCGACTGGGACAAGAATGTAGTTGTGGAACAACTTGTAAAGGAAACCGTACTTAGCGAGCAATTCTATGGCAAGCCGGCAATTACAAGAGAACAAGCCAAAGACATTGCAAAAGAAACTGAAAAACGAATTCGTGGCATGGACTTAAAATTCCTGTCAGGCCCATTGGTTCGTGAGATCGTTAATATTGTACTTCTTGAGCGTGGGCATGTCGAGTGGCGTAATATCTCGACGCGTGTTGGTACTCCTGTGTATGATGCATACAGGATAGATATCGGTACTGGATTTGAGGCAAAGGATAATGCCAACCTGCAGGAAAATGCAGAAACATCCCACAAGAAGAAAGCGGATAAGATTTCCAAAGAACAGTACTTGCTTCTCTTACCTCCAAAACTTGCCGACCTTCACCTAAATGGTGATATTCATATTCACGACCTTGAATATCTAGGGACCCGCGCGTTCTGTCAGGACTGGGATCTTAGGTATTTCTTATACTACGGACTCATGCCCGATGGTTCGGGAACAAAAGCAAGTGTAGCAGGTCCGGCAATGAAGGCAGAGGTTGCTGTACTGCATGCGGTCAAGGCACTTGGAAGCGCGCAGACAAACTTTGCGGGCGGGCAGGGGTTCTATAATTTCCTTACGTTTATGGCCCCATACTTTGAGGGGATGGAGTATATCGAGATCGAGCAGCTCATGCAGATGTTCGTCTACGAGATGACTCAGATGATGGTTGCTAGAGGTGGTCAGCTTGTTTTCTCTTCTGTACAATTGTCACCCGGGGTTCCAAAACTCTGGAAGGACAAACCTGTTGTTTACAAGGGGCGTGTATGGAATGGGGAACAGGCTGAACTTCGCACCTATAGCGAGTTTGAGCGCGAGGTGAGACTCGGGTTCAAGGGTTTGATGAATGTTATGATGCAGGGCGATTACTGGGGCAAACCATTCAATTTCCCGAAACCTGAGATATCCATTGAACCTGATTTTATGCAGGAAGATGAGAATTTCAACCGTGCAAACCCTGAACTTCCGACTTATGACGAACTCTATACCCTGTCATTTGATCTTGCTGCAAAGTACGGAACGCCGTACTTTGATAATCAGTTGCCAGCATACAGGGGCGCAGGTGAGGGTATCTCCTGTTACCAGTGCTGTGCTTACCAGTTCTCTGCCAATGCTGAAGATGATTCACATTTTGATGATAAGCTTTATTTCAAGGATGGGATGCACTTCTCCATGGGTTCATGGCAGGTTGTTTCAATTAATTGCCCGAGGGCTGCATATCGTGCAAAAGGAGACGATGCCCTCCTGTTCGCAGAACTTAAACACATGATGGACCAGACAATTGACGTGTTCAAGACTAAGCGTTACTGGATGGACAATATCATAAAAAGCGGCAGGATGCCGTTTGCGACCCAACAGCCAAAGGATCCGATCACAGGTAATCGCGGTGATATTGCTGTGGATCTGGATGCTCTTGTTTACACGATTGGCATCATTGGTCTTAATGAACTTATACAGCACCACACAGGTGCGCAAATGCATGAATCCAGGGATTCTTTCAAACTCGCGATCCGTGCAATGACCGAGATGGAGATGTATGCAAGGGAATTGGGTCGGAAGCATAATATTGAGATCGCGCTTGCAAGGACGCCTGCCGAAACTACATGCCAGAGGTTTGCAGTATCCGATCTTTTGCATGATGAGTTTGCTGAGTATGCTGAAGCGGTTATCAAAGGCGATATTGAGGGTGCAAAAAGGCAGGTAAAGGAAACTCGTGACTTGCCGGTTTATTATACCAATGGGACTCATGTTCCACCTGGTGCGAATGTTTCGATCATTGACAGGATCAATACTGAGCATGTGTTCTTCCCGATCGTGGATGGCGGAAACATCCTTCATATCTGGATGGGTGAAGGGCATCCCGATTCAAAGGGTCTGAAGGAATTTGCGATGAATATTGCAAGGAATACACAGGTCGGATACTTTGCGTTCACAAAAGACATGACTGTGTGTATGAATGATTTCCATGTCGAATCCGGATTAAAAGAGGTATGTTCAAACTGCGGTTCCGATAATATAGAGCATCTTTCAAGGGTGACCGGTTATATTCAGGCTGTGGATGGCTGGAATGCGGCAAAGAAGCAGGAACTGAAAGACCGCATGCGATATAGTGCGGCTGACATGACTTAAAATTGAAATTAAAAGTTTTACATAAGGGATTGAATGAAAGTAAATTATGGGGCGACAATCCCGATCTCGACTGTTGATTGGCACACCAGGGTGTCAATCTCTATTTTTTTCAGGGCTTGTCCATATAGGTGTCCGTATTGTCACAATTATGAGTATTTGTCAGAGCCTGATATTATTGATGCAGCAGAGATCGAGAAGGATATCATTAAATCAAAACCTTTCATAAGCAGTGTCCTGTTTTCGGGAGGCGAGCCTTTCATGCAGATAGGTGCACTGAAACATCTTGCGGCATTTGCTAAAAAGAATGGTCTGCTTGTGGGTGTTCATACCAATGGTTTTTATCCAGAGCATACGGCTGAACTGATCGCGAAAGGGTTGGTTGATAAGATTTTCATTGATGTAAAAGCACCACCGGATGACGTGGAGTTGTATGGCAGGGTTGTGGGATATGGAGAGTTTGAGGGTGTGGTTGGTACACCGGAAGAGATCGTGGATCGGGTGACGAGAACGGTTGATATTGTTGCTGCGAGTGATGTTGAACTTGAGATCAGGACTACTGTGATACGGGGACTTATCGGCAGTGCTGATGACATTTCCATGATTGCGAGATGGGTTGCAGGGCATGTTACTAATGAGGATGTTCCGTATGTTATCCAGCAAGGTCTTCCTGAAAATTCAATGCGTGAGAGTATGCGTAATGTGGTGCCTTTTGATAGGGATGAGATTCTGGAACTTGCAGGGCATGCGCATGAGTTTTGGGATAATATCTGGATCCGTGTGAAGGATTACGGCAATGAGAAGGTTAAGTTTTAGGTTCGAATAGATTCGAAGTTTAGAGATATCTTTTATATGTTTGTTGAGTATTATTGAATGTCATTCAATTGAATGTCATTTGATCAAGCGATGGAGCGTGTTGATATGAGGCGAACGTATGGTGTTTTTGTTTTAATTTTAACCTTAATTATTTTTGGAATACTGGCATCCGGATGTGTAAGTCAGGAAACAGGTGTGCGGACACAGTATGCCCAGTATGACGACGTTGATGATGGTGCTGCTTTAAAGAGCCAGGCATATTCTCTTGAAGATACTGGTGGAATTGTGAGCGATTCTTCCGATGAGATGGTTGAGGAATCTGAACTCAGAAAAGTGATAACAACTGCCGATCTGGCAATCGAGGTCAATGATGCTTCAGCTGCGGTGGATGAGATCATCAGTATTACACAAGTTGCCGGAGGTTTTGTTTCGAGTTCATCGGTGTATGACAATTATTATGGTGAGAGTACCGGAAAAGCGGGTTATGTCACGATAAGGATCCCGCAATCGGGTTTTACTTCGGTTATGGATGAGATCGAGGCTCTTGGTGCGGTTACATCAAAGAGCATCAGTGGCAGGGACGTTACTGAGGAGTATGTTGACCTCAGTGCAAGGCTCGGAAATCTTGAGAGGCAGGAGTTGCGCCTTTTGGAGATATTGAACATGACGACGACTGTGGATGAAGTGCTGGATGTTGAGCGGGAACTGGGACGCATTCGCGGTGAGATCGAGAGCCTGACAGGCAGGTTGAATTATCTGAACGACAGGGTTGATCTTTCAACGATCAATGTGCGTGTGAGCGAGCCAAGGCCTATTACACATTCATGGGGTCTGCGGGATGCATTGTCTGATTCGGTGAATGGTTTTATCTCTACTGTCAATGCGTTGATCGTGTTGATCGGGTATGTGCTTCCGATACTGATATTCGTGACTGTGAGCGGTGGTGTTATTATATTTATCAGGAATAGGGTTCGTAGATGAGCATGGGTGTAATTTTGAAGGATGAAGCAAGAATCTCCTTCTTTGCTGTATGGTGGGGGAAGGAGTAGTTCACGATATACGATTTGATGCAATTTTCCTTGCACCCATTGCAGCAATTGGATATATTCAGACAGGATTTACATGATGGACAGGATTTCCGCCAGAACATTCAACGGCATCCGGTCAATCCTATCCAAAATTAAACCCTTTCGATTTTACAAACCAACCAGATCAACAACATAATTCAAATTATGATAATCCATCTTATGTTAGCCACAAAACTTAAAACATCACAAACCAATACCTCAATATGAAAATCCCTTTCACGGACCGCAAGAAGGAACTGGATTTCCTCAAAGAAAAGTATTCATCAGGATCATCCGAACTGATAATAATATATGGCAGGCGGCGGGTTGGGAAAACCGAACTCATAAAACAATCCCTATCCCATGCAGAGGGTAAAACCCTCTATCTGCTTGGAGAACTCCAGAAAGAAAAACAGTTAGCAGCTTTGTATTCAAGAATTGCGGGACTCACACTTGACGATGACTTCCTCAAGAACAACCCACTCGACAGCTGGCATGCGTTCTTTGACTACCTTACAAGGCTCATAGAAAAAGAGAGCATGGTCCTTGTATTCGATGAACTGCCCTACATCCATAAAAGCAATCCCGGCTTCATCTCAGTACTCCAGTATTACTGGGACGAGAAATGGAAGGGCATGGACTTTAAACTCATTCTGTGCGGTTCAAGCATATCCATGATGCAAAAGATAGCCCTGTCATACTCAAGCCCAATATATGGGCGGCGCACAGGTCAAATACACCTCCAACCACTGACCTATCTTGATTTTCAAGAACTGTTCAAAAACTGGTCACAAAAAGACATTATAGGTGCATACGCAGTGCTGGGCGGCATACCTCGTTATGCAGAGGAGTTCGACATCAAAAAGACCCTCAATAACAACATTTTAAATGCCCTGATGGATAAAGATTCATTTCTCTACAAAGAAGCAAAATTCCTTCTAATGGAAGAACTGAGAGATTTCACGAACTACTTCTCCATCTTAAAAGCAGTCGCAATGGGCAAGAACACTTTCAATGATATTTCTCATTTTTCAGGAGTGCCAACAAATAAACTCTACGCTTACATATCACGGCTGACGGAACTGAGCATACTGAGAAGGGACATACCGGTCACACTACCAAAAGAAAGATCCACACGAGTTGGAAATTACGTGTTACAGGACTACTTTTTTCGGTTCTGGTTCAGGTACATTTATCCAAATTCATCACTAATAGAGATTGGAAAATCTGATATTGTAATAGACATGGTTAAAGATGATCTTAACATGTATCTTGGTCCGATATTCGAAGATGTTGCATGTGAACTGTTGCAGAACCTGTCTTTCTCAGGCAGATTGCCGCTCTTTACCAAATGGGGAAAATGGTGGCATAAAGGGAAAGAGATCGATATCGTTGCTCTGAATGAACAAAACGGTGCCATTCTTTTTTGTGAATGCAAATGGCAAAATAGAATGCTCAACAAAAAGATAATCGAAGACCTGATCCAAAAATCCGATCATGTGATATGGAAAAATAAAGAACGAACAAACCATTACGCCGTAGTGTCTAAAAGTGGATTCACCACCGCAGCAGTGAAGTTTGCAAAAGACCAGGGTGTTTATATTTTCACACTTGAGGAACTTGTGCTTTCAGGCGATATTTAATACTGTATGATTCCGAAACTTTTAACTTTCTATATGAAGTAAGTTTGCACAGAAAATATTTATATGAAGTATTCAAAGGCATAGCATAAATATGACCAAAACAACCCCCGCATCCACAATCGGCGAGTGCCCCCTCATCGCGCGCAGTCCTGAGATTATTCTCGGTGCGGGCGCAAATAACTGCGGAGTTATCAATATGACTGGAACTAAACGGCGGCATCAAACATACTTGTCCCCAGTTAAAGCAATTATCAGCATCAACAGACGGTGGTTTCAGAAATATGATACGTTTCTGCCAGTTGTCAAACTTAGATTATATCATTTGTTTCAACCATAATAATTACTATGTCAAGCGAGATGATACGATTGATGAGATGTCGAACAAGATTGATGCTGGCAGCAGGACTCATCATCCTGTTGAGCATAGTTGCAGTTAATATGTTGCTTGTAAGCGCTCCTGTAGTGATACAGATAGAGGGTGATACATTTAAAGTCATAGAGATCCCCTATTCCTATACTACAAAGGACGCATACATATTGCTTGCAGCCGGATTGCTTGGTGGAATATCTATTTCACAGATACTGATTTGCATCAAGGCATCCAATTTCGCCCCATCAAAAATCAAGGTCACAGAGAAAACAGCGCCGGAACTTGTCACCGTTTCACAGGATCAAAGCAATGTGGATGTAATTTTGCGGGCACTTGAGGGAGATGAGCGAAAGGCTGTGAAGATTATTGTGGAAAATGGAGGAGTCATTCTCCAGAACGAACTTGTGAATTATCTCAATTTTTCCAAAGCAAAAGTTTCTCGAATCCTGATGAACCTTGAGAAGCGTAATATTATTGCTAAAAGGAAGTATGGTCTTACCAATCACATCTCGCTGGCTGAAGATATAAGAGGTGAGGTCAAATGAGAAAAGAACTTGTGATACCTGTGGTGATTATTATCATGGCTGCCGCAGTTGGTATGTATTGGTATTATGGAGATCGGGATGATGTCAGGATTGTTGATCTGGATGCACCAGATAGAATTGGTTTGTCAATGCCCAGTCAGTTAAGTATTATTGTTCAAAATAATGAATCGGTTCCGGTTAATGTGACTATTGATGCTAAGAATGCTTTTGTTGGTGAAAACGGCACAAGTTTGTCGGCTTCCAGAATGATATTTACCGAAACTTCTTATTCGGGGCCTGGTTTTGGCTATAGTGCCCTAGTTCCATTGACAGGAGAAATAACCCTTATGCCGGGCGAGAACACAATTGGGGTTTTCCTCGGTTTCAAGATGGCAGGTAACCATAGCGTGGAGGTAAGAATATACCAAAATGAAAGGTTAATTGATGAGGGCACGGTAATCGTTGAAGTTCCACTTCCTGTGCTATCGTTGCAATTGGAATATGAAAAAGCGACTACTGACAATTTTGACTTTTATAGAATAGACGGCTATCTCACAAATCACGAAATTAGTCGAGTGTTGGGACCTGTTACAACAAGTGTAACGGTGACCAACGACAAAACCGGAGAAGTTGTATCAACTGATACACAAAGTAGGTATCATGAATCGGTTTTGATGTCTGGCTGGGACATATCTCACTGGAATATATCGAATTGGGAAGATAGTCCTATGACCCTTATTGAACTTGCACACAATGATTCTTCAAATGTGAGTTATATGCCAGTTACAAGCGTGGTAAAAGGAAAAATTGGTGATCAGTATAGGGTGAATGTCACGCACACATCTAAATATCAGGTGGTTTCCGCCGAAATTGTCATACCGCCTGCGTGAAAAGAAAGCATTCTGTCCAAAGTCATCGGGCTGATTGAGAACAGTTTGATGATTTGGACAGAAAATATTTATATGAAGTATTCAAAGGCATGGTATAAATATGACTAAAACAACCCCTGCATCCACAATCGGCGAGCGCCCCTTAATCGCGTGCCTGTCGAAGATATTCAACTCCGCGCGCAGTCCTGAGATCATGCTCGGCGCGGGCGCGGATGATTGTGCCGTCATTGATATTTCGGACGAGGACTGTCTTGTTGTAACGACTGATATGCTCCATCGAACTACGGATTTCCCGCCGCAGATGTCACCATGGCAGATCGGCTGGATGGCTGCGGCTGTGAATTTGAGCGATGTTGCATCTATGGGCGCGCGTCCTGTTGGTATCCTTTCGGCGCTCGGTTTTCCTGCTGATACGGATGTCGGGTTTGTTGAGGAGATTGCGCGCGGAATGGCTGATTGCGCAAAGGCATGCGGTACAACGGTTATTGGCGGCGATATCGATACTCATGATGAATTGACAATCACGGGAACTGCCATCGGGCGCGCGAAAAAGAATGAACTTTTGACAAGAGGTGGCGCGCAGGTTGGGGATAAGGTGTGCGTAACCGGATATGTTGGTTCGGCTGGCGCGGCACTTCGTGCGCTTGATACTAGCGCGCAGGTTAGTGATTCGATCTTGCGTGCGCTGTTTGAGCCAATGCCACAAACGAAGACGGCGCAGGGGCTTGCCGGATCGGGCGCGGTTACTTCGATGATGGATATAAGTGACGGACTTGCGATGTCGCTGCATGACCTTGCAGATGCAGGCGGGGTTGGGTTTAAGATATGTGAGGACGCGCTGCCGATTGCGGATGAGGTTCGTGCGTTTGCCGGAAGTGCGAACGGCGCGCTGGAACTTGCGCTTTATACAGGCGGGGATTTTGGGTTGTTGTTCACGGTAAGTTCGGATATGGTAGAAGCGGCGCGCGGTGCGTGTGATTTTAGTGTTATTGGGGAAGTTGTTGAGGATGGCGAGGGTGTTATGGTGGAATTGGCGAGCGGTTCGGTTGAGTGTGTTAATCGAAAAGGATATGAACAGTTAGCGAGTAAGAAATTGTAAGAATTTTTTGATGAAATTTATTGGAAGGTAATGTTAATGATTATGAGAAAATATGCAAAGTTTGCTTTGATTGGATTGTTGATTTTGGGATTGTTTTGTAGTGGGGCGATGGGTGCTCCGAGTATTTCAACCCCTTCACCAGATTCAGATCCATCTACAACAACTGGGGATACTCAGGCATTCAGTGTTAATGTAAATGAAACATGTAATGTCACATGGCTTATTAATGGTTCAAATGTTGCAATAAATACATCTGTAACGTTTGCTGAATATTCAAACACCACTGCACCAGAGGGCGTGTATAATGTTACTGCATTTGCTGAAAATGCAAATGGTACTGATCAGGAAGAATGGATATGGACAGTCACCAATCCAGTTCCAATAGTTACATTATATGATCCGTCTTCATCTTCAGTGTCCAGCAATACGGGCGATTCAGAAACTTTCACAGCAACAGTAAATCAGTCTGCTAATGTAACATGGATTCTTGATGGAATTACACTTCATACAAATACATCAGTCGTCACAGCATCATATTACAACAGTTCTGCTCAGTTTGGTATGCATAACCTCACAGTATTTGTAGAAAATGTTAATGGTACTGATTCCAAAAAATGGGATTGGAATGTGTCGAATGCGCCAGAACCAACAATAACACTATCCAATCCGCCTTCATCTTCAGTGTCCAGCAATACGGGCGATTCAGAAACTTTCACAGCAACAGTAAATCAGTCTGCTAATGTAACATGGATTCTTAATGGGGTTACACTTCATACAAATACATCAGTCGTCACAGCATCATATTACAACAGTTCTGCTCAGATTGGCATGCATAATCTCACAGTGTTTGCAGAAAATGTTAATGGCACTGATCAGAAAAAATGGGATTGGAATGTAACAAACGTTTCATTGAGTATAACAAGCAATCCTACGAGCCCTGTAGATTCAATTGAAGGCGTTTCTCAGGAATTCAATGTCACTGCGAATCAAGATTGTGATATTGAGTGGCGCATTAATGGAGTTACTCTTTTCACAAATACCTCTGTGTCAACCGCATCTTATGTAAACACTACTTCATCGGTTGGTTCGTATAATATTACTGCAATTGCTACTAATGCAAATGGGACCGAACAAAAGACATGGACATGGGATGTGCGGTCAAAAACCTACTACACAGGCGACCGAATCTGGGATGCACTTACATCACCATCCCTAATTTACACATGGACTGCAAAGAGTTATTCAGGATTCTACTATGATCTTGATTCTGGCATGGGTTCAGAATCGATGGAAATAAAGTTAACCAGTGGTAGCAGGACAGTCGGTAGCGGGAATTTGAAATACACTACAACTCCTATCAATACTGATTTTGAGCGCACTGCATGGGGGTCTTATCAGGTCATTGGATTCATGGCAGAGAATTATTTTGCAGGGTATACATTGGCAAATACATCGTTTGCTGATGAAAACGTAAATCTCATCTCAAGTGGACAGATGTCCAAAGTATTGATCAACGAGGAGAAATCACGTTCAGTATATGCCGGATCGGCATTGATACTTGAAGACGGATACACTCTTAATGTTGTTGAGGTTGACAGGAACGGGGACAAGGTCTTTGTAACGCTTACAAAAGACGGTTCAGAGTTAGACAGTACAATTCTTTCTTCAAAATCAACTTATGTCTACGAGAAAGATCTCGGTTCAGCCGATGATGTACCCATAGTCGCAGTTTATTTCGATAATATATTCCAGGGAGCAGAGACGAGTGCAGTATTTGTAAAAGGAATATTCCAGATATCTGACGAATACATAACTGTCAAGAATGGCGATAGTTATGGCAAAATGGATATCATTTCAACATCTGGAAAAATAGAAATGGAAAACGACAATTCTTTCACTCTCAGTCGAGGCAACACGATAGATATAATGGGCAAGATTAAATTCCTTGTTGCTGATTCTGGCACCATTCGGTTTGCACCATTTGTGGATATGACTGCGCCCGGTACCTATGAACTGCGCGGAACGGTTGCAGAGAATGAGAAATATAAATGGACACCACTCAATTTTGAAGGTTTCTACTATAACATGGATGATGGTGAAGGGACAGAATCACTTGAAGTGGAATCACTCAGTGGTACCACGATTCCTGCTGATAAACTTGTGTACAAAGCTATACCTACATCTGTGAGCTTCGAGTACGGTACATGGAAAACCTATGACGTCGTTGGTTTCATGGCAGAAAATTACTTTGCTGGATACCCATCAACAACAACATTTGCTGATTCCACCGTGAGTATGATCTCAAACGGTCAGTTGTCCAAAGTACTGATAAATGAGGACAAATCCCGTGCCATCCATTCAGGTTCAGGGCTTATTTTAGATGAAGGATATGTGCTCAATATCATTGAAGTTGACAGGGACGGGAACAAGGTTGCAGTATCCCTTTCAAAGGACGGCTCAGAAATTGGGGATATGAGTATTGTCACGGCTGGTGACACATATGTGTATGAGAAAGACCTTGGCTCGTCTGATGACGTCCCGATAATCGCTGTTCACTTTGATACAATATTCCAGGGAGCCGAGACCAGTGCAGTATTCGTAGACGGAATATTCCAGATATCGGATCAGTACATCACTGTCGAAGATGGTGACACATACGGAAAGATGAAAGTCACGTCAACATCCGGCGAAATTGTGATGAAGAACGATGATTCCATCTCACTCACAAGAGGCAAGAGTATCTCGATCATGGGCGACATCCTGTTCAAGGTCGCAGATTCAAGCACTGTCAGATACTACCCATACGTAGAGATCTCAACCGCGCCTCTGGATTCACTTGACATCAGCATGCCGACATCTGTAAAACAGGGGGATTATGTGTCAATCATAGTGACATCACGCGGCGCAACAGTAAGTGATGCAGCGGTGAAGTTTGATGATGACAACGTTGGTTCGACATCTACGGAAGGAACCATTAGTTACAAGCCTGCACTGTCGGGAACATATACAGTCACGGTCGAAAAGGACGGTTATGTATCTGCAAGTGGTCAGGTGGAGGTCATATCTCCATTGGATGAAACAAAAAAGATGAGCATTGAAGTCTCTCCTGACGTTGTTTATGAAGGCAACCAGTTAATAATCTCAACCATAAAGGCAATTGGCGGCGAAGCGATAGAGGATGTTGATGTATCCTATGATGGAAAATCACTTGGTACAACATCAGCAGACGGTACCTTGTCCTACACTGTGAAAGAACCCGGTATGCACAAGTTAACTGCAACCAAAACAGGTCTTCTGGATGCAGAACTCAACCTTGAGGTACTTGCACTTGAAGCAAAGTTCGAATTCTCAAACCTTGTAATAACCCCTCTTGAGGTAAAGATGGGTAAAGATGTTACAATAACATTTGATGCATCAAACACCGGAAAGGCAGCAGGTGAGTACAATGTAGACCTAATGATAAATGGGAATCTCACAGAATCCCGGCAGATTGCGCTCAATGTAAGTGAGTCCACAACCATTGAATTTACGGTTGCCAAAGACGAGCCAGGCACATATCTGGTAGAGGCAAATGGTCTGTCAGGTACCTTTGAAGTGCTGGAGAAATCAGGCGGAGTAGCTCTCTATGTTCTTGGAATACTCGGTGTATTCGCAGCAGTAGCAGTTGGATACATGTTCACAGCCGGCGGCTGGACTGTGGAAATGGTTTCGACAAAAGTGGCTGAGTTTATCGAATCCATTCGATAGGCTCACTTTGTTACTTTTTAAATGTCTATAAGACCGCAGATGAACACAGAGAAAAATAAGAACACTCTGTGTCCCCTGTGGCATATTCTTTTGCTGTGGGCTAAACCATTCTGTCAATATTTTGATACGCCTACACTCGGCGTATTTGCGCGTGCCAAAAACGTTTTAATGTGTATGTCCCATTCTTTTTAACATGGAGCAATTGCAAAAGTTTTCGGCCATAGTTCATAAAGAAGATGACTGGTATGTGTCATGGTGTCCTGATATAGACATTGCAAGTCAGGGAAAAACAGTTGAAGAAGCCGTTGCAAACTTAAAAGAAGCAGTGGAACTATATTTGGAAGATGAAGACGTATTGGTGCCACAAACAACTTCTTTTTTAACCACTTTTGAGGTTTCACATGCCAAAACTTCTCATCCTGTCAGCGCATAAGACAATAAAAGCCTTGAGCAGTATTGGCTTTCAAGTTGTTTCCCAAAAGGGAAGCCATATAAAAATGAAAGAAAAGAATGACAACGAAACATTTACTGTCATAATTCCAAATTATAATGAAATACCAATGGGCACGTTAAAGTCTATAATAAGGCAAGCCGGACTTTCGTCAGATGAGTCCATAAAGTTACTTTAAACTTGAAATTAAGACCTGCCACGTTTTTTCAACCAATCTTCCGCGCCGCAAGTTCGATCGCTTCCACCATACTGTTCTTTGGCATAATGGTAGCAACTGGTATCCGCAATATTTTCTCGACCGTAGGACTGACAATCGGAGCGCACACAAGTGCTTTTGCACCCTCTCGCTCGGCGCGCACAGCTGCAATGATCGCTTCCTCAATAGAAGTGGCGGAATATTCCCGTATAGTTAAAAGCGTGCCACCGATCTTTCTTTTTGTTTCACTAATACTATCCAGCACAGGGCGGGCAGCGATCACCGCAATGAACTCTCCATGCTCTGAACCTTCCAGTTTCCGTACAGTTTTTATGATCTGGCGCAGCGTTTTTATGTTGGGTTCCCGATTCCCTGACAAGATCTTGTACATGGTACTTGGGGGTATATTTGCCTGCTCGGAAAAATCAAGTACAGTAATATTCAAGTCATCCTTGATAGCCTTTGAAAGCGTTGTTTGAAATGCATCATCAGATTCAAACACAGAAGCAATTATTTTTTCAACAATACTCATTTTTAAACCTCTCGCAAAGTTATAATTCGAAATCAACACAGTTCTATCCAAAACAGGACATATATTCCAACATATTAATACTTTTAGGACATAATCAGTTGTTTTTAGACAATCTATATATATGATTATCCAACGAATATATAATAGTCTATTATTCATTTTACAATCGAGGTGACAGAATGATTAGAACCAAAGGAATATTATTTGTGACAATTATGCTATTGGCAGCGGCATTTGTATCTGGATGCGCTGCTCCGAACGAACTCAACATCGGTTACCAGCCAAGCACACACCAGATCGCACACATGACTGCGATGGAAAAAGGTTGGTGGGCTGAAGACCTCGCACCTTTTGGCATAGAAGGAATAAATGAACATGAATTTCCAACAGGCGCACCTGAGATGACGGCAATGCTTGCGGGTGACCTTGATGTCGCTTACGTGGGGGCAGCTCCCGTAATATCCGCTCTTAGTAAAGGACTTGATGCAAAGATCGTTGCAGGTGTGCAGACACAGGGTTCCAACCTTGTGCTTAGACCCGAGATACCATACATGGGCCCCGAAGACCTCAAAGGCCTGAAGATCGCAACATTCCCTGCAGGTACCATTCAGGATACACTTTTGAGAAGCTGGTTGGAAGAGAACAATATCGACCCGGAAAATGATCTCGATATACTTGCAATGGGACCGGGTGATGCAATAACCGCTATTTCAGCAGGACGGGTTGATGGTGTATTCCTGCCGCATCCGGCACCTGCGATAATTGAAAGTGAAGGCAATGGAGTTCCAGTTCTAGCATCGGGTGACATGTCCCCGGGCCATGCATGCTGTGTTTTAGTGGTCAGCGGTGAACTCATAAGAGAAAACCCTGCTCTTGTCGAGCAGATCGTAAAAACTCACATAAAAGCAACAGAATACAACAAAGATAATGTTGATGAGGCAAGTGCAATATTTGCTGCAAAAACCGGATGGGAAGTCGAAAAGATAGACAAGTCTCTTGAAGATTGGGACGGTGTATGGATATCTGATCCAAATCTGGTAGTGGATTCCACAGTTGAATACACCACAGTACAGTACGATCTCGGGTACATCGACACACCGCTTACAAAAGAAGACATATTCGATCTGAGTTTCTTTGAAGCAGTGATAGGATAAGTCTTTGAAAACCTAAGTAAAGGTAACATACATTAACAAACAAAGCGTATTTAGTTTCCGGAGAAGGGAGGCATCCGCCTCTCACATTCCAGAGGACATATGAACATCAAAAACAAGGAAGCATTACGCAATAGAGGTCTTGAAGCAATATCGCTTTTGACTGTAATTGCAATGTGGCAACTTATTGCAGACTTGCTTGTCAAGAACAAACTGTTTCTTCCAAGTTTTGTTGATGTCGTGTTATCATTTTTAAATGTCATAAAAAATGGTGCATTATATACTGATATATCTGTCAGCTTACTTCACTTTTTGATCGGAATGATATTGGCATTTATTATCGGGCTTCCGATTGGCATAATAATGGGTTGGTTCAAGGGTGCAAATCATATTTTTGATCCGATTATCGAGATTCTGCGCCCCATCCCGCCGCTTGCATGGATCCCTTTTGCAATAATATGGTTTGGACTTACGCATCAATCAGCCGGTTTTGTGGTTTTTATTGGTGCCGTGTTTCCCATTATAATCAACACCTACACGGGATTTAAGAGCGTTTCTGTCGTATATGTAGAAGCTGCAAAGGTTTTGGGGTGCATGCGTAACAAAAACCTCATACGATATGTGGCACTTCCATCAGCACTTCCTTCCATCGCAGCAGGGGTGCGAATCGCTATGGGTGTAGGCTGGATGTGTCTTGTCGCCGCAGAGATGTTCGGAGTCAGCAACAACGGTCTTGGATACAAGATCTGGTGGCACTACCACTTGCACCAGATGGATTTTGTTCTTGTGTACATGCTGCTGCTCGGTTTCCTTGGACTTGTTATCGACAGGGTATTTAGGCACTACGTGGATGACCGACTGCTTAAATGGCGCGAGGGAGTTGTGATGTAAATGGGCCGACTTACAGTGACCAATGTTTCACGAACATTCAAAAAAGAGGACGGAGCACCAATAGGTGCACTGGATGATGTAACTCTTGAGATCAAGGACAAGGAGTTCGTTTGTTTCATAGGCCCATCCGGCTGCGGCAAGACCACACTCCTGCGCATCATTGCCGGACTTGATACTCCCACATCCGGCGAGATATTACTTGACGGTACAAAAATATCCGTCCCGGATGCAAAGCGCGGCATGGTATTTCAGGAATATTCCCTCTTTCCATGGAGGACAGTTATCGACAATATCGCATTTGGACTCCTGATGCAGGGTACAAAAAAGAAAAAGGCGATCAAGATCGCAGAAAAATACCTCGAATTTGTTGGTCTTGAGCAGTTCAAGAACAGTTTCCCTTACGAACTATCCGGCGGGATGCGCCAGAGAGTAGCAATTGCACGCGCGCTTGCAACTGAACCGCAGGTACTGCTCATGGATGAACCCTTTGGGGCACTTGACGCACAAACACGCAACACGTTGCAGCATGAGCTTCTCGAAATATGGGGTAAAAAGAATGTCACTATCCTGTTTGTAACCCACAGCATGGACGAAGCCGTATTCCTTGCCGACCGGATCGTTGTAATGAGTGCACGTCCCGGCAAAATAAAAGAGATTATCGATGTTGATCTTCCACGCCCACGCGACCGCACAGCTCCTGAATCAAATGCGCTTCGAAACCATGTATTAAAATTGCTAGCTGAGGAAAGGGAAAGATAAAAATAAAGCCAAAAAAAGTCAATCGCGCGCGAATCATTCCGAGCGCACGATCACTTTTGTACCGGATTCGATCTCTTTGACATCAACCTTACCGATAAGTTCAAGAGTGCTGTCAGCCTTTGCAAACGCGACCGAACACCCGGGGCGCACAAGCATCTCTCCTCCGCAGGTCGCGGATCCTGCAATTGCTACCTCATCGAGCAGTGTTAGCCCATTTTCAACATCAACGCTACCTGTGATCTTGGTACGCGATCCTATGATGGCATTTTCAGCCTTTACATCACCTTTGACAAACGAACCCTTGCCAAGTTCAAGTGAGCCACTGACTGTCAGCCCGTTCCAAAAATTAGCGCCCGCCCCGACCATCATGTTACCATCAATTGCCACAGCATCCTCAAAATATGCTTTCTTTTGGACAATATATGTGTCTGAAGCTGCATGGTACTTGATAAATTCGTTGTTCATTTTGATCACATGCCACGTTTATTATTGTATATATTTATAAATATATAGTGCGAGTAAATTCGACCGGAGGGAGAATTTTCTCGATATCACTTTATGCTTTACCTTCACTGCCAAATATCCCTATTTTATATTTGACAACCTCTTTCATTGCATCCCGCGCAGGTCCGCATATCTTTCGAGGGTCGTACACATCTGATTCAGTGACCACTTTCCTGACCGCATCCCGAAATGCCAGACGAATTTCGGTATCGATATTGATCTTGTTAATTCCAAGTTTCACAGCCTTGACGATGCTCTTTTCAGGTATGCCGGATGCGCCGTGTAGCACGAGTGGAATGTCAACTTTGTTGTCTATTTTCTCAAGCCGCTCGAAATCAAGTTTAGGTTCGCCTTTATATATTCCGTGTGCACTTCCGATTGCAACTGCAAGCGAGTCCACGTCAGTCTCTTCAACAAACTGCACTGCTTCATCAGGACGTGTGAATACGGCATCCTTTTCATCAACGGAAATGTTGTCCTCAATACCTACAAGCCGTCCGAGTTCCGCCTCAACGGACACCCCGCAGGGTTGTGCCACTTCAACGACTCGTTTTGTCAGCGCAATGTTCTCCTCAAAAGGCAGATGTGAACCATCGATCATCACAGAAGTAAACCCGTGTCGAATACACTGCAGTATAACATTAAAATCCGTACCATGGTCAAGGTGCAGGGTCACAGGTGTGTCCGTTTTGGATGCTGCGATCTTTGCTATGGCTTCAAGATATTCAATACCCGCATAACTGATGGCACCTTGGCTTGCTGCAAGAATTACAGGTGCGTTCATTTCTGATGCGGTGGTTACAATTGACTGTGCAATTTCCATATTGTTGATGTTGAACGCCCCAACTGCGTATCCGCCTTCGTTTGCGGCATCCAGTACTTCTTTATTTGTGACTAAAGGCATGATTATTCCTCTTGTGTTGAAATGTTTTGTTTTTCTTATGTAGTAATTGTGTTTGTTTATTATAAAGGCTACTCTTTCACGCTTCTGGTAGTGTTGTGAAATTGTGGCTAATTGATAATGATATCATTTAGCCGCCGTTTTGGCACATGATGTACATCGTTTTCGTCGCGCCAGTACTTGATGTCACCACTATCATCATCTACGTTTTCGAGCAACACTGTTTCGGCGGGCACACCAAGAGCGAGGACAAGAAGTATCTCGAATCTTTCGGGAATGTTGAGGGTGCGGCGCAGTTCCTGTCGCTTGATCGAACCGATAATACAGCCCCTCAGCCCTTTTTCAGTTGCACCGAGCATGATGCTTTGAACTGCAATTCCTGCATCATATTCAAACGACTTGCTAATTTCATTGTCTCCCAACACGATGATGTAAGCAGATGGTCTTTCTCCATCTTGTGGACCTTTCCAGTCTTTTAGATATCCGGCCCATGAGAGATGCGGAAATATCTGCCCGTTCTTTTCGGGTTCGCATGATAATATATATTTTAATGGTTGAAAGTTGGCGGCTGAGGCAGAAAGCCTTGCAAGGTCTATGAGTTGTCGCAGGGTTTGTGGTTCAATAGGGATATCCTGTTTGAATCTGCGGCAGGCTCTGGTTTTTGTGATGGTGTCTTTTAGCATTGTAAATCCTCATGTTTTAGTAGAATTTTGTTTGCAAATAATACTGTCCAACCGTGGTCAACCCCAGCGCCGTAGCAGTAACATCTCCTCCCCCCTTTCCCCACGCCCCATTCTCATTCATCTCCCCAAGCAACCACTGAATATCCGCATCAAGTTCATCCTTGAATCCCACAAGCATCAGCGCCTGCATCACGATATTGCTCGTAGATATGAACTTCCAGCCACCGTCCGTCTCGCGCTGTGAAAGTATCCATTCCGCGCGCTCGTTGATAAAATCTCCATACGCACCACTGCCAGAGAGTTTATTCTGCTTCCACAATGCAGTGATGATAAGAGCCGTTGTGCCCACATGCTCCCACTCTGCGCAATAGTTATCGACAAGCCACCGACACCCACCCTCATTCGATTCACCCATATCGGCAAGAGCCGCCAGTGCGTATGTCGTGTCGTACACCTCCTCATTCCACGAATCTTCGTGCTGGTGGCTCAAAAGCCATTGTTTCGAATCGTTAAACGTGATTCCTATGCCCGCGAGAGCAGAACACGCCCGCGCAGTTTCCCGAATAGAATCATTCCACGCGCCGTCCTGTTTCATGCGTATCAGGTGCGCTGTATTATCATTGTTTGGTATGCCCCACAGGCTGCCAGCGGTAACAACGCGGGAAAGTTCCTTTGCGGAACTTGGCTGCCGGGTTTTTATCCAGTCGAATGATTTGCGTACAGCGTCAGTATTCATGGAATATAAGATGCAGCAATCGGTATTTAGTGTTTCTTTTTTAGGTTTATTTATCTGTATTTGCTTAGCTACCCAATTATAACCAGTGTTCATTCGTCTTAAATCTTGATTTTTTAATCATCTTGGGCCATCTTGTTCTTTTCACCGTAAACTTGATATGTATTAATATATATCAAATATTAATGAAACGTATCGAAATAAACACTGGCACTCTTCTCCTAACAGATGTCGTACATACTTCCTACAAGGAGAAACAGTCGGCACTATAAAAACCGCATTCATCTTAATGAGCATTTCACATATCACAAACGTTTGATAAGGTGTGGGAAAAAGAAGTTCGATAACTATACCTTCTATCTTTTTGATGACAAAGATCTGAAGCTTGAAGAGCAGAAGACGCTGTACAATAATCTTCCCTCGTAAATTGATGACACCCTCCACATACTCGGGAGATTGCGGAATGCGAGTAATGCCGAGCATACGGATAATCTCCTGCGCCTGCATAATCTCAACGCCAAATTCTTCGCCGCCAAGCTGAAAAATAACAAGTTGCAACAGATCATCCGTGGATTCCGCATCATGTATTGAAATATCTTCACTCATAGATACACCTCCAAAAAATAAAAGGGAACCTTTGTCCCCTTATTCATTTGCTCCCGTATCTTCTTTCGTAACCACCTTAGCAGAAGAATCCAATTTGAAACGTGCTGCAACTGCCTGCAATTTCTCTGCTATGCCAGACAGTTCCTGCGCAGACTGTGCCGTCTCTTCCATGGACGAAGTTTGCTCCTCAACAGCAGCAGATGCTTCCTCTGCACCTGCCGCGGATTCTTCGGCAATTTCCAAGAACCACAGACACAAAAAACAGCCTAAACAAAAATAAAACCAATCATCGTCGATCATCACCATATATCCAGCGTTCAAGTTCATTGCGCGCCGGATTGTAGCTTTTGAACGTTACCGTTTGATTGAGATGTATAAAAGCATAACCAATTACGATCAAACATATCAAACTTGCAATGATCATAACTTGGTGATAAAAAATTGTCAAGTATTGCAACCCAAATAACATGTTGATTACCTGCACGAAAAAAATAAAGGTCATACTATCTATGATGAACAAAATAGTTCGTTTGAACACACCATACCGCAAAAATAAACTGGCACGTATTCGATCAGGATCGCCATTTTACACGATATTTCGTATCTTGATAAAAGAAACCATCAATGCAGATGACAATATTCCCATACTCGCATATATCACATAGTTTAACATATCAATTTCCTGATTGCATTCTGTTTTTATCACCTATTTTAGATGTGTACGCTAAGTAAATCCAAGCGGAAGCGAGCGATTTTCTTATAGTTTACACGAAGCAGATCAAACCACATAACTCGCTTCGAACACACATACAATACATAATAGTGACAATTCATACACAAATGTTTTGCAATATATCAAATGCTGCGCAAATAATATGTCAATTAGGAATGTCTAAATTGCATCAAATGTACAAATCCCACTCACACAATCGAATATTAAACAAAAAAACATAAAAAAAAAATGAACAATAAGAAGGACAGAAGACCACATTTTTGGATGGGTGGTGTGAATAGAATAAGTTAACATGGCCTTCCAATTTCTTACAGCACATAATTGTACTGATAAGAGATAAGTGTTTGCAATTGTGCACCTGTTGCAAACATCTATGGGCATAACCCTTGCCACATAACTAAAACCAAAAACCTGTTCAATATTTATAAATACTTTAGCAATGATACTTCGACCGATGGAAAACACAACAGCAGACATTTCAAATGAATTGGCAGCAAGGATCACCGATGCCGCCCATCATAAAAATGTCCTTTTAATATACCAAAAAAATGCAACCATGCCGGAACTGACGTACTGCCTGGTATCCGAAATACTGAACTGGCATAAAACTCCATTAACATGGATATGTTGGGACGAGCCGGCAAATATGGTCAAAAAAAGACTCGACTATTTTGGATGTACTACAAATTCCACCAACATTATTGACACAGTAAGCAATATTGCAAACGATAAACACACCATAATCTGTGCACCCACTAACTTTTCCCCAATAATGCGAAATGTACATAAGCTAATGAAAAACGGTGAGCACATACTTGTTTTAGACAATCCGGGCAAAACAGGAATACAAAACAGCGGTACAGCATTTATGAAATTTCAATCGACCCTGCTAAACAATAAAGATCCTAGTGTCACGATAATCACATCCATTGAATCCAATCTACTTGGCACCAATATGCAAAAATTGCTTTCCCCACAATATGATATTGTACTCCACATCAACGAGGATACAATCCAATTAAAAGACCCCACAGAAAAAAAACAGATCACTTACAGCATAAAGGACAATAAATTGATACTGGAACCTTTATTTACATCAAATGTTTCTAAAATAAATGATATTTTTAACATATCCCCGGAAGAAACTGTCACACTTGACAAAATCGTAAAAAACCAGATTGATGCGCACAAAGAGATGTTGATGTGAAAAACATCAGTCAAATTCCGGCACATCAATGATCCGGCAATCATAGATCGATCAACAAAATTAATTGATCAATTTTTCAACAAGTTCAATAACCTGACCACAGTACTCGCACCCAGATTCTTTATCATCGGAAATAACCAGTTTACGCGACCATGTTTTTGCCACAACCTCATCATACGTGAGAATGCCAAGTAACTCTGCACCTAAGTTTTCACAAAACTCTTCTATTGCAATATCAATTTCATCCGAACGATCCATGGGTATCTTGTTAAAGACCAGATGCACATTTGTCTCAAGTTTCCTTGCCATACTGACAAGTACATAAGCACCCCGGATGTCCTGACGATCAATTGTACAAACAACCGTTGCCTTATCCGACATGTTCATCACAAGAAGACTTGATTTGTTAATGCCGGGACTTGAATCAAATATGACATATTCTACCCCATACTCACGTTCAACAAAATCGACTATTTCCAGCATCTTTTTCTTTGCTTCGGATGGTGTCTTAAAAAATGCAGAAATATCCTCCTCGCATACTCTTGAAGGGATTAAATATAATTCAAGATCATCATCAGCCTTATAGATAATATCTTCAATATTGCACTGCCCTTGTAGGAATTCGATCATTGAATTCTTAAATTTTAGATTAAACAGGGAATGCAGACCGGGACCATTAACGTCAGAATCAATGAGACAAACCTTATGTCCGCCTTTTGCAAGATGCTGACCAATATTACCAACCATAGTAGTCTTTCCAGTACCACCTTTATACGAATGGAAACTTAATAGCACCTACATCACCCCAAAAGAGATTCAAGTTTGTCCTCAAGTTCATCCACAGCAGAGTGGTATTCACTTTTAGGACTATCAACTGCTTTCTTCAAAAAATAATACACTTTTTTGCCAACCCGATCACGACCAAGCCAACCTGACCGTACAAGTTCATTCAAGTACTTGTTCTCAATTGATCGATGACGACCTGTAAACGCACTGACCTCATTCGCAGTGCCCCTCTCCAAATGAGAAACCGCAAATAATGATTTTCGTATTGTATCAGGCACTGTCAGGAACAAAGCCATTTTGTCTTCAACAACCGGATTAAATCGTGATTCAATATTTGAAATTCTTTGTTCCAATGAATCTAAACGACCATTGAATTCATCAAGATATCGATATATGTTGTTGCTATCTTCTGCTCGGATCATAGTAATCAATTTTAATTTTAATTTGTGCATAACGGCACATAACTATTAATTGTGCATAACGGCACATAACTATTAATTGTGCATCTCTTACACACATATATATCAATCATACATAAACCATTCGTCATGCACAAATGTAAAAAATACATGAAATCCAAAACTATTTATCAAATTTTAATGTACTCTTAGCATGTTTAAGTGTGTATAATGCACCATAATGAAATACCTCATAAATCGGGTAATGATTAAATGAAACTAAAAACGCATATTGACGGATTCGATGAAATACTTAAGGGAGGATTGCTAAAACCGTCTGCCGTATTGGTGGCAGGTCCTGCGGGGTCAGGAAAAACCACTTTTTGTTTGCAATCATTATTCAATGCCGCAAAGAACGGAGAATCATGTATATTCATATCTATGCTTATAGAATCCCCTTCAATGATAATCAGAAATCTGTCACAGTATTCATTCTTTGACAATAGTGTTATAGAATCGGGAAATCTTCGCATATTAAGCATTGGTGCAGGTATAATCGAAAAAGGTGACTTTGCAATATTTGAATTCATCAATGACGCCATCAATAAATATAAACCATCCAGAGTTGCCATCGATCCAATAACAATACTTGATCACATCACAAATACTTTCGAAGAAAAAGAACTCCAATATTCACAAAAAAGGAGTTTTGTGATTAACCTGTTCTCTGAATTTGAAGAATGGAATACCATGTTGATGATGACAGGAGAAATGTCAGAAAATTCCATCGCAAATAGCCCTTGGGCCTATATGGTAGACGGAATTGTAATACTGGGTCAAGAATATTGCGCAAACAACATTCGTAGATACCTAAATGTCACAAAAATGAGGGGAACTGATTTTTTAAATGGAAAACACGCATTTAAGATGACAAGTGACGGAATCACAGTGTTCCCAAGGTTCATGCCTATTCCAGTCACATCTGATATTAAATCTGGAAATGTAAGTACCGGAGTCAAAGATCTGGACGAAATGCTTGGAAACGGATTGCTTCAAACATCTGCAACAATGATCGCAAGCAGTGCCGGATGTGGCAAAACAATGTTGAGCCTGCAATTTATCGCAAACGGTGTTTTGAATAACGAACCCTGTCTGATGATATCCTTTGAGGACAACTTAAAAGAATTGGCAAAATCTGTAAGCGGATTTGGGCTCGACCTTGAACAATATCATACAGAAGACCTTCTACGGCACATATATTACCCTCAAGGAAAAATATGCCCTGATGAACTTGCAATACAAATAAAGAAGATTGTTGACGAAATTGGAGTCAAACGCATCCTGATCGACAGTATATCGGGTCTTAAGAATGCAATTCCAGACCCCAAACAATTGGAAACATACATATTTTCCCTGATAAAATATTTTAAAAACAGCAACATAACATCGATCTTCACATACGAATTGCCGGAAATTATCGGAGATGTTAAAATTCCGGATTCAGGTCTTCCATTTATAATGGATTCCATCATAATTATGAAAAACATTGAGATCGATGGACATATCAAAAAATCAATTTCCGTATTAAAAATGAGGGGAAGTAAAGCTGATAATACCATCAAGGAATTTATAGTATCTGACAGTGGATTTGAGATCCGTGATTCATTCACAGAATCTGGCAAACAGATGTGTGGGTGCACCACTCCTGAAAAATAATATCGAGATAATTATATACTTACCCACTCAATGTTTTAGAGAGAACTAAGAATGATTCAGCAACGTATGGTTTATGCAACTTACATGCATTTTAGCTACATTAACGTATTACTGCACCTGAATCCACACCGGATCAAGTACACCCATATACTTGGCACCCCCGTATACAAATACCGCAGTCGGTTCATTGATAGATATCCATCCCTGTACTTTTGGTTTAACAACCCACGTCTGCTTCACAGTCTCACCCGGTGCAATTGTTCCAAAAAATAGATTCGTATTCTTAACTTCAAGAGTATTCGGGAACGTGCCAGTGACTGCAAAATTCTCATACGGTTGCTGTGCAAAATTCTTCACCCATACATCGATCGTCGCTTTTTTTCCAACCGCTGGTTGTTGGGATGGAACAAACTTGAGATACTGGGTAATGGATTCCTTTTGCATGGGAACAGCGCCTGTAATATCAATCGTCTTTCCAGCATTACCGGCTTTTCCTTTTTCCTTTTTGTCCAGGTAAATACCACTTGCAAACATTAAAATTGCAACGAGAAAAATAATAGGAGCGTTCTCTGCAAGCGAATCAATTGGGGTTTTTTCAATTTCAATATCGATCAGATCATCTTCAGATAGAACTATGGGAGATACGAATGATATCTTTGTGACAGTCCAACCAATATCGGAATCTTGAAGTCTGAAATAAACAGGCTTTTGTGATTCACCAACTGCCTTCCCCATGATACTATATTCTATAACAGTGCACATCACATCAACCGATGCCATATTTTCTGTTATCTGCTGGTCTGTGATCTCTATCGTTTTAATGCTGTTATCTGCAAATCCATTCTTTTCAAATAGAAATTCAATACTTCCCGCAACCGGCAGATCAACGCCTGAATAGAAGGTAAGGGCACCCTCATAGTCACCCGCATTAATCGCGCCAAGTAAACCATTTACAGTCGTATTAACGGCTTCAACCGGATCTGAATCCACACAGCCACTGCTATAAAGGGAGAGAAAAATGATGAATATAACAGCAATTGATGTAGATCTCATTTGAAACACCATATTATAAAATGTAAGAAGCAATACTTCACGTTTTGCTTTTTATTTTACCATATTTATTATAAACTGCTGTTGGATTATTTTAAATTAGAAAAAGAAAAAAAATAGGCGAATAAGATCGCCTATTGACTTGTAAAAAAACTATACCTTATGGGTACAGAACAAGGTTCGTCTCAATACCGTATGACGAAGGGGTAGTAAATTCCATTATCACAGAACTACCAAACTCCGGTTTAATTTCAATCCTGACAGGCTCTCTTGTTGGAAGTGTCAGTGAACCTGGTATGATTGAAATGTACACAAGATCTCCTGAGTTGATCACTGTGTCCGTTGTGCCTGATGCATTGAGTGATTCATCATCGTCCCTGAGTTCAAATACCCTGAAATAATCGGCACTAGCGGTACTGGTAGAAATATTATATGTAATTCCATCAGTACGTCCTTCTTTATCTTGTAGCGCCAAAACAAACTGACTGATATCAATTGCATCTGCACCGGCCATCACTTTTATTGTTATGTTAATGGCAGTAAAGTTATCTTTACCAGCATTAACAGCACCAACAATTTGTGTGACTTCTAGGTTAGAAGCAACTTCTTTAACGGTTTCCGATCCTGTTGACTGTGCTTTCTGCTGAAGAACACCGGACGTCTGGATCAGTACTGCTGCAGCAACTGCAGCCACTAATACCATCGCAATAAAGATGATGAGAGTGCCGATTCCCACCTGTGCACGAGTGTCCTTTCTCATGAATGTTTTATTATTTGCTTTCATAATACAATCCTCCTTTTGTTAAGACATCTGTGTCTTATGGATACAATACTACGTTAGTCTCTACACCATATGATGACGGAGTGTTGAATTCTCTTATTATTGAAGTACCAAACTCCGGTTTGATCTCGATCCTGACAGGCTCTCTTGTTGGGAAATTCATGCTTGCACCAGGCTTGAATACAAGGGTAATAAGATCCCCTGAGTTAATCACTGTATTCGTTTCTCCAGTTGCATCGAATGAGCCATCCTCATCCCTGAGTTCTACAACATAGAATTGAGCAGATGTGAGATTTGCAGTATTACTATTATTTGTGTATTCGATAAGTTCAATACGTGTTGATTTGTTTTGCATCGCTGCAACAAATTGTCCAACATCAATTGAATCTGCCCCAGCCATAACTTTTATTGTAAGTTCCAACCTTTCAAGATCATTTCCAGGTGTAGTAGCATTTCGTACACCAATGATCTGTGTAACTTCGATGTTAGATGCAACCTCTTGAACGGTTTCTGATCCTGTTGACTGTGCTTTCTGCTGAAGAACACCGGACGTCTGGATCAGTACTGCTGCAGCAACTGCAGCAACCAACACCATCGCAATGAAGATGATGAGGGTGCCGATACCGACCTGTGCGCGGGTATCCTTTCTCATGAATATTTTGTTGTTTGCTTTCATAATACAATCCTCCATATTAGAATATCCAATTTTATTTGGATATAATAATGTATATTGTCATTTTAATATATATACTATGTGGTTGGAAATCTCAAACACCAAACGACATTCGCTTTGTTACAATCAAATATAATTCGAGATAACAATGCTTGCTTGCACTCGATTAACTTGGAGTACACAATTCAAACATATACAATAAAAAAAAGTAGGTGAATAAATTCACCTATTGATTTGAAATAAACCAAATTATGGGAATAAAACTACGTTCGTCTTAACACCATATGTCGAAGGTGTGATGAATTCTTTTATTACAGTAGAACCGAACTCCGGCATGATCTCGATCCTGACAGGCTCTCTTGCAGGTAAATTTACACCCGGGTCGAGCACAATATTAATAATATCACCCGAATTGATCGATGTAACCGTATCGGAAGATGCATTGAATGAACTGTCCTCATCCCTTAAAACGACAACAAAAAATTGAGTAGACGTAAGGGTCGCAGCGTTCGTGTCATCTACATATTTGATGGCATCGATGCGTTCTGATTGGTTTTGTAACGCTAAAACAAATCCTCCTACATCAATTGCACCTGCTCCAGCCATCGCTTTCACAGTGATATTCACATAATCAAAATCATTCGAACTTGTGTCGCTTCTGGAACCAATTATCTGCATGACCTCTAAGTTGGAACCAACCTCTTGAACTGCTTCCCTTCCTGTAGATTGTGCTTTCTGCTGAAGCACACCGGATGTCTGAATCAAAACCGATGCCGCAGTTGCAGCAACTAGTACCATCGCAATGAAAATGATGAGAGTACCGATACCGACCTGTGCGTGAGTATCCGTTCTCATGAATATTTTGTTGTTTGCTTTCATAGTACAACCTTCCAATAAATAAAACATGTAACTGTTTCAACATAAAAGTGTGTATAATCCTTTAAATGCAGAAGTTGTATATTAAAGGTTGGGAATCTCAAACGTCAAACGAATAAACTTTTGTACTATAAAGAGACATATTGCATATTATATATAACAATGTAATATTTTTCCAGTACCGCGAAGGAGACTACACAAATATGATGGAATCAGGACTTTTACTCAATATCACCATCTGTTTTGCAATCACCTTATCGTCTTTTGCATTTGCATGGGTATTGGCACGCAGTGAACCCGAACATGGTGAAAAAAGCAAACCTGCGCTGTGGGCACTGGTCATATTCTGGACACTGGTCGGGTTTACATATCTTCCGACCACCATTCGTATGATTGCGGCATATACGCAAAACTATGGGCTTGACCTGCTGATGTACAATCTGGCAGCCATACCATTTGCATTCGTGTCAGTACCACTGGTGTATTTCATCATATACGTCATCGTTGGCGACAAAAAGGTCAGCGGATATGTCTCATTCGTGTTTATGATATTCGGGGCAGCATACCTCACTTTTTTGTACTCGAACGGGGTGAACTCAACAGTCACAGAATGGGCATCGCTCTTTAGCGTGAACAGTGACATTGCGATCAATATCTACCTCATGGGATTATTCATAGTCCCAACTGCCATGATACTTGGACTACTGTTGATCATACTACTCCAGCGTGTACCAAAACGACTTAGATATCGCACAACCCTCCCCTTAGTCGCAATATCGTTTGTGTTTGATTTTATGCTGACCGACATGATAACAAATATTGATATCATGCAGGTGTTTGCAAGATTATTTGTGCTGATAGGAACAGTACAGGCATTTCTTGCATATTTCCCGCCACTTACACTTCAGGAAAAACTCGGAATACAGGAATATCAGTACGACTTTTATGAGGAAGATGATGAGACTGAATCCGATAATCATATAGGAGATGATTCCGATGTCTGAAGATATCGATGTCGAACTGGAGCAAGAAGTTGCTGTGTTCTACCAGTCCTTCGGAATAAACCAGGGTCCCGGCGACATACAATATCGCCTGATACTCAAAGTCCTTGAAAATAAAGATCCCGGTATTACCGAGTTCTCAGATATCCGAAAGTACACTGATCAGTTCGCAGATAGAGGGAGTATTGGCAGCAAGATGAAAACTGTGTTCCAGTTAGAAGGCCTTGTGAAAAAAGTGAAACGTGGAGGATATGTGATCACAAACAAAGGGCTTATGGCCGCAAGTTTCCTGAAAAACACAACTACGTTTTACAAGAAAACAAAGAAGATGGGCGAAATTATTGAGCGTATGCCATGATCCATACATAAAATACTAGTTCAACCATAGAATGTCGGAGGTTAACGCATGATCGTGGAACTTTTCTTAAATATCATCATCTGTTTTGCAATAACAGTATCATCATTCACGTTTGCATTTGTACTTGCACGTAATGATGAAAAGTATAGCAAAAAAAGCAAACCTGCGCTATGGGCACTTATCGCATTATGGACACTTGTCGGAGCCACGTACCTCCCAACAACCATACGCATGATTGCAGCATACATTGGCAAACCTGCGATTGATACGATAATGTACAATATGTCGGCCATACCGTTCGCATTCATATCGGTACCGCTTGTCTTCTTTATAACATACGTAATGGTCGGTAATGAAAAGATCAGCAAATATATTTCATTTATATTTGCAATATTCGGAGCAACTTATCTCGGATTTTTTTACTCAAGCGGTGCGATTGGACCGATTGTTACGGAGTGGACATCGATCTTTATTGTGAATAGTGATATTGCAATTCAAATATACCTTATGGGGCTATTTGTATTCCCCACTGCAATGATACTGGGACTTCTATTGCTTATGTTTATAACACGTTCCATTGCAATCTCAATTCACCGAACTGTACTGCCACTGGTTGCGATCTCATTTGTATTTGATTTCATATTGACGGATTTTATCACATCAGTCGATACCATTCAGGTAGTTTCAAGAGTATTCGTACTGGTCGGAACCGCACAGGCATTTTTGGCATACTTCCCACAAACTGTTTTTAATGAGCGGATCAGCACAAAGGGCAAAACTGAATCCCCTGAAATCGACGAAGAAAATGATGAATTCGAGTATGAAGATGATATAAAAACCTGAGGATACGATCAAACGTATGTCGTGACCCGTAATGTATATATCCAATGCTTTTTATTATACATCAATGTACATAACTATACATCGAGGTTTTATGCATCGCGTAATTGAAGACATACTGGAAGCCACCAAAAAACGAGTTGCTGCACTTGAGATACCCGCGTCAAACATTTCGACTGCCACCACGACATCGCATATTGCAGATCCGCAAAAGCGAGATCTCATATCTGCCGTTGAACTTGCAAAACAGGAAGGAAAAATCCCTATAATCGCAGAGGTAAAACCTGCATCACCAAGTGCAACATTTCGAGAGATACTGCCGGACGATGCTGCCAAAATTGCAAAAGAGATGGAACACGGCGGAGCTGTTGCAATATCTGTCCTGACCGAGCCGGATTTTTTTAACGGGTCGATCGAGAACCTGAAAAGTGCACGGAAATCCGTATCTATTCCGGTGCTTCGCAAGGATTTCATTATCGATGAGAAGCAAATGGATGAAGCAAAGAGCGACCTTATACTTTTGATCGCTGGCGCACTCGGTGATAAACTTGAATCATTTGTACTACTTGCAAAGTCAAAAGGGTTTGAGCCGCTTGTTGAAGTTCACGATGAAGATGAACTTAACAATGCATTGAAGACCACCGCGAGAGTGATAGGCATTAATAACAGGAACCTTGGCACGCTTGAAGTTGACCTGCAAACCACTGTGCGTCTTGCACCAATTATCAGGGATTTCGATAAAAAGAACGGAACCCAACATGTTATAATAAGCGAGAGCGGCGTTCACAATGAAGATGACATCACTCGCGTGATTTCTGCAGGCGCAGATGCGATCCTCATTGGAACCGCAATCATTAAAAGCAGTGATGTGTACACCAAAACAAAAGAAATGGTAGAGGGTTCAATATGAAGAAACGATTATACAGATCAAGAGATAACTTCATGATCGCAGGAGTATGCGGCGGTTTGGGCGAATATTTCGACATAGACCCGACATTTATCAGACTGCTGTGGGTATTGTTCATACTTGCCGGCGGCAGTGGGATATTGGCATACATTATTGCATGGATAGTAATACCTCAGCACCCATGATGTACAACGCATTAATTGGCACATCAATGAGGATCATACATTTGGTTTAATTTAGTTTAGTTTAAGTTTGACATTACGATTAAGATAACAGGAGTACACAATGACCACATCCTTATACGGCAAATACGGCGGGCAGTTCGTGCCCGAGATACTGATGCCAGCCCTTGCAGAACTTGAAGAGGGATATCAGCGCTACAAAGATGATCCCGAATTCCTCAAGGAACTTGATTATTACTTGAAGGATTTTGCAGGCAGGGAGACGCCACTATATTTTGCAAAGAACCTGAGCAAAAAATATGGTACGCGCATATACCTCAAACGTGAGGATCTTGTACACGGCGGCGCCCACAAGTTGAATAACACCATAGGACAGAGTCTTCTTGCAAAGTACATGGGAAAGACACGGATTGTCGCTGAAACCGGCGCCGGACAGCATGGCACTGCAACTGCGATGACAGGTGCAAATATGGGGTTCGAAACTGTGGTGTACATGGGTGCAAAGGATATTGAGCGGCAACTCATGAATGTGTACCGGATGAAACTCATGGGTACAGAGGTGCATACTGTTGAATCCGGTTCAAAGACACTCAAGGATGCCATCAATGAAGCCCTTCGCGACTGGGTCACCAATGTGGAGAACACACACTATCTTATCGGTTCTGTTGTTGGTCCACATCCATACCCCATGATAGTCCGCGATTTCCAGAGCGTGATCGGTAATGAGGTCAAGGAACAGATCATGGAGAAAGAAGGGAGATATCCCGACTCCATTGTCGCATGCACAGGCGGCGGCAGCAATGCCATGGGAATATTCCACCCATTCATTGAAGAAAAAGACATAAAACTCTTTGCGGTAGAAGCAGGTGGTAGCGGTATGACCACCACAAAACATGCGGCACTTCACTCTGCATCACTGTGTGTCGGCGAGGATGGTGTCCTTCATGGCGCACGCACCCGCATACTACAGGATAAATACGGGCAGATCCTAGAATCACATTCAATTTCCGCGGGATTGGATTATTCAGGAGTAGGTCCTGAACTTGCATATCTTGCCGACATCGGCAGACTTACACCTTGCCATGCCGATGATGATGAAGCGCTGGCAGCATTTCATGAACTAAGCCGTATGGAAGGCATTATTCCTGCACTTGAATCATCCCATGCTCTCGCATACGTGATGAAAGCGGCACAATCCGGTGAATTGGGCGACCTTGTAGTGATCAACCTATCGGGCAGGGGTGACAAAGACCTTGAAACCGTGATCAAACTCGAACAGGGAGGTCAAATATGAACATCCCTGACAAGTTTTTGGAACTTCGGGCACGCGACGAAAGTGCCCTTATTGCATACGTATGTGCAGGCGACCCTACACCAGATGCAACAGAAGGTATTGTGCAGGCACTCATCTGTGGTGGCGCCGATATTGTTGAACTTGGATTACCATTCTCAGATCCGGTCGCTGATGGACCAACCATTCAGGCGGCATCAGAGAGAGCACTTTCAGCGGGCATGAACTCTGATAAGTACTTTGAAATGGTAGCATCATTGGATGTAGATATCCCGCTTGTATGCATGACATACTACAACCTGATATTCAAACGCGGAATTGAAAAGTTCGTGCTCGATAGTAAGGATGCAGGCATCAGTGGTATAATCGTACCCGACCTTCCCGTTGAGGAATCTGAAGAATTGGCAGAATGTTGCGTCAGTAATAACGTAGATTTTATATTCCTTATCGCACCCACTACCACAGAGGAAAGGATCAACATGATACTCGAACATGGCTCGGGTTTTATGTATCTTGTATCCAGAGTGGGAGTTACAGGTGCACGCAGTGATGTTGCAGAGAGCACAACAAAATTGCTATCCCGCGTTAAGACCGATATCCCAAAAGCCGTGGGATTCGGTATATCAAACGGAAAGCAGGCAAAAGAGGTTGTAGAAGACGGTGCTGATGCTGTGATCGTGGGTTCTGCATTTGTGGACATCATCGCATCCGGCAAAGATGTGAACGCACGGCTCGAAGCACTTGCAAAAGAGTTGAAAGACGGGATATTGTCAGCAAAGCGATAAAAGATAAAAACAGAATTGGGCGGGTTGTGTGATACTACACCTGCCCCTAAATGAAAAACGCGCGCGATTTTAGTCCGCCACCTAATTTATTATTGTATGCGGCCCCTTTTTGAGTAATATCTACTCGAACAACTGGTTCACGAACCATTCAGGATCGAACTTCTGCAGGTCATCATATCCCTGCCCCATTCCAAGGAACAGTATCGGTTTACCTGTGATATATGCAATGGATATTGCAGAACCGCCTTTGGCATCGGCATCTGTTTTTGTCAGGATCGAACCATCTATCGGGATTGCATCATTGAACTGTGATGCGCGTTCGACCGCATCGTTTCCGGCAACTGCCTCATCAACAAAGATCAAAAGGTCAGGCGGGGTTACACGACACACTTTTTGAAGCTGTGCCATCAGGTTCACGTTGGTATGCATACGTCCTGCGGTATCTGAAAGTACCACATCGACACCATGCCCTTTTGCATACTGGACAGCATCATACACAACTGCTGCAGGGTCACTGCCTTCCTGTTGTTTGATAAGTTTCACACCGACTCTTTCCGCATGTATTGCAATCTGATCGATGGCACCGGCCCTGAAAGTATCACCTGCTGCAATGACAACCGAATAATCCATATCTTTCAGTCGTTTCGAAAGTTTTGCAATTGATGTAGTCTTGCCGGTTCCATTTATGCCGATAAAAACAACATTCACGGGCTTTGGTGCATTTTTGATGAACTCATCGAAATCAAATATGTTTGCAGACATGACATTGTAGATCGCATTCTTAAGTGCCTGCTCAACAATATTACCTGTGTTGCGACCGATCTTCTTGCTTGTGCCCACAAGTTCAGTTTTGACAGATTCAACAATGGCTTCGGCGACGGATACTGCAAGATCGCTCTCAAGCAATGCCATCTCCAGTTCCCACAGGGGGTCTTCAAGATCGCTCTCATTAAGGAAAACTTCACGCTCGAAAACAAGAGCTTTGGCTTTTTGAGCAAAACCTACCTTTTTTTCAGGTTTTATCTCTGATTCCCTGGTGTCCTCTGCAATAGGTTTTGCATCCACATGAACCCCAGGTTCCTCAATGGAAGCAGTTTCCTCAATAGGTACAGCCTTCTCATCGATCGTATTGCCAAGTGATTTTTTGAAGCCACTTAGTTTATCCTTAAGTTTATTGAACAATTGATCCGTCCCTTAAGTGATTAAGTTATAAAAATAAAAGATGAAAAAAATAAACTGAATATGAAAATCTGAAAAGTGTACAGGTATGATCATTCAGCGTTTATTGTTGTGGTGCTTGTAATTCAGCAGCTTTGGCTTCTATTGCCTGCAAATTCTGTGCGATCTGGGCCAATGATGCGTTCATCTGCTCAAGTATCTTGCCAAGTTGTTCACTACGCTTGGTAAGTGTTTCTTTTGCACCATCCATTGTTTTTTCAACACTGATACCTGCGCCAACATTTACAACGACTTTATCGACCTTGTTCAGTTTAGCATGAATGTATGAACCCGAGCCAATAGGAAGCATGGTCTCAACGCCATCCTCTGCATCTTTTAGTTCATCGATCGCAACGATCGCCCGCACACAATCCTCTGCTGACATTTGGATAGCAGACATCTGCTGCTGAACCATTTCTGCCCGCTTTTGCAGCTCTTGATGCTGCATAGCGAGATTCCTGGCATCCTGCTCACTGACTCCGGCCATTGGCATCACGCCTCTGCAATGCTATCGATCTTAATAAGGAATCGTTTTATACTGTGTTTACTGCCGAATATCGAATACACCTTCTCCTGTGCATTCTTCTCATTCTGGCTCTCTACGTTCTTAGTGAACTTTTCCCATTCATGCCCTGCCTTGAATGTGCCTTTGACAACATAATTCTTCATGTGAAATCACCTTTGACTGATATAAATAGTTATAAGTTTAATTGTAATTTAAGTTGAATGTAGCATAAAGTCATAAACTGATCATGATTTATCCACTACATCTATAAAACCAAGCGCATCCTCGATCCTTCCAAGTTCATGCCCGGTTGTTTTAGAGCCTGCAACATAGCCTTTTGAATTTGCAAGCAATCCGGAACCCACGTGTTGCGAACCGAAATTTGTTGTCCCGATATCCACCGGAAGTCCAAATATTTCTTCAAGATTCTCGATCTCGGATTGGGTTGCCCTTGGGTGGACCAACAATCCTTTATTAGTGACCGCACCTGCCATGCCCACAGTATTCAACCCTGCAATTGTACCCCTGTGTACATCCACGCCAAGCGTATCGGCTACGACTTTCATAGCCGCATTTGACATTTCCGAATGCACCAATGCAGCGGAATCGTTTGCTAGAACGATATTCCCCACCGCAGAAAGTTTCCCGGGAAGTGTATTCACCGGAAGACCAACTTCTTTTAGGTCATCGGGGTCTGCAATGTTTGGGATCAAAAATCCGTTTGAATTTCCACGGACAAGTGACCCAACAACTGTACTCCCACCTATCAAAACCGGTATAACCCGAACATCAAGGAACTTTGCAAGTGAATCACATACCTTTGATTGTGTACTAACTGGAACAAGTGCCACATCTTCAGTACATGTGGCAAATACTCCAATTACTGGATTATCAAATATATTTAATGTTCGGGTCATTATCAATTCTACTTTTTAACGGTTTGCAAGACACTTATGCAAGTTCTGCTTCAACACCGCCGTCCTCGAATTTCGCTGCGCGAACTCGAATTGACCGTGGTGGTTTCTCAGTACCTCTTTCCCATATCTTCTCATTGATCGTCTTGTCGATCTTAAGTTGTTCCGGGTCAGCTTTCATGTGTCTTACAAGGTATTTTCTTATAATCTTCATTGCACGGTTTGCTCTTCTCCATTTTGGTGCATTCTTTGCATCACGGAGTGGAATTGTATAAACCTGCTCTTTAACTGCATCTTCTTCCATTGTCATCACCTTACTTCACATTCAAACTGCTTCTTCTCCAGTGTCTTCTCTTTGGATGGGTTGTGACCTTTCTGCCGGTCTTGATCATTACCCATGTCGGAACACGGTGGTTCTGCCTGTGGGCTTTTGCCAACCTCATCTTCTGTCCTTTTGAATTATGACTCACTTATCTCACCTACGATTTGATAATTTGATAATAATATAAGCTGTATATCAAGGTTTGGACTAATAACTAGATTATCCTATAAATCATTAATCGATGATATTGTACGAGTTTTGATGACACATTGCGGATATCCACACATCAATGTCATTTCACCCGGCCAATCACTCTTGACTGAACATGTGAAGGAAATATTTTGTCAATTTCATCCTGCCCAATTCTTTGCCGAATAACTTCCCTAAGTTCTGTTTCATAATCGGCTTTTATGATATCGTCACTCTGATCTTCCTCGATCACAAGATACTGCTCGACAAGCGCATTGACAGCCGCACGACCATATCCCAAAAGCGGGCAGATATAATGCACACCATACCTGTCTTCGATACTCTGAACCTGTGGATTCGTCAACACGGGAACACGATCATCGCGCCGAATACCATCAGCAATAACCACCACACCATCATCAGATGCAAGCGCCTCAACCGCTTTGTGATGAATATAATTTATCGCGTTTTTAGGGAATCCATCCTTGACAATGATATTGAAAGCATTTTCCAGTATCTCGTCATCAAGTTTTAATACTCGGTGTGGAAATCCCAGTTCTTCGGCTACTTCTTTAGCGATATCCCCAATTGGGAGAACTGAGAAACTACAAGTCACGAGCTCAGCATCAAATAACTGATCAAGCAGGATCGCAGATAGTGAACTATCTTTCCCGCCGCTGAACAGTACCGATGCTTTCATGGTTATACGCGTTTGATGGTTGTCTCGCGTTTTTTTGGCTGCATCTGCATAAGAAGCTGCTTGAGCTTTGCATCATCGATCTTTGCCTGCAATCGACCGTTCTGGGCAAGCCCTATCAACTGCGCTTCGATCTGCTCAACCATCTCCTTTCTTGACATTTTGAGCCTTGTCAAGCGTTCACGCGCCTCAGGCGTCATGATCTGGCGGAGAATTGTCTGCTTTTGCGCATCCATCTCCGCTCTTGCCTGCTCCTGCTGATAAGCAGCTTGCATATCAGCACCACCGCCCATCTGCTGTGAAGCCTGCTGTTGCTGCTGGAGCTCTGCAAGCCTTTTTCTTCGTAACGCTTCAAGATCGTCTGCCATACTGTCACCACAATTATATCTACACTATATCCGAACTGTATCTGAATTATATGTGTTTTGACGTCAACTATAGGTTAGGTCATTGTCGCTATGCGACCAAAGTCGTTATTAGATCAAATTGAATTAATATTTTGCAAGTCCCGGGATCTTTTCAACAAGCTCTTTCTTGACATCATATGCTGTGTTGTCCATAAAAGACTGACCTGCAGGTGCGAGAACACGACCGCTTTTGAGCTTGCGCACAAATCCGGCTGACTCAAGCTGCTGTAAGGATTCCCTTGCAATTGAACCGCTACCCTTTGCTTTTTTGGATGGGTTTACGCCTCTGTTCTTATTTCCACCATATACTGATCGGAGTCTTTCTACACCGATCGGACCTTCTGTGTATACTGTACGAAGTACAGCAGCACATCGAGTGTACCACCAGTCAGCGTCAACAGGTGGCAATTCCTTGTGTACACCGGTCTTTACATGAGCTGCCCACTCAGGCGGGTTTATGTGCTCGTTATCCTTCAGTTTCTCTGCAACTTTTGTGATCATGTCATCTGCAGGAATATCGTATGCTGTTGTCATTTTATTCTCCTTGAATTAAATTTGATCCGGCATTTGTCTGCTTATGCCGTATTTATTTAATCTGTAGTAACATATTACGGTGTAATTTGGACTCTACACGAAATTAAGTTTGATTAACATATCAGTTAGTATATACCCTTTTCGGCAGTAAACCATAATTGAGTTCATTAATCGTATGTGTATCAATAATGTTGCATCAATCAACTTTACTTTCGAAATGTCTGTGCCCTACCCGGACCTACTGAAACATACCCGATAGATACACCCATCATCTCTTCCAACCTATTGACATAATCCTGAGCAGCCAAAGGCAAATCCTCAAACTTACTGACCTCGGTCAGATCATCATCCCATCCGGGCATGTCCTCATACACAGGAATACACTGCGCAAGATCGTATGTCATCTCCGGCGGATAATCAACCACATTGCCATTGAATTCATATCCGGTGCAAATCCTGATGGGATCAAGGTTGGACAGTACATCCAGTTTTGTAAGTGCGATAGTCGTATATCCATTGAGATAGACCGACTTTTTAACAAGCGGCAAGTCAAACCATCCGCATCTGCGTGCACGTCCTGTTGTGGTGCCGAATTCCCTGCCAACTTCCTGTATCTGTCTGCCCGCATCATCATTGAGTTCTGTAGGTAGGGGACCTTCACCGACACGTGTGATGTATGCCTTGACGATACCAATAACCTCATCGACCTTTGTCGGACCTACGCCGAGATTGGCACATGCGGAACCTGATATTGTACTTGATGATGTGACAAATTTCTGGGTTCCGTGAATGACATCAAGATGTGCGCCCTGCGCGCCTTCCGCCAGAACGTTCTTCCCGTCCTCAATTGCTTTGTTAACCTCATAAGATACATCAGTAATATAAGGACCAAGTCTTTCACCAAGTTTGATATATTTGTCAACAAGTTCCCTGTCCATGACAATTGAAGGGTCTCCGCCAAGTTCCTTGATCGCACTTTCCTTTTGCGGAGCAAGTTCTGAGAGCCTGTTAAGCAACTTGTCCTTGTCAGCGATATCTGCCATCGTGACTTCGTCCCTTGCAACCTTGTCGATATATGCGAACCCAATACCACGTTTGGTTGTTCCGATCTTTTCAGTGCGGGCGGATTCCCTGAGTGCATCGAGTTCCATGTGATATGGCATAATGATCGTTGTTTTTGCATCGATGCCCATCTTTTCAGGTGAAACTGTTGTGCCGCTTTTTGCGAGCATGTCGATCTCATTGGCCAGCACCTCGGGATTGAGGACCGTACCGGGACCTATCAGTACCCTTGAATCAAGAAGTACGCCTGACGGGATAAGGTGAAGTTTGTAGACATCATCCCCGACAACGACGGTGTGTCCCGCATTATCGCCGCCCTGAAAACGGACTACAATATCAAAGTCCTTTGCCATGAGGTCAACGATTTTACCTTTACCTTCGTCACCGAACTGTGAACCTGTTAATATAGTAAACATATGGTCGTGAATGGATTTTTAGGCTTAATAATGTTTTGATTGCGGCGCAGGATTCGCTGTTGTTCAGCATTGTCATAAAAGATTATCAAAATACTAAATACAATATTTATGGGTGAAAATACAACTCTGATATTTTTTAATATCGTTTTTTTGGGATATCCTCAACATCGTGTGGGTAACATCACTATTCAGGATATATCGCCAGATATGCAATCGCATTGCTTGAATCAATGGACAGGATGTATATACTGCAAGAAAGAGTGACAACTGTCAAACCTGTGATAGAAAAAAAGAGGCAGACAAGCCTCTTTTAAAAACTGTTGACTCTTATTAACTTTTCTTTATCCCAACAATATCATATATCTCGGCAGGGCTGTTCAGCACCGTGATATTCTCCATCTGTGCAAGTTTTTCCGTGTTTGATACATCCACCCCTCGCATCTTCAGATTCATCTCACGTCCATTCGGTGCCACCGTCTCCACAGTACCCATAACCCGATCCACAGGCAGTATATAGATAGGGGTATCACCCTTCGCAGTCTGTGCAACTACATTTGTAACAAGCGAATCCGCAATTCCGTAAACCATCTTAGCCACTGAATTTGCAGTTGTAGGTGCTATCAACAACAGATCATAATGCCCTACCTGAAGCGGTCCTGCAATGAAAGGCGAATTTGGTCCTGCATCTACCTTAAAGTTAGGAAAATCACGCTGGATATCATCCCACATACGATACCACTTCATCACTGTTTCACCTTCTTTTGACAAAAATACCATTACCTCAACATTTGTTTTGTTCTTAATGTCAACCATAACCTCGTAAGTGTCACGTATCAGGTCACCAGACCCTGTAATTCCCCATGCGATCCGTTTCAACTTCCTGCCTCCTTCCTTTAAATGAATTCTATAAATGCTCAATAATTTCGTGCCCAAATCTCGAAATATGCCCTTTCATGTGCACATGCCGGACATTTCTCCACGGCTTCCGTACCCTCATGAACATAACCGCAGTTGCGGCATTTCCATTTAACTACAGTATCTCGCTTAAACACCGCCCCATTATCAATATTGTCTATCAAAGCGCGGTATCGTTCCTCATGAGCCTGCTCCGCCACACCGATATTCTTAAAGACCGATGCAATCTCCAAAAAACCTTCTTTTTTTGCAATTTCGGCAAACTCAGGATACATCACAGTATGCTCATGATTCTCACCATCGGCTGAAGCTTCAAGATTTGACTTTGTATCCCCGATGACACCTGCAGGGAATGAACCTGTTATCTCCACTTCTCCGCCTTCAAGGAACTTGAATAACCTTTTTGCATGCTCCTTCTCATTATCGGCAGTTTCCAGAAATATTCCTGCAATCTGTTCATACCCCGCTTTTTTCGCTACTGATGCAAAATATGTATAGCGGTTTCTTGCCTGCGATTCTCCTGCAAATGCAGTTAATAAGTTCTTTTCAGTCTGTGTTCCTTCCAAACATACCATACATTTCCATCTCCTTATCATTAATAATCAAATTAGTGCCTAAATCAATATTCAATATCCCACAAACGATTCCTGTTTAACCTGCTCCTTCGGGATGTCAAGACTGTCCAGTATAGAAACCATAGAATCGAGCATTACAGGCGGACCACACAAGTAGAACACAAACTCCTTGTAGTCTGGTATCTCACGTGTGATCATGCTTTCACATACCCGCTCCCGACAACCCTGCCAAGTATCACCTGCCCGTGTCAAAGTGTGAAGAACCTTTAGGTTCTTGTTCTCACGTTCAATTTTGTCAAGTTCAGCTCCAAAAACAATATCATCCTGCATTTTATTACTGCTGATCATTGTAACTTTCGTATCAAGTCCCGCATCAGCACAGTATTTGCATATACTGATCATTGGCGTGATCCCGATACCACCACTAATCAATGCGATCTTGTCATACTCACCCTCAAATGTTAAATTCCCGTAGGGACCATCGATATCCAAAGTATCACCAACAGCCATCGCATCAAGCTCATTGGAAAAATCATGACTTGTCAGTTTCTTGGTAAATTCGAGATAATCCTTTTCGGTCGGACTACTGGATATCGTAAAAGGCTTGCGTACTTTTTCACCAAAAACTGTGATTGTAACAAATATGAACTGTCCGGCCTTGTAATCAAATTCGGCAGGTCGATTGAACCTGAAACTCTTGATATCATGGGTTCGCTGTATGACCTCTGTCAAATTTGCTGTGAATTCCACAGGCAATGCCTCCATTCATTGAATGCCTTTCATGATCTTTGTGGTACTTATCAGTTTATTCACTGAGCGGCGCAGACTCCTGAGCCCTTCCGCATCCTCTGACACGCCCTCTACGCCCTTGTCCTTAGACCAGAACGTACCGCCAAGGTTCGCCCCGAACGAGCCACCCGCAACAGGGATCATCTCATTTATCACATAAAAATTGAGGATGGTCTGGATCGCAGGTTCTTGCCCACCGACACGGTCTCCTCCATCGGCGGCTGCCATGCCTACCTTGTTCAAGAACACTTTCGGGTCGCGCGCAACGATCGCGCGGCATCTGTCCATCATGACCTTTGTCTGACCGCTGACCGTTCCCTGATACACAGGAGTACCAATTATCCATGCATCTGCCCAGATCATTTTCTTATACAACTCAACCATATCGTCCTTGTGAACGCACCCCTCTTTTTTGCGAATGCAATAATCACAATGGATGCAAAATTTCAGCGTTTTCCCGCTTGCAGAGAAATAATCGGTCTCAACCGAAAAATTCTCCTCCGCAAACCTTAACGCTTCCTTTACCACATGATCGGTCGCTTTTTTCCTTGGACTTCCGGATATACCCAGAAGTTTTATGGTATTATCATTATCAGACATTTTCACTCCTTTCACCATAACCCACATACCCATTATTATGTAATGTCGTTTATGGCAGCGTAATTGCTCCCACCGGACAAGCATCAACACACTCGCCGCACTCGGTACAGTCCTCCGGCCGTGCAACGACTGCTTTATTGTCAACTAATTCCAATACATCCATCGGGCATGCTTCAATACATGCACCGACTCCATCACATTCGTCTAAATCTATTTCCGGTGGCATATTTTATCCTCTCTGTTTATCAAAAATCAATACTATTGCGGCTTGAGCCTGTTGTATACATCGTGCCCAACAATTGCCCCATGCGCCGCAGCAACAATAAGTAGATCTACATCAGATACAACATTTCCAATTGCATAAACACCATCTACATTTGTACGCTGGTGTTTGTCGGTCTTGACAAAACCGGATTCATCGATCTCGACCCCAAGATGTTCAGCCGCTTTTATGTTTGGTTTCAGTTCGCTTACAAGCACCACTGCATCTACATAAATCTCAAGTTTCTCATCTTCAGTATTATCCTGCAGAACCGCTTTTTCAACTTTCTTTGCACCCTGCAGTTCCAGCAGGTCTGTTGATGTCATGATTTTCAATGCTTCGATTCCTTTTACCTTATCCATGACCTTGTCAGGTACACCAAATGAACTTTCTTCCGTAACCAATGTGATATTGTTAACAATTCCAGAAAGACACTCGGCAGTCGAAACCGCATTGTATCCTTTGCCATAGATAAGTACCCGTTTGTCCGTAAGTTTGGATGGATCTGTGTTGAGATAGTACACCCCTCCCTCATCCTGTGCAAACTTTTCCTCGCCAACAACGCCGGATTCCACAGGAATGCTTCCTGTTGCAAGCACCACGAATTTAGCCTTATATGTAATGTCAGTGCCCCCTTCAGTTGTCAAAACCTTTAAACCGCTCTCCTGTTCAATATCAATACTGATTACAGCCTCTTCTTTTCGGTCAACCTGTTGTTTTTCCGCATCCTCAAGCAACGATTTTGTAAGACCCGCAGGAGATATCTTGCCAGTCAATCCCGGGTAATTTTCGATCAATCGAGCCGAGCACATCTTGTTAAGAATACCGCCCCACGTATCACTTTCAAATATAACGGTCTTAAGTCCCATGTATGCAGATACAGTTGCAGCAGACAGACCGGCTGCACCGCTTCCAACAACTGCGACCTCATACTCATTTTCACCAAGTTTTTTTGCACCGCTTTTCTGCTTTTCCATATAATCCTTTATCGCAGCATGCAGCGCATCTGCCGCCAGGTTTGAACAATGCATCTTAACGCGCGGCAGTCCCCCCAGATCATCCGCAACATCTGAACGAGTGATCTCCAGTGCATCTTCGAGTGTCATGCCCTTTGCCATCTCAGTTATCATACTGGAAGTGGCAATAGCTGAAGCACAACCGAATGTACGGAATTTGATATCCTTAATAATATTGTCCTCAACCTTAAGTTGAATCTCCATCAAATCGCCACAGACCGGATTCCCAACCTGCCCTATTGCATCGGCATCCTTTATGACACCAACATTCCTTGGATTCCTGAAATGATCCTTCACCTTTTCACTGTACTCTATTGGTTCTACCATACAAAATCCCCCTTTATACAATTATTCGCCAGGATACAATGGCGACAGCATACGAAGCCTGTCTACCACACTGGGAATGTTCTCAATAATATAATCCGCCTCTTCAATGGTATTCCACCTATTAAGTGAAAGCAGAAGCGAACCATGTGCTTCCTCGTGCCGCAGTCCTATTGACATGAGAACATGGGACGGCTGAAGTGTTTTCACAGAACATGCAGACCCTGTCGATGCCTCTATCCCGAAGTCGTTTATGCCCAGAATAATACTCTCACCTTCAATGAAACTAAATCTCATACTTGCAATATTTGGCAGTCTTTTTGTCTTGTGACCTGTGATATACGAATATTTGATCGTTCCAAGCACCTTTTCGATGATCCGATCACGAATTTCCATCATCTTAGCAGAATCGGCATCCATTTCCACTTTTGCAATCTCGCATGCTTTGCCAAAGCCCGCAATGCCCGGAATATTCTCCGACCCTGACCTTATACCTCTTTCTTGTCCCCCTCCTGTCATTATCGGACGGACTGGTACACCTTTACCAATGTACAACGCACCAACACCTTTTGGACCGTTCAGGTCATTTGACGATATCGAAAGCAGGTCAATGTTATCCTTTTGTACATCGATCGGGATCTTGCCACATGCCGCAACTCCATCCACATGAAACAGGATTCCCTTCTCATGTGCCATCTCACCAATTTCACGTATCGGCTGGATAGTTCCGATCTCACCGTTCGCATACATAACAGAGATCAGGATAGTATCATCACGTATTTCATGTTCTATACGCTCGACATCAACAACCCCGTCTTTATCCACAGGCACAAATGATACTTCAAAACCTTCGCGCTGCAAGTCCTTGCAGGTGTTGATAACAGACATATGCTCGATCACGGTTGTGATAATATGTTTGCCTTTGCTCTTTTTCCTCTGGGCTGCACCACGAAGGGCAATATTGTTGGATTCTGTACCGCCTGATGTGAAAATAATATTATCGCTATCTGCACCAATAAGGGATGCCACAGATTCCCTTGCGGTTGCAAGTGCCCGCCTTGCATTGATACCTGAATCATGCAATGACGCAGGGTTTCCTACATCGGTTTTCATATACGACATCATTGCCTCGATCACACGCTCATCAACAGGTGCGCCGGAAGCATTATCCATGTAGATTCTGTTCAATTCCATAACCTCATTTTATTTTAATATCCCCCGGATCTCCTTCCCTCAATTATTCAATTCCTTATGTTTTCCAATATCAGAACCACATTGTCCCATCGGCATCCAGAACAAGATCGTTCAGGGTTGCTGCACCTACCACTTCAACGCCTTCAATAAAATCGCCCCTGTCAACTCCAATCAACTGGGTCGATGCTTCGCATACATAGAGTTTTACTCCTGCGGCAACGCTCTGGTCAATAATCTCATTAAGGGACGGGAAACTTCCCATCTGTATCTTTTCTGCTTCACCTTTTTTGACAACGGTTATACCCATTCCCAAAAAATACACGGCTGCATCAATTCCCATGGCTTTTGCGGTCTGTGCAAGTACGAATGGAGAATACAATCGCTCAGGTGTGCTTACACCGCTTGTCTGTACATATAATAGATTTTGTTCAGTCATAATAAATCCTCATTTCACTCTTTCAATTAAAAATCGAAAATGATCGCCCATATCTTCGAATTTCAACAGTTTGTTGCCGGTCCTTTTAGCCCATCTCGGAATATCATTGGTGGATGCAGGGTCATCTGTCAATACTTCCAACACCTCGCCTATCTCTATATCGTTGATAGACTGTGATGTGTTGAAAACAGGCACCGGACAGAACAATCCGATGCAATCTTCTACTTTATCCGGTATTATTTCAGTTTCTTTGTCTGCCATCCATATCTCTTCCTTTGAATGATCGATACACTGACCACCAACATACCTACAAGTCCAAGTGCCCCAAATCCTGGTGTGGACTCGGCTTGTGGTGTTTGCATATCGTCATCGGAACCGAAGTCGATCAAATCCGATGCTTGTGCCATGTTGATGGCTGGGACATCATATTTACCCTCATCAAACAAATAGTCAATAATTGCCTGTGGTGCTGATCGGTATTGCAGTTTAGCGCTGATGGTTACAGGGTCTTTTGCATCCACTGGTATTGTGAACGTGTGTTCCTCGACTGCGGTCTCTCTCGGCAAGATCCTGTTATCCGAAAGAATACTCTCTGCCACCCATACCTTTGCTGTTGGATTTCCGTCAGCATCACCCAAAACCGTGTGATACACTAAAGCATCAGGGTCAATATTACCATCAGCATCAAGGGCACCGGAACGATATAACTGATTGCCATTGGCATCTGTTGCGGTAATATCCAGCCACATCTGCCGCATCTCTGTCAAGCCTGTCGGTAGCATGTGTCCTGCACCGGAATTTGTAATTGACACATCAACAGTCACAGTTTCCCCCGCTTCAGCGGATCCTGGAGCATCCACTACCAATGTTGCAGCACTTTGGAGTCGTTCAATTGCCATGTCCCTGTGGGTTTTATCCCCAAGAATATCTGTTATGAACGCATTGCCGCCAACTGCATAATGAGTATATATGTGATTTCGTTTCGGACCCATTGATGCCGCTTTCCCCGGATTTGCCTCAAATTGAGTGACACCGGGTGTCATGTGACAGTCCTGACATTGGACACCTTCTTTAGAATATGGTCCCGCTTTCCATTCCGTATATGTTGCTTCAAGAGGCAGGTCGTTTATGGGGTGATTTGCATCATGGCACATGCCGCAGAATTCTGCTTTTGTGTGAAGGTCTGAAAACTCGGTCTTATGATAAGGTGAACTTGAATCCGCAAATGGTCCCCACTTGATGTTACCCGGAGTAAGGATAAAAGGCGCATTACCAATTCCTGCACTGCCAGATACCGTGTGGCAGAAGTCACACTGAACGCCTCGTTTTGCGATATCGCTCTCACCTGAACCGTCAACCGGAGGAATCTCACCTGAAACTACACCGATAGGAGTATGGCAACGGGCACAGTATGTGTCAGTCAAGCCATCGGTTTCAATACTTGCCATCTCTGACTCTTTCTTGTAGAAAGGATCAACTTCGGCGAATGAATGCATGCTCCCCTCCCATTGGGAATAGAGTATGCCATGGCATCTTGCGCATATACCGTCCCTTTCAAACTGATTGGAAGATAACGAGCCAGCCGCTGTTTGCTCTGCCGCAAATGATGGAGTTACTGTCAACAACATCAATGCAGTGAACAGCACAACTATTTCAGGTTTAATGAACAATACCCCCTTACAAATATTACATATCAAGTTGTTTGATCGAAATCACTTGACTGCAATCTCTTTCTCACTCTCCCACATTCCATGAACATTGCACCGAATGACCGCACGCAGTGTAGCAGTCTCATGCGCTCCGCTCTTGACCACATTGATAGTCGCTTTTGCGGTCATAAACACTGGCGTGAGTATAACTTTGGTGATAAAGTTCCCACCTGAATACAGGTCGATCCACTGAATGTGATGAACTTCTTCCATCACATGGGGTGTGCTTCCAACCTTGACGGTTACTTCAAACGCCTCGCCGGCGGTTACGGTATCAGGTGCCGCGATAACAGGCACATGCTTCTTTTCCATATCTGTAAGATTTGATGCGTCTGCGGGATTGTTAACCCCGCAAAACAGGCTCTTTTCGGTCATATTGTACCTCCAATGTATTATTTTCAATGGTGGATAAATTTGTATCGATCATTTCAACATTTTCAAAGCATCCCGACAGACCGCAACAGAAGGAGCGCCTGCTGTCAGGAAAATGACATCCATGGTTTCCATGACCTCCTCTTTTGTCGCGCCGGCGTTAAGGGCGCTTTTCATCTGGGATACCGTACATTCATTGCACTGTCTGGATGCAACAACTGCAAGAGCCATCAACCGCTTTACCTTTCCGGAGAGTGCACCATCTGATAACATCTTGTGATCGCACCGACGGTATTTTAACAGAAATTCAGGATCAAGTTCCCCAAGTGTATCCAGAATAGGTGGGGTGAAACCCATCTTTTTGTTCATACTTTCCAGTATTTCTTCATGTTCGCTCATATGTAATTATCTCCATTCTATTGAAGTCCTAGGTGTCATCTATGTGTTTAGTTCGTAATCAGTCGAATGCTTCTACCAATATCTGTTTAACACAATAATTGCACAAGATCCTTGGAAGATCCTTCTTATGCACTTTCTCAGGTGCAGGATTAATTCCACTCCATATAGGCAGATCCATCCTCCTTGCATGTTCATCGCATAGACCTTTTCCACAAACAATGCAGATGGCCACTGCCTCACTGTCTTTCCCTTCTTCTATACAGTCGTAACATTTCAACATATTACCACCTCATAAATTCTCCATTAGCGCTTCATGGCACGGTTCACAAACAATTCTTAGTATATGCTCCACATCCGGTTTCAACCGCACAGGGTAGTCCCCGTCCCATACGGGAATCTCCTCCCGCCTCAGATGATCTTTACATAAGCCCATTCCACACACAATACAAATGCCAATCGCATCCGTATCCTTTCCCATTTTGGCACATTGATAACATTTCATGTATACTCACCTTTTAAAATACTTCCAATTATTTGGTTTATTCAATTAATTCCATCTCTTCACCACAACATTCAAGAGCACCGCCGCCTACTTTTGTGACTTCAATTTCATTGCCACAAATGTTACAACGGTATTTTTCACCAATTCCTGAAACACCCATTGATCTCACCTCCCTTTACAGTCTAAATGTCAAAATTATTTAGGATTTATCTGTATATCAGTAGACAGATATAACCATTCGTGTATCTGCGAACGGTGTACTTTCTTTGGTTCACACCATATCACAAATAACCAAACAATGTCTCTCCCACATATATTGAATCTCATCCCCAATGACATTCAAACTATTAAGATGATGTGTGACTTTGATACATATATACGTGTTGGTAACAGACCAGATATAAATTATTTACCCCCACTGCCAGCCGATTTACTTTTCGAAATGTTTGGGGTTTGGAGACTTCAACACAAAGAACTCCATGAGCGGCGTGTTTACATTCTGGATCAGCATCTTTGTGTTATATGGAACATTCACTATTGAGCCGTGTGGATGGTTATTTGGTTCATTATCGCTCAATGTCAACCTCATCTCACCCTGAACAATTATAAGATACACATTCGAATTGGAAAAGTGTTCCGGCATGTTCTGTCCTTTTTCCAATATGATGTGGTTTATGTGAACATTGTCATCGTTTACTATCTTCTCAACAAGTTTTGAGTCCGACGTCTTGAATTCATAGGCAGTTTCAATCATTCATTTCACCAATAAATAATGAATAGACAAGACTTTAAAAGATTTCGCTCCCTTATCAACATAATAATGATAAATATATTTACCAGCAGTTGTAAACCCGCTTTGTGAAAATATCATACAGCCAAACATACCCGAATCCATATTGATGACACATACAACAGGTAAATCAGGTTGTACCAGATACAAAAACAAAACCAATAATGTTTTAAAGATGTATGAACACCAGAATATTGATTATTTTATGTAAGGAGGAGTTAAATGACATTTGGAATAGAGTTTGTACCAAGCGACCCTGTTCTCAAGATTTCGCACTATGCAAAACTTGCAGAACAACAGGGATTTGATAATGTATGGATCACTGATCACTACAACAACCGTGATGTATACACAACACTGGCAGTTCTTGCCATGAACACAAACACCATTAAATTGGGAACCGGGGTAACAAATCCCTACACCAGAAATGCAGCAATTGCAGCATCAAGTATCGGGGCTGTTAATGAGATCTCAGGTGGACGTGCGATCCTCGGACTTGGTCCTGGAGACAAGGCAACATTCGATGCAATGGGAATTGCATGGGAAAAGCCACTGACCATGACAAAAGAGACCATCGCAGTACTTCGCGGATACTTCTCAGGAAAGAAAGTATCACAGGATGGAGAGATGGTAAAGGTCGGCGGCGCAAAGATGGCATTTAATACAGGAAATGTTCCTATTTACATGGGCGCACAGGGTCCTAAAATGCTTGAACTCGCAGGAGAGGTCGCAGACGGTGTATTGATCAACGCATCACACCCAAAGGACTTTAAAGTTGCAGTTACACAGATCGCAGCAGGTGCAAAGAAAGCAGGACGCGATCCAAAGGAAGTCGATGTTGCAGCATACGCATGCTTCTCAATTGACAAGGATGCAAAGAAGGCAGCAAATGCAGCACAGGTCGTTGTGGCATTTATTGTTGCAGGTTCACCTGACATGGTGCTTGAGCGCCACGGTATCGATGTTGCGGCAAAAGGCGCAATCGGTGGAGCTATCGCAAAGGGCGACTTTGGCGCACTTATGGGCGGCATGATTACTGACGATATGATGGATGCATTCTCAATCTGCGGAACACCTGATGACTGTAAAGCAAGGATCAATGACCTGCTTGACATCGGCGTAACACAGATCGTTGCAGGATCACCTATCGGACCAAACAAAGAGAAAGCCATTAAACTCATCGGTAAGGAGATCATCGGAGGGAACTAATGGTTCATCCAAAGATCTTGGAAGTCATTGAATATGACGTCTGTACTGCTTGTGGGGCATGCGAAGCCGTATGTCCTGCCAATGCAGTTATTGTTGATATTACAGCAGCAATCCGTGACCCTGATGACCTATCTTTGTATGAGAAAGGTGCTGCACCAAATGTTTGTGAAGGATGCTTCACCTGCGGTCGTGTCTGCCCTGTTGTAGATGGATACGCAGAAGATGAGTTTGCAAACGTACAACGGTTCTTTGCTGCAAAAAGCGAATTGCCGGGTCAGGATGGTGGAATGGCATCAGCAATAGTAAAATCATTATTTGAAAAGGGTGAGATCGACTGTGCTGTCGGTATTACCATGAACGAAAAATGGGAAACTGAAGTTATCGTACTCACACAAGCAGGTGATGTTGACAAGACAAAGGGTACTAAATATACATCCGATCCTGTTGATGCAATCTTAAAAGACCTATTCAAAACACACAGTAAGATCGCTGTTGTAGGTGTACCATGTCAGGTACATGCAGCAAATCTAATACGTGAGAACGTAAATGATAAGATCGCTGTTATTATTGGATTGTTGTGCATGGAAAGTTTCCACCACGACAAGATGCAGGAAGAGATTATACCGAATATTCTTGGACTTAACATTGAAGATGTTGTCAAGATGGACTTTGGCGGCGGAAAGTTCTGGGCATACACAAAAGACGGTGGAGAGCACAATGTGCCAATCGCAGAGATTGCCTCGCTTGCAAGGAATCCATGCCACAACTGCTGTGACTACACATCAGTACATGCTGACATATCAGTAGGTTCAGTTGGTGCACCTGATGGATGGAACAGTGTATTGATACGAACTGATGTTGGTGAGAAATATATCAATATGGTAGATGGTCTTGAGATCAATAATGATCCAAAACCGGGAATGTTCCTTATCAAGAAACTCACCGAAATGAAACACAAAAACAATTCAGGACACTATCTCGAAGTCTGTGAAAAATTCTCATTCGATGAATGTGGAATGCACTGATATTACAGTAGGTGCAGGCACGTGCACATGAAACGAGCCTTTTATATCGGGCGTTTCCAGCCATATCACCTCGGACATCATGCAGTCTTGAAAAAGATCGCAGATGAAGTCGATGAAGTGGTAATAGGTATTGGAAGTGCCCAAAAAAGTCACGGTCTAAGTGACCCGTTTACCGCAGGTGAGCGTGTCATGATGATCCGGCATGCGCTTGAAGACATCAATATTCGGCACTATGCCCTGCCTATTGAAGATATCCAGCAAAACTCAGTATGGGTATCATACATACTTTCGAGAACACCTCCTTTTGACGTGGTCTATTCGAACAATCCGCTTGTCATACGGTTGTTCGAAGAAGCCGGTATTGAGGTCCTGCAATCCCCGATGTATCAAAGGGATGTCTACTCCGGCACGGAAATTCGAAAAAAGATGATCGCCAGGGAAAAATGGGAACATCTTGTCCCACCTGCAATTGCAGATACCATTGAAGAGATCGATGGTGTGGCACGTTTGCGAAGCGTTTCGATGACAGATTAGATATTTCGTATTTGTTAGGTATTTTTGACGCCATATCACTCCGCCACCAATAAAACACTAATCTTTTCGCATTTAATGGACAAAGTGAATGATCTTATAAATATTGGGCGCCATTTTCGTAGAAGATACAACGTGAAAATAAATACATTTTTGTCAACCAAAGTATTTTAACCAAATACGTATTATATATAATATTAGAAGATATATAATATTATAGAAGATTTCGATGAAAACCTTCTCGATAAACTCCAACATTTCACCAATTTTATATATATGCTTATAAATAAGTTGGTGGAGATGTTAGATGATGAAAATCCCCTATAAGATATCGCAATTTATAGCCGGTAATTTGGATGGCAAGAGACAACTTAACAATACTGGGACAACTTTTCAGTATAGGTGCGAGAGTAAAGGTAACTTTGTTAGTCATTGGATTACTTGTAGTTGGGTTTGTTGCCATAATTAATTCCCAGGCAATATTTCTGGACAGCCACACACTGTACACAAACAAAACAAATGCAAGTAACATGTGCATCAAATGTCATCCGGATCAGGTTTCAACCACTATGGCAAGCGCTCATCAATTGGCAGGGTGCATCTGTCATGGATACAATCCCAGTGCAGATCCTAATAAAAACATAAACCTTGCTCACAATATGACTAAACAGATATATTGTACGAATTGCCACTCCAATTACGATAGTAACGGAGATATTATCATAAATCCAGGTGTAAGTGGACTTAACCAATCAGGTCATTATATTATTACAACAAATAATTCCAAACTGTATAATAATTCTATGGGCATGTTTAGCTAGGAGAGACGATATTATGCAAAAACCAATCTATTTTGTGTTGATTGCAGTGTCCTTGTTCGCAGTTGCAATTACAGCTGTGCCACAGACACTTTCACTATATAGCGGCTCGCATGAATTTGTGAGCGGCACCAATGTAGATTGTGCAAAATGTCACAGCGACGTTCATACGGAAATGCTTGCACTAAATAATTCGGTCCTTGCAGCGCATAAACGTGCTGCACTGAATGTCAATTATACGACTTATCTTGCAATCGGTGGTGTTGACTATGACCCGGCTGTTGGTAACATCACAACCAACATGGATGGAGATAACAGCGGGTCAAATGATACGTGGGAGTGGAATTCTTCAACACAGATGTGGGTCAGAGATAACGATTCAAAGTCATACCAAATGGATCTGGATGCAAATGAAAACGATATTGTTGAATATAATGAACTGTGCAGGCTCTGTCACCAGACCACACCTATTACAGAATCAGGGCACGCTTCAACAAGGCGATTCTGCGATGATGACAGGTGTCATGGAAATAGTGATTACAATTATACTGATTCTGAGCTATTTACAAATGATGTTACAAGTAAAGTATCCATAGGAAAGGTACTGTCATCAGCAACTGTGCATGATATGTTCTATCTAAATGCAAGTACACAGGCAACAAGCCGCATCATAGGTGAAATACCTGCCTTTGGATATACGCCGGGTGGTACAGTTGATTCTAGCGTATCCAAGAGCTACATGGCATGTGTTGGATGCCATTCAGAAACCAATGCCACATTGCAGACAACAAATATGCATTACCTACATGAAGATCCAAATGCGGAAAAACAACGGTATTCATGCATCAATGGAACAATTACGATTGGTTAATATACAGCAAAATTTATGTAAATGTATTCCTGAATTCCGGTGAAAGACATGGTTCCTAATAAAGAGATTGTGCTTATTCTACTGACTGCCCTGTTTCTACAATCCATTATCCCCGCACTTGCCGAAGATGACATTACATGGGACGATGAGGTTACATTCACGTTTAGCTGGAGTTCGCCCAAATTTCCAGTAGGGGAATATGTGATTAGTTTGACTGATTTCAATGGTGAAGGGTTGGTTAGTTTTGATATCCTAAAAGATGATATAATAGTAGACCGGGTAATTCTTTCAAAAGGAGCGATCTGGAACTACAATGATGAAGTAAAACTTCAGGTTGTTGATGTCACAGACAAGAATCTATTTTCGTCATTTGGTTTTTGGCCTTCAAATCCAAAAGCGGAAGTGAAGATGTGGAGAGGGGAACCAACACTAAAAGATGAAGCCTTCCTATCACTTAGCATTGGAACCGAAAGCCCATATGAGCTGGATTCTGATATAGAACTAAATGTGACTCTGGAAAATGACGGCGATTTTACTGCAAGAGATGTGAAATTTAATATTGATATCGATGACCTGACACTTAAGAATGATGATTACAAATTGTCATACGACTATTTGGGAGGCATAGAAAGGGATGCAAAAAAAATAAAGGAGATTAAATTAAGATTCCCGCCACATCCAAAAAAGAACTCATATCCATTCAATGTAAATGCAAGCTGGAGTGATTCCAAAGGTACTGTCCACACAGTCCAAAGATCGGCAACGATCAAAATAAAGGATCCAATCGAAATTCGCAAGAATATAGTAGATGAGATCAGCATCGGTAAAAACGTCTATGTTTCGATCAGTGTGAGCAATGTCCAAACCAGAAAGGTTCATGTAGTGTTAAATGACAGCATCCCTGATAATTTCAAATTTGTTGAAGGAAATGAAAATCTGTCATGGGAATTTGACCTGCCTGCCGGTGAATACAGAGTATTTGAATATACACTGTTGCCTGAAATTCCCGGTAAATTGGAAATGCCAGCAGCATCTGCAACATGGAACATGTGGGGCGATGAAATTCGCACTGTCTCAAATGAACCAGATATAGATGTGCATGGACCATATATTTACGTTACAAAAACATTGAATTCTGAAATAACTACAACACTAAAAGTCCAGAAAAAAGATCTGATAGACGTCAATGTGAAGATGGAGAATATCGGCGATTTGCCAGTAAATGTTATTATTACTGATGTGGTGCCAAAATCTGCTGTGCTAATTGAAGATGATAGCGTGCTTACGTACAATCAGATCATTCAGCCGGGAGAATTTGCACAATTTAACTACACGATAAGAATTGTTTGGGAATCGATCAGTAATGTCCAGCTTCCAGAGCCAATCATACAACTTTCAATGCCACTATTGTTAGAAGATATGCGCGGATATGAAAATGCATATACTATCGCTGATATGCCAGCACTGCGCGCAAAATATGTCACGGAATTGGCTGGAGACTTTACTCCATCACCAAAAGTCTATGAAAAGGTAACTGTTCCAGTTGAAGATGAAAAGACGCAGAATGATGTTACCCAGAGCGAGCAACTTGATCATGTCAAAGAAGTAATAATGCCGGGGTTTGAAGGTGTTTTTGCAATTATCGCTGTTGTTATAGGTTTTTTCCTGAGGCGAGAACCATGAGGAATGATCACTGATATTGATTGTACTTTACCACATATTTAAAATCGGAAATACACGAAAAAAATCATCACTGGCGGTCGGATTAACTCGAAGTACATAATTTTATAAATTATGTACTAAAACAAAGATTGGTTGTATTAATGTGATCATGCAATTTGTAACGTTGATAGTGTTCGCAGCATCTGTACTACACATCTTATTCCACACGCCCTTGTTTAGAAAAGTTCCTTTGGTATATCTTGTAGCAGGTACATTCATAATCGGCATCGTTTTGATCCCAATTTTATATAAATTCACAATTGTAACACTTGTTGTCGATATCTGTTTACTGACATATATAATACACATCCATCAAATCAGAAAAACCCATTATGTCAAAAAAGAGTGTGCTGTTTCAACAATATTTGCACAAATTAAACATGCTGCAAGGAATCTTTCGCTTCCTTTTTACTACTATCTGGCAATAGCTTTCTTATTTTTCTTGTTATTATTTTTAGTATATATCACAAGTGATTGGCTTTTGGACATATATCGCATGCAAAACACAATTTTTTCCGGTACAGATGTTGTTTTACCAAGTATCAAAGATAAGTTTGATTCATACCCATTGGTAATTCTCTGGGTCTTAATAGTGTCTGTTGGAGTCTTTTGTGTACAAAGGATAATTAGAGCTAACTGATACCAAGAACTTATATTCCGCAGGTATATTTTGAAAACAAATCTTTTTTCGTAAATGTTGAATAATGGCAGCTGATTGTGTTTTTTGATGTTTATGTACAAATGATGCAGAATAATCTATGAGCGTATTCTACCAAAGGTGGTTAGATTATGTGTTTATGTATACACAATGTATTCACAATATAAAAATAATAATGATTAGATACATAAAACCGCCATCAGTCAAAATAGTACAGAATTTATATATACGTGCGGAATGTCAGTAAAAAGATTCACTTTTGGGATTTACCTGCGGAAAGTGCGGTACTCAAAAATATCGATCAATTTGGAGTAATTCGAGAGACTGGTGATGTCGTACATAAGTGTACTTTTTGTATCGAGTTGTTGCGTCATCTTTCCCATGAATATGGATGCGATGCCGCTGTCGCCTATTCTTTTCAGCAGTTCACTTATGCTCTTACTTGTTACTGACAATTGTGGATATTCCAGCGAGAGAGCAGAGCCTTCATACCACGTTTTTATGTTGTGCATTGCTGTAGGACGGACGATGTGGTTGATTGATAATGTTATCAACATGTCTTTATCCATCTCATCGACGAGTTCGCCGAGATGGGCATCTATTTGCAGGTCGTTAAGGTTGGGAACTAAGGATGCAATCCGCCGTAGGCGGCACATTCCCCCCATCACCATATAATTTCAAACCTATGTCGATAATATTTTTATCATTTCGTGTTTTATGGGTGAAGTTGGGTGCGATCTTTGCGGGTCAGTGGCATAGAAACGCACCGCCTGCGGCGGTTATGCGGAGCTTTGCGTAAAAAAGCACAGATGTTGTTACTGTAAAGCACCTATATTGTCACTGTTTTACAACGAATTTGCATTGATCCTGCCGCTTCGGATCATGTGGTCTGCAATAACCAGGGCAATCATCGCTTCAGCAACCGGAACCATTCGCGGTGGTATTGTCGGGTCATGCCGTCCCTCTATCATAATCTCTTTCTCAGTCATCGTTGACATATCAACAGTTCGCTGCATCTTTGAGATGGACGGGGTCGGCTTGACAGCAGCGCGGCATATTATTGGCATCCCTGATGAAATGCCTCCAATGATCCCGCCGGCATTGTTCGAGGCGGTCGCAATCTGTCCGTTTTTGATGATAAACGGGTCGTTCATCTCATTGCCACGCATGTTCGCACATTCAAATCCTGCACCAATCTCAACACCCTTGACAGCCCCGATGCTCATGATAGCCTTTGCAATATCGGCATCAAGTTTATCAAATACAGGTTCTCCAATTCCTGCAGGCACGCTGCGGGCTATTATTTCAACAATACCGCCTGCACTGTCCCCATCCGCGCGCGCAAGAGTTACCGCATCAAGCATCTTTTGTGCAGCGTCAGGATCGGCGCACCGTACCGGAGTTTTTTCAACGTTGTTGAGTATATCGTCAAATGAAACAGGTTCTGCACGGACACCGCCAAGTTCTATCACATGGGCTGCAATCTCAATTCCGAATTCAGACAAGAGTTTTTTTGCAATTGCACCGGCAGCCACGCGCCCAATGGTCTCGCGCGCGGATGAGCGTCCGCCCCCGCGGTGATCGCGAATACCGTATTTAGCAATGTATGGATAATCGGCATGCCCCGGACGCGCAAGGTTTTTGATATTATCATATGATCTAGAATTGGCATCTTTGTTCCAAACAAGCATCGCTATTGGCGTGCCCGTGGTCTTGCCCTCGAATAATCCAGACAGTATCTCTACGCGGTCGGCTTCGGTGCGCGGTGTGGATACCTCGCTCTGCCCGGGTCTGCGTCTGTCAAGTTCTTTTTGTACGTCCTCTTCGCAAAGCAACAATCCTGCTGGGACTCCGTCAACAGTAACGCCTACCGCGCGCCCGTGTGACTCGCCCCATGTTGTTATCCTGAATGAATGACCGAATGTATTTCCTGGCATGATTATAGACATCTCCGTGATGCTATTTGATTTTTTGGATAATGTATAACATCTGAATTCATGAAATGCAACTCAGGAGAGTCTATGCCACCGTTTCGCTTAAACTTAATTCCCCTGCAGCCATTGGATGCATAAGTAACGTTGATGTATGGAATTTTTCCATCAATTCATCAATTTGTTTAGAAATGTTTGGGGTATAGTAGGCCTCACCGCATTCTTCGCAGATATATGCTGAAACATCTTTTATGGCAAGTACTTTATCTCCAACTTTTACTACGAATTCAGTTTTTCCTTTAACAAGTTTACCTTTACAAAAACTGCATTTATCAGGCATCATGATTTATCCTTCCTTATTCTATAATCAATCCATTTATCCTTTTCCGGTGAGTAAACAGTTATTATTCTTGCGTGGTCGTCACATTCTGCTACCACAACATGGCATGCTTTTCCTTTTGGAAATCCAAGAAATAAAGCTGCTGGACACGGCTCATCATCCGGGTAATCTTCAATTATTTGACCATGGATTATGACATTCTTTATATCTTTAGTAGATATTATTCATTTCAAACATTCTAACTCTTGCATGGTTTGAAATGATGAATTCATCATTTGCAAATAAATGTTCGAGTTTATTACAATTAATGCCCATTTGATTCCTTCATTTTTTTAGTTTATCTATCTGCAGGCTCGATATGCACGACAACATCACTCACGCCGGCAAAACTCTCCATCAATCGTTTTTCAACATCATGCGCAAGCGCATGCGCTTTGTCAGTATGCATATCGGGACGAACCTTTACATGAAGGTCGATATGAATGTCATCCGCACCGCCGCGTGTTCGTATCTTGTGACACTCAATTACGCCTTCCATTGCTTCAACGACACAGCAGATGGCATCATCATCAATACGGGAGACATCACACAATGTATGGGAACTCTGTTGCACGATCAAGATACCTGCGCGTACAATAACTATTGCAATGATGAGCGCAATAAGCGGATCAATTATGGGATATCCGATTTTAATTGCAACCAGACCCAGTATCACAGATAGTGATACGTAGATGTCGCTTTTTGTGTGCATTGCATCTGCGATTAATATCTCACTGTTTAGCTCCACTCCTTTTTTGTGTTCATAGGTTGTAACAAAAAGATTTATTCCAGTTGTAACAACCATGACGATAAAGCTCATCGAGGTTATGCATGGTTGTGATCCTGTTGTGAACCTGTCAATTGAACTTTGCAGTATTTCGAATCCCACAAATAGCAGGAGGAATGCAATGGCTATTGACGCCATTGTTTCATATTTCTGATGTCCATAAGGATGGTTTTTATCAGGGGGTTTGGATGCGATCTGAATCCCGATTATGCCGATTATGTTTGACACGCCGTCAAAAAGTGAGTGATATCCGTCAGCCTGCATGCTGAGCGTGTTTGAAATAAGACCATAGGCTATCTTGGCTATGGCAACAAAAAAATTCAATAAAAGGATAATGATCAATATTTTACGCACTTTCTCGAATCGGTTTGGCATGATGTTTTTCTTTGATATAATTCTCATGGATGCGATATAAACTGTGCTATTCATGAGAGTGGGGCACAGTTACTTGCATGCTAATAACAGTAAAAGGTCAGCACATATTTAAATAGCAATAAAAATATATATCTATATGGTGATTTGTATGAAAAACTCAAGATTACGAATAATTACATTTTTGACAATTGTATCTCTACTCGCCTTAACGCTAACAAGCGGGTGTCTTGAAACCCCTGAAGCTACACCTGCTAAAGTCAGCAGTGAAGCACTCTCTGAATATGGATGGGTGCAGGGTGGCGATGTTGTATATGAGAGTCAGGAAGAAGAAATATCCGGTACAGTAATAAAGGTCAACACAGCGATGGTCATGTATCAGGATGAACAACTTGGTCAGGATATACTGGCGGAATTGCGTAACTTGCAAAATCAGTATGGTGTACAGGCTGACGTACAAATACCAACAGTAGGGTCCCAGTTAATAACGCTTCGCGTTGTCCTGCCTGGTGGAATTGCACTGCCATCAAGTGCCACAGCCAGTCTGATCGATTCCCAGATCGACACTCTGGCAAGCCAGAACAATATTGAGAACTTCAAAAAGGTTGGTACAAAAGAGATTACTGTAAAAGACGGTTCAACTGTTACTGCAAATACATATTCAGGTACAATTGCCTTCAATGGTGACATGGATGGTGCATCAATTGATGTTATGGCGATCATTGCTCCATGGTCAAGTTCAAGTACGAATATATTTGCAATTGGTGTTGTTCCAGATGGTGACATTAACCTGAAAATAGGACCAATCGAACAGACTCTTATTACAATTGATGGTGACACCGAAATTGAGGGTGTTCTGGAACTGATTAAAACGATAGAATAATTATAGATTAAACCATTCAATATATCGATGTTACATATCCATAGGTTACACGATATATGAGGTGAGATCCATAATTAAAATAGCGATCACAGGAAAGGGAGGTGTGGGCAAAACCACATTTTCCGGAACTCTTGCAAGAATGCTTGCGCGGGATGGATTCGATGTACTTGCAATCGATGCTGATGCGGATATGAATCTCGCTTCATCTCTTGGTATCGACAATCCCCCACGCCCGCTTACTGATTATAAGGAGATGATCGATGAGCGTGCAGGTGGCGAAGGCGGAGTTTTTAAGTTGAACCCAAAGGTCGATGACATTGTCGATAATTTCGGGGTAGTTGGTCCTGATGGTGTCAAGATGCTTGTCATGGGCACGATAGAGAACGGCGGTAGCGGTTGCATGTGTCCTGCTTCTGCATTTTTGCGCGCGCTTTTACGTCATGTTGTGCTGAAGGATAACAGCGCAGTGATACTTGATATGGAAGCCGGGATCGAACATCTTGGACGCGGCACAACTCGTGGTATTGACCTAATGATCATTGTTGTAGAACCCGGCATGCGTTCGATCGAGACTGCGTCCCGGATCAAGGACCTTGCGAGCGGTATTGGGATCAAACATCTTGCTGCGGTTGTTAATAAAGGGTCGTCAGAACATGTTTTGGCACATCTTGGTAAACTGGGAATACCAGTTTTGGGTGAGATCAATTATGATACCGAACTTGTCCGTGCTGATTTGGAAGGGTTGGCGCCAATTGATGTTGGTGGCGTGGCTGTTGAATCCATAGAGGTCATCAAAGATAGATTATTGGAGATGGTCTCCAACTTCAGTAATAATAATTGACACCTTAGATTGATACTGAAAAGGGCAACATTTCAACATTTTTATATAAATATCTATTTATAACTTAACCTTAAGTTGTATATACAACAAAAATAATCATTTTAGAAATATTATACACACATACCTATTATTTTTTAACGGGATGGATAAAAGATGGATGACAAAATGGGACTTGATAATATTGCAGATCTATTTCACATAGTTATTTTTGGTGGATTTCCTAAAAAAATGACTGAGATCGTTGGTGAGAATGCAGCCGCGATGTTGCTTCGTGAATGCTCTAAGGAGTCATTTTTGAATGCGCTTTCCCATCCAGATTGCAAACTAAAACCGACAGCCGAAATTAGGGCGCTTGCAGAACAAAATGATTATTCCGCATTATTTGATTATTGTTATCATGTACTTGAGCGAGTTGGATATCCTTATGAAAAAGAAGTGGTGGTTGATAATGAATCAACTTACTCCGTGAAGGTCACTAAATGTCCACATATTGATTTTGTTAAAAAACAACCGATTGCATGTAATGTGTGCAAGGGTATGAAACTTGGAATACTTGAAGCAATATACGGAGAGCCAGTTGAAATTGAAACACTAAAAGACATGGCACAGGGTGATGAATATTGTTTATCTGTATTCAAAAAGCCTGCAAAAAAATAGTTTTCACATTTCTTCACATTTGATTTTGTTACCCGGCATAAATTATTATTGCCGAATTTATTTTAGAATCCATCACTTAACACATTGTTTCCAGTTCTTTTTAGGATGGCAAAGAATAAGTAAGTAAATCACATATTACTTTTGTGCATAAATCTACTTGATACGGAATAATTAGTACTGGATGCTGAATGGCATTATTTATATATTGAATACCTGATATATTATTAAAGTACAATGGATATGAAAATGATAATTATTCACTCATTGTATCAATATTATTAGATCATACAAAATGGTGAAATGATGGCTGATGATGCCGATGAAAATTCAGAAACGACTCGTTCCAGTGAAATAGCCGATAAGAAAAAGGCGGATCGTGATTTACTCTTACAGAAGTTCCGCCAAAAGAAGGATCAACTTGGAGTCGGCCAGCCATCAGATTCAAAAAATGATGACAAATCCAGTTCTATTTCTGCGGTGCGTTCAGTGTATGGGATAAAAAAAAGTGAACTGTCTGAACAAGTGAGTGGAGAATCCGATGAGGGCGGACCAAAGATATTCAAGCCAAAAGCAGAGTTCGAGCCCAAATCGGTAAGTTCTGAGATTTTTGAGCCAGAGGACACTGACAAGACCGTTGGATCGGAGGATGAATCTGGAATTCTTACATCTTCGGATAAATCACGAGACTTATTGAAAAGGCTTGCTGAGAAAAGGGCTTCTGAAGAAAAAAAGGAAAGTGAACTTGGAATACTTGCGCCCAAGCCATCATTGCCCGAAACATCCACCCCGGAACCATCCACATTACCAAAGGTGCTGGATGAAGAAGTTGAACGTGAAGAAGAAATCGTTTCACATGATCTTTTACAACCAACAGTGGAAGAAGTAGAGGAAGAATTAGAATCTGGAAAAATTGAAGGGATCGGGGAAGAAAAAGAAAAAATTTCCGCAGAAGATGAAGGGCAGGAAATTCAAGAATCTCCTCTGGAAGAACCCGTTGAAGTCGAAGAAACAGCAAGCGATCTGGTAAAGGACCTTATTGAAGAAGCAAGTACCAGAGACATTGTTCAGGATACAGGGAAACCTGACGAAGAAGTAGAGGGAGAAGCGGAAGAAGAAAAGATTGGTTTTGTAGGCAAGATCAAGAACCTGTTCAAGCAGGAAGAAGTTGAGGTTGAGCCATATGATCCACAGTTGCATGGTCCACTTTGTATATTCAGGGGTGTAGAAGGATATAAAGAACTCGAACGCCATTGGGTAAACGAACCTTATGCTTTTGTTGTGGTTCTTTTTAATGAAGATAAAAACCACTCCATCTATTATGTGGTTGAACCGGAACTTTCAGATTTTGAAGAAACCTTTTTGACAGAGATCAAAGACAGGCTTCGTGATGTTCTTTTAGTAGAGGAATTGGGTGAAGAGGAAGAGAAAGATGCAGTACTTGAGAATAAGATTCGTCTTATTGTCAAGGACTATGCTATAGAGATCACTCCTCCAATGCTTGCAAAGATATCATATTACATCAAACGTGATTTTATCAGGTTCGGAAAACTAGACCCCCTCATGTTTGATGACACTATTGAAGATGTATCAGGAAATGGTCATGACATACCGATTTTCCTATATCATAAAAAATATACCAACATTGAAACGAATATCGTATACCATGAAGATGAGTTGAATTCCTTTATAATAAGGCTTGCACAAAGGAGTGGTAAGCATATATCTGTTGCAGAACCAATGGTCGATGCGACTATGGGGGATGGTTCAAGGATCCAGATGACTCTGGGTACTACGATAACCACTCATGGAAGTACTTTCACTATCCGTAAATTCAGTGATGTTCCTATCACACCGATCGACCTGATAAAATGGAATACCTTTTCAGCCGAATCGATGGCATACATTTGGTTGTGTATTGAAAACAATAAGAGTCTAATATACGCCGGAGGTACGGCTTCGGGTAAGACATCATCCCTAAATGCAGTTTCATTATTTATTCCTGAAAAAGCAAAGGTAATTTCTCTTGAAGATACACGTGAATTGAAACTCCCACATATTAACTGGATACCCGGTCTTACTAGGGATTCGTTCACAGCAGATGAGCGTGGTGCGGTCGATATGTACGATCTTCTAAAAGCAGCACTACGGCAGAGACCGGAATTCCTGCTTGTTGGTGAGGTCCGAGGCAAGGAAGCGCTCACGCTTTTCCAGGCAATGTCTACAGGTCACACAACATTCTCGACCATGCATGCAGATTCAGTAGCATCAGCAATCCACAGGCTTGAGAACCCTCCAATAAGTGTGCCGCGTACCATGATCCAGGCATTGGACATCATGAGCATACAGACGCAAACCTATTCGAAAGGAAACCGAGTCAGGAGAAATACAAAACTTGTAGAGATCGTAGATATTGATCCGAATACAAGGAACATACGGACAAATGATATTTTTGTATGGGATTCGACAACTGATACTTTCCATAGGACAGGTGAATCAAAGGCTCTTTCCGATATACAGATGCGGAGAGGATGGACCAGTGCACAAGTTAGACAGGAATTGATCTATCGCCAGAAGGTATTGGAGTATATGGTTAATAACGATATTACTGACTTTCAGGAGATATCCGGGATAATCAATGCTTATCAGGCAACTCCAGAAAAGGTGTTGAAGAAACTCAAGCTGGTTGAGTAATATTTTTTATGTGTGGTGAAATGATGGAAAACAACACACCGACAGAATATGAAGATGATTTGACTATCAGTGATCCTGAGTCCAATGCAGGACTCGATTTAGCAGACGCTGTCGAATCCGAATCGTCTATCCCACCTGAATCCAAAAAAAGCCGAAAGAAAAAAGGTAAAAAATCTAAAAATGGTGGAAAGGATTCAGTTTCTGTCATCGATGTTTATACCAAAAAAGCCACTGCACTTTTGAGTTTGTTCAAGAAGATCCCATTTGTTCTCTTAGGGGACAGGATGAAAGCCAAAAAAAGCAAGTATGCCAATCTGCAGCTTAAGCTCAAGCAGGCAAGGATTCCGACATCATATGAGATGTACATATCAAACGCCATTTTTTATTCTATTGTAAGTGGACTTATCGGTGCAATACTGGGTCTTTTTACTACATACATTGTCTTGCTTGTTGTTGGTTTGCCGGATAAGATCACAAAATTAACGTTTGGACCTTCAACTGCATGGATACTTGATTATAAGGAACTGATTGTAGCTTTTTTCATCATTATAGTTTTGACTGCGCTTTTGGGCGGTATCACTTATGGGTTCTTTATGCTGTATCCCGGATTTCAGGCAAGTGAGCGCAAAGGCAAGATCGACAGGCAGCTTCCTTATGCTGTTACATTTATGTATGCCTTGACCAAGGGCGGCATGAATATCATAGATGTGTTCAGGTTGCTTGCACGCTCAGAGGATACGTATGGGGAAGCATCTAAGGAAATTGATACATTCGTACGCGATATGGATTACTTCGGGCATGATCTGAGGACTGCACTTGCAAATGTCAGTGAGATGACACCCTCTTCAAGGTTCCAGGACCTTATGTATAACCTTCTGACTGTTATTGACAGTGGGGGTAACATTTCCAGATATTTCCAGGATAAGGCCGACCAGTATCTCCAGCAAACTATTATTGACCAGAAAGGATTTTTGGAAACACTGGGATTGCTTGCAGAATCATACGTGACGGCATTTGTTGCCGGGCCGTTGTTCATTATCATAATGGGTGTCATGATGGCTGTAATGGGCTCAGGGACATCGACGATGGTCTATGCCATCATATACGCAGTTCTTCCTATAGGCTCTGTCATGTTTGTGGTCATGATAAGTATTATTACGCCCGGTGAGATGGGTGAACCTGAGCTTCTGCCGACAAAGGCTGTGTTGGACCATGGGATCCCGGACGTTCCTGCGCATCTTGCACCGGTCTATGATGTGGAAGGTGAAGTGATTGACGAGACTGAAGAAAAGGTAAGGGAAAGGACGAATTTCGAAAAATTCATCAAATCCAAAAAATCACTTGCATTTAAGAAGATTATAAAAAGACCACTAAAGCCAATGCTCAATAATCCGATGGTATCATTGGCAGTCACTGTGCCTATAGCACTTCTTTATGTTATTATACCTGTTGCAATGAACATTAATTCATTGCGCGATACTGCGGTGATGGTTAATTTCATTGATGATCGTATTGTTATGGCTCTATATATTATTCTTATTCCCCTGATGTTATTCCATGAAAGAATATCACGAAGGCGAAAAAAGCTTGAAAAGAGCGTTCCTGATTTTTTGAAAAAACTTGCAAGTACCAATGAGACCGGTATGACGCTCAGGGATTCAATACGACTTATGGCAAAGTCTGAGTCCGAAGCGCTTAGTAAGGAGATTAAAAAGATATGGAAAGACATCGTATGGGGACTTGAGATCAATGATGCTCTTGTCAGGTTTGCGAACAGATTAAGGACATCGGTTGTTGCACGTTCCTTGACTCTTATTACCAAGGCGAACGAGTCAAGTGGTGACATAGGGGAAGTTCTCATGGTCGCTGCGAGGGATGCAGCATCTGAACAGGAAATGAAGGCTGAACGGTCGATGACCATGATGATATACATTGTTATTATCTACATGTCGTTTCTTGTCTTTGTGGGTGTTATATTTGTCATATCCACTACATTCCTTGCTGAGATGGCTGCGGCAGGCGAACGAATGGCATCTTCAGGTGCTCAGGGTGGCTTCCTTGGAAGTTTTGATCTTGAAGCATATACGCAGCTCTTTAAGCATGCAGCTATCATTCAGGGAGTAAGTTCAGGGCTTATGGCCGGTGCAATGGGTGAAGGCAGCGTGATGGCCGGACTTAAGCATTCGGTCATCATGATGACAATAGGATATATCATATTCACGATGTTTATATGATAAATGCCTGTGTTGATGTTTCCATTTTGAGGTCATGATGAAAATTGCAGGAATTGATGAGGCAGGTAAAGGTCCTGTGATAGGTCCAATGTGTATTGCTGGCGTTATGGCTGATGAGGCAGGAATTAATGCACTTAAGAATCTTGGGGTTAAGGATTCAAAAAAGATCGCACCTAAAAAAAGGAAACAATTAGCAGGGCAGATCAAGAAGTACATTGACGATTTTTATATATTCGAGATCAGCCCACAACAGATCGATGAACTGCGCAAGATCATGACCATGAATGTTATCACGGTCACTGGTTTTTCCCGTGTGTTGGAGAATCTGCATCCAGATAAGGTTTTTTTGGATGCGGCAGATGTAAATGCTGATCGATTTGGAAGGCATGTGAAAGATGCCTATTCTCGAAAATATCCTGAGGCCGCAAAACAACTAACGGTAATCTCTGAGCACAAGGCGGATGATGTGTATCCGGTGGTTGCTGCAGCATCGATTCTTGCAAAGGTAAGACGTGATGAGTTGGTTGATGATATGAGAAAAGAGATCGGGATTGATTTTGGTAGCGGGTATCCGTCTGATCCAAAAACAAAACAGTTTCTTCTGGATTGGGCAAAGGAGCATGGTTCGCTTCCTGATATTGTCAGGCATTCATGGAAAACCGCAGAAAACGTCATGAATTCATTATGATGGATTCTATACGTATGAGACTGTCAGAAAAGTTGAAAACTCCTTCTAATTTTTCACAACATCTGCACTAAATTCTATAATATCCGATACATGTAGCAGTACTTATATATGTTTCTGATTTATATTACATAAAATATATAATTTCAGTGTGATGTAGTATTTTCAATACAAAACTCCAGACAAACCACTTTTGTTAACGGCCCAACCATTTGTGAAAAACTCATACCAGAAGATTATATCTTTTGCCAAATAAACAATCTTATTGATTTTTCTTTCGTAAATGAAGCATGCAGTGATCTATATTCACTCGACAAACAGTCTCATTGAAATTATAATATGGCATAATAAATTTAAGTTGTAATATGGTTAAATTATTAACTCATTGTGTTTTATAGGTATTATGTTTAAATTCAACAAGTCGCAGATCGCAGCTTTGGAAATTTTTGTTCTTATAATGCTGGTATACCTGATATTCGAAGTTCCGATAAGCAATGAGATCACTCTGCTATTATTCTCGCTTCTGATAGTTTTGCTAATCCTGTTTGTGCTGCTTGTTCGAAGTTTGCTTGGATATGGGGATGGCGAGAACAAAGAAGAAACAAGCGAAAATTAATAAGTAAAAAATAGTTTTGGCGGCTGGATTTGGTAAGGCGCTGCCAGTCCTTATTATCAATTAGTTTATTGCAATCTATTCATCCTTTTCAAGAACAGCCTGCGCCGCCGCCAGTCTTGCGATTGGCACACGGTATGGGGAGCAACTTACATAGTTAAGTCCGATCTTGTGTCCGAACTTGATCGATTGTGGTTCGCCGCCGTGTTCGCCGCAGATGCCTATCTTGAGATTTTGACGTGTGGATCGTCCTTTCTCGATTCCCATTTTGATAAGTTGACCTACGCCGTCTTGGTCAAGCACTGCGAATGGGTCATTGTCAAGGATTCCATGCTCTACATAATATGGTAGGAATTTACCTGCATCATCTCTGCTGAACCCGAAAGCTGTCTGAGTCAGGTCATTTGTGCCAAATGAGAAGAATTCAGCTTCTTCTGCTATTTTGTCAGCAGTAATTGCAGCTCTTGGAAGTTCGATCATTGTACCAACAAGGTATTCCAGATCCACATTTCTTTTATCGATCACAGATTCAGCCACGCGTATTGCATTTTTCCTTGTGGTCTTAAGTTCTTCAACATGACCTACAAGAGGTATCATTATTTCAGGGACAATATTCATGCCCTCTGATTTGAGTTCACATGCAGCTTCGATGATAGCTTCAACCTGCATATCATAGATCTCAGGATATGTAATCCCAAGACGGCATCCCCTGTGTCCGAGCATCGGGTTGATTTCATGTAACGCTTCCACACGTGCGATTACTTTCTTTACCTGCTCGATCTCTTTTCGATCTCCGTCTGTAGATTTGAGTTCCCTTAGTTTTGCTGTAAGTTCTTCATGATTTGGAAGGAACTCATGTAATGGCGGGTCAAGAAGTCTGATAGTCACAGGGTATCCTTCCATTGCACGGAATATCCCTAAGAAATCGCTTTTTTGCATTGGCAGGAGTTTTAATAGTGCTTCCTTTCTTGAATATTCATTCTCTGCCATGATCATCTCACGGACAGCAGGGATCCTGTCGTCTCCAAAGAACATATGCTCTGTCCTGCAAAGTCCAATACCCTCTGCACCGAAATCGCGCGCGATTGATGCATCGTTAGGTGTATCTGCATTTGTTCTTACGCCAAGTGTACGAACCTCATCCGCCCATTCAAGTATTGTTTCAAGATTTTTGCTAAAACCTGCTGTAATAAGTTCTACTTCGCCAAGTATGACATTTCCGGTGGTACCGTCAAGAGTCAGATATTCTTTTTCGTTGATAGTGTATCCATTAACTGAGATTATACCCTTTTTCCTGTCAATTGTAATGTCACCACATCCGGCGACACAAGGTTTACCCATTCCTCTTGCAACAACTGCTGCGTGTGATGTCATACCTCCACGTACTGTGAGTATGCCTTCTGCTGCATTCATGCCGCCTATGTCTTCAGGAGACGTTTCGGTACGCACAAGTATTGTTTTCTCGCCGTCTTTTGCCATCTCTTCGGCATGTTCTGCGGTAAACACGACTTTACCGACCGCCGCGCCTGGCGAGGCAGGCAATCCGTTTGTGATAACTTCCAGTTCGGCGTCAGGATCCATCATCGGATGTAATAATTGGTCGATCTGTTCAGGCTCGATCCGTAAAAGCGCAGTGTTCTTGTCGATGAGTTTTTCATCCACCATATCAACTGCGATCTTAACAGCTGCAGCTGCAGTTCGCTTTCCGTTTCTTGTCTGGAGCATGAAAAGTTTACCATCTTCGATGGTGAATTCGATATCCTGCATATCCTTGAAATGATTCTCAAGTTTTTGGTATATTTGAACCAGTTTTTCATAATTCTCAGGCATTTTATCTTTCAGGGTCTCAATTGGTTGTGGTGTCCTGATACCGGCAACCACGTCCTCGCCCTGTGCATTGATAAGATATTCGCCAAAGAACCGTTTTTCACCTGTGGCCGGGTCTCTGGTAAATGCTACGCCTGTACCTGATGTCTCGCCCATGTTGCCGTACACCATGGTCTGGACATTCACTGCGGTTCCCCAATCACCCGGGATGTTGTTAAGACGCCTGTATGTATTGGCACGCTGGTTGTTCCATGAGCCGAAAACAGCATCAATAGACATCTGGAGTTGTTTTCGTGGGTCCTGTGGGAAATCTTCGCCGGTCTTTTTCTTGATCAATACCTTGAACTTTTTAACCAGTTCTTTGAGTGCATCAACATCAAGTTCAGTATCAAGTTTGGCTCCCTTCTCTTTTTTCACTTCACCTATTATGGATTCGAATTTCTCATATTCGATGTCAAGAACAACATCTCCAAACATTGTGAGGAATCTGCGGTAACTGTCATAGGCAAATCTTTCATTATCGCTCTTGCGGACAAGTCCCAATACGGATCTATCATTCAGCCCTAAATTCAAGACAGTATCCATCATCCCTGGCATGGACACGCGTGCACCTGAACGAACTGATAAAAGTAGTGGGTTTTCGGAATCTCCGAATGTCTTACCATTTATCTTTTCAAGTTTACCGATCGCTTCATCTATCTGTTCCATCAAACCATCGGGGTATTGTTTATTTTTAAGGTATAGGACACATACTTCGGTTGTTATCGTAAATCCGGATGGGACTGGAATTCCCATGCTAGCCATTTCAGCAAGATTTGCACCTTTTCCCCCAAGCAGGTTTTTCATGCTGTTTTTACCTTCAGTTTCACTGTTTCCAAAAAAGTATACAAATTTTTGATCTGCCACCAATTTTCCTCCACGGAATGTAGTATATTGTTATCGATAATTTTGCCATATATTTGCAATAAATAGTTACCTTCAAAAAGTGTTATTTCGTATTTAAGGTTGTGGTTTCAATTGATCTGTGCGAATTATTTTATGTTGGTCCCATAGGTCAAATTGTGATGTTTTATTAATGCTATATACTTGAAAATAGAGAGTATTTAAATAGTTGCGAGACCTTTATATAGAATGGTTATATTGTATAAATACTTTCAAATCAATATATATGTGATTAATCGAGAGGGATGAATGAAACGACTTGGAACTGTTTTACATGTATTGACACCTCGGGGTTTGATTATCCGGGACGAGAGACTGGAATCGTCCGAGTCTGGGAAATCTGCCAATAAAGTACATGCCAGTAAAGTACCTAAACTTAATTCGGCTGTTTTGAACAAATCGGTTAAGCAAATCGGGAAAGTTAGTGGTATTATTGGACCTGTGGAACATCCATATATTTATGTTAAACTGTCAAAGGGCGTGGATTCGAAACAACATATTCACGCAAATGACCGTGTTTATGTTTTATGATACGAGTCAATGACGAGATTCATTTATTGTGATTATTTGTGATTATATATTTAAACTATGGCCTGATAAACATTATATTTATAAATTCAAGGTGATGCCAAAATGGTTGAAGTCGAAAGAGTACGATATTCAGAAACTTCTGAACGAGAGAAAGTACGTGCAATGATCAAGGCACGTAAAGAGCACGAAAAAAGTGAAGATGAAGTAAAAGCAAAGGTCGAATGTCCGGAATGTGGAAGTCGTAATCTTGAACATGATTATGAACGTGCCGAACTTGTTTGTGCTGATTGCGGTCTTGTTGTTGATGCGGAGTTTGTTGACCAGGGACCGGAATGGCGTGCGTTTGACCACGATCAGCGCATGAAGCGTTCCCGTGTGGGCGCACCAATGACGTATACTATTCACGATAAAGGTCTTTCTACAATGATCGACTGGCGAAACCGTGATTCATACGGTAAGTCAATATCATCAAAGAACCGTGCGCAGTTGTATCGTTTGAGAAAATGGCAACGTAGGATTCGAGTCAGTAATGCGACAGAGCGAAACCTTGCTTTTGCGCTTTCAGAACTCGATCGTATGGCATCTGCACTTGGTCTTCCAAGAACCGTGCGTGAGACCGCGGCTGTCGTTTATCGAAAAGCCGTTGACAAGAACCTTATCCGTGGGCGAAGCATCGAAGGAGTTGCGGCTGCAGCGTTGTATGCGGCATGCCGCCAGTGCAGTGTTCCAAGAACACTTGACGAGATTGGAGAGGTTTCAAGGGTCAGCAGGAAAGAGATTGGCAGGACATATCGATTTATCTCAAGAGAATTGTCCCTTAAACTCATGCCTACATCTCCGATCGACTATGTGCCAAGGTTCTGTTCAGGACTTACTCTCAAAGGCGAGGTACAGTCAAAGAGTGTTGAGATCCTGCGACAGGCTTCTGAAAAGGAACTTACAAGCGGACGCGGACCAACAGGTGTTGCGGCTGCTGCAATATATATCGCATCAATTCTCTGCGGTGAACGCAGGACACAGCGCGAGGTCGCAGATGTTGCCGGTGTTACGGAAGTCACTATCAGGAACAGGTATAAGGAACTGGCAGAAGAACTCGATATTGAGATCATTCTGTGAGTGTAAGTGTAAGATCAATTTTAAGTTTTACACTATTTGAAGATAGATTTGGGAACGGCGTCAAAATTTTAATGCGCAATTCCCTCTTTCGTTTTTTGGGTTAGTATTTAACCGGCTTTGTGTATAAAGTACATCCTGTGTAAAAAGTCAGGAATCTGTTTATAAAATCGGGATATATTACGATTTTTAAAACAAAGCCATTAAGATATGCAATTATAGTTCGTCAATGACCCCGCTTTGCAAAAGCAGGGCATCATGGCTGATGCTCACAATTTTATATTTTCAATTGGATTGTAAACTTCCTGTGATTCGATTCTGGCGCAATTATAGGACGTAGAAAGTGTTAATAATTATCTTAATTATTTATCTCGCTATGAAACGCGAAATTAAAATATTTTTTCAATAATAATTGGATTGACAGCCACTAAATTCGTCTTTGAATACATATAATATGATTTATTAAAGTCTAACCAGACTCTATGCTTATAAATCCACCATTCAGCGCCTTTATCATCTGATACTTCGTAGTATGATATACCATATTCATTTGTAACTTCACGTTTAATTTGAATATTAACAGGATATATACTTTCTTTGTCAATAATTTCTGAAAATTTTTGAAGTTGAGAAATGATCTGAAGACATTCTTCAACAGTGGGGATTTCCTTATTCGGTTCAGGATGAATAAAGGGCTTTCTAAATGGTGATATTTTATCCAAAATTTTAATCTGACTTTTTGGAACAGCATAATTCCTATTAAAAGCGGTTAAAAATCTCTTTTCCAACAGTTCATCATTTTCGATATTCTTGTTAATTTCCCTTATTAGTTTTATATGTTCGCCAAATGTAAGACGTTGAAATGGCTTGTCAGATATATTGAGTTCTTTGATTAATTCATCTAGCACTTCAGGATTGATACCTGTTGACTTTTTACCATACAAGCAGATATAAAAGTATGATAATTCACGAAGTATACCCTCAGTTTCGATATAAACCTCCCTCATAATTTCTTTAACAGATTGATTATTTTCAAGATTATCAAAATTTTCATCTAAAAATCTTTTATAATCTGATATTCCTACAATTTTTGGAGGTATACGAAAAGCCATCTTTAAAAGTATTAATTTTATTAATTCATCCTTATTTTTAATTGTTTTCACAGCAATAATGTCCATTTTTTTTGCGAGATTTCGTAACTGTGGCATTCCAAATAATTGATTTAATATTTTTTCTGGATTCTCTTTTATACAGTAAGCTAGAATATTTTGAGAATAATCTCCATGATAATTTTTTAATTCAAACTCCAAATCTTCTGCGTTAAATTCTTTTTTAAGAATATCGGAAAGTGCCTTGGATGGTTCTCTCTTTGAATAAGGAAGTTGTTTAAAAATTCCATAAGGCGTTATAATCCAATCAGAAAAAGTATATGGATAATTTTCATATAATCCTTGCACTTTTGGTTTTATTTCTCCATTTGCTATGAGTTGATTGAGGATAAATGAAAAATTTTCGTCATTAAGATATATATGAAACAATTGGAGACATTTTTCTAAAAATATAGTCTCATCTTTTTCAGAATGAATTTGTCTAAGATATTCCAATGCTTTATTTCCCTCTTCTTGTGGAACTTCGAAACTACTAGGATCTTCTCCAATTTGTTCTATGGTGCCCAATAAAGCATTTAATATGCAGTTTCTTGATTTATCATCGAATTTATCGAATATGATATTGACTGCTCCTGAAAATAAACCAGATGTTATTCCAAACGTTTCTCTTTCTTCAAGAGACTTCTTCCATCCGAGTGGTCCGATAGTAATATCTTTATAGTGAATGAAACCTGGAAGAACACCCTCTTTGTAAAGATCTATCCATGCTTTGATGAAATCGCTTTCATCAACACTGAAGGCCAATTTATATGCAGGTTCTCTCTTTTCAACATTGCGTTTTATTATCAGTTTATCTCCTATTAGCTTTTCATAAAGCGGAGATAATTGATGTGACCACGTAGTTTCAATGAGGGCTTTATAAAACGCATCTGCTAAAATAGTACGAATTTCAGCCTCTTCTGTACTCTTAATACCTAAAATTGAAAGAAATTTATCTTCACCTATATTTTTCTCTATTTCAGAAAATAATGAATCATATGATTTATTATTTGATAATTTTATTCCTGAATTGTCCTTAATAAATGCAACAAAATTGCTTTTAGAAGTAAATCTTTTTGAAATATAGTCTTTCATTGTTACATTTGCAACTTTCATTTAAATCAACTTCACTCCAATTTGACATTATTCTATTTTCTTAATCATGAAATTTATATTTTCTGTTTACTTTTAACATTCAATAACTATCCCTGTACTAAATAGTACAGGGTCTTCATATACATAAATAAAACGATTTCTTGCTTTGAATCCTGAGGTGATAACCAACCCTCACCCTAATCCCGTGTGTAGAGCTTTGTGTATAAAGTCATGGAATAATTGACTTTATACACAAAGCCTATTTAACCAATTACCTTTTTAACCAATAACCGGTTTTTTGTATCAACCATGTTCGAGATATTTGATATGCTCCTTGTTGGATTTGCTGTTGGTCTTTCAGGTGCACTCATGCCCGGTCCGATGTTGTTCGCAACAATCGATTCATCGCTTAAGAAAGGATGGATTGCAGGTCCTGAAGTGGTTTTTGGTCACGCTCTGCTTGAATTGGTTATCGCGATATTGATCGTACTTGGTTTGACTTCATTTATCGGAAGTGAAGCGATATCCGCTATATCGGTTGTTGGGGGTTTTGTCCTCATTGTATTTGGAGCAATAACAATTAGAGGTGCGAGCGATGCATCGGGTGCTTTGCATTCAAATGGTGCGATCGTATCCAGTCCCATTGTAGCAGGCATACTCACATCCGCATCGAACCCTTATTTCTGGATTTGGTGGCTTGCTGCTGGTAGTGCACTTGTCATGCGCGGGCTTGAGATAAGTCTTCTGGCAGCGGGATTTTTTGTTATCGGACATTGGATGGCTGACCTTGGATGGTACAGTTTGGTTTCGGCATCGTTTAGCCGCGGAAAAAGCTTAATGTCTTCAAAGACCTATGAGAGAATATTGGTGTCATGTGGCGTGTTCCTGATAGTTTTTGGCGCATGGTTTGCCATTGGTTGAGGTGAGTGATGTGGGGATAAATTGTGTAAAAGTGCCAAAGCGATATGGCGAACCAAATCGTCGTGCTCTTATCGAGATGGAATTGCTTGATAGTTCCAAAAAGATCACATCTGATGCAGATCATTTGTTCATTCCGATTGTAAGGGAACCGAATGATGCTGAGAAAGGGAATCTCGTTGATGTGGAGTTTCTTGAACATGAGTTCGAAGAACATGAAAAGGCACCAACACTTGAAGACCTGTTGGGTTTTATGCCGCATTATGAGGTGATTGGAGATATTGCGCTAATCGAGGCGGATGATCCGGATGCCGACCGGATCGGTGAGGCTTTGCTAAAATTTCATCCTCATGTTAATACTGTGCTCGGTGCAACATCGCCTGTTGTGGGAGAATTTAGGGTTCGGGAATTTGTATTGGTTGCAGGAGTGAACAAGACCGAAACGATCCATAAGGAATACGGATGCAGATACATTGTTGATCTTGCAAAAGCATATTTCACTCCGCGCCTGTCTACTGAGCGCGAGCGGATATTGTCATGGATCAAGCCTGACGATGTTGTTGTGGATATGTTTGCAGGTGTTGGTCCTTATAGTATTCTGATCGCAAAGAAAGCCAGTCCAAAAAAGGTTGTTGCGATTGACAAGAATCCGGCTGCAGTTGAGTTTTTGCGAAGGAATGTTGTTTTGAATTCTGTGGATAATGTTGAGGTTGTTGAAGGGGATGCAAATGTGGAAGCGGAAGCGCAAAGGTTTGCAGGTATTGCCGACCATGTTATCATGAACCTGCCACACAATGCGTATGATTTTCTGGATTCGGCGGTCAAATTGATAAAAACCGGCGGCATGATACACTATTATGGAATAACGCATGAGGATAATCTTTTCGATGGTTCCATCGGTCTTATTGAGGCTGCAGCAAAGCGTGTTGGCAGACAGATCGAGGTTATGGGGAAACGGACGGTCAGGTCGTATGCCCCACACCAGTATAATGTGTGTATTGAGGTCAGGGTCGCTTGAACTGGCATTTTGGCGAGGGTGAGCGAAATCGTTAAATCATTATATTGTTATTAGGAACACCAAGTGCCTCTGTGGCTTAGCCCGGTATAGCGGCTGATTCGTAATCAGCAGGTCGAGGGTTCGAATCCCTCCGGGGGCTCTTGGTTTTTTATAGTATATAGAGGTCGTCTAACAATCACTATAAGTAACAATTTTTGTGTTTATTTCACACCCTAAGCGCAATATTAAAGTACCTGTATGCGTATTTGGACTGTCGCGTGATGGATGTTCATCACACACAAATCCCTAACGGGCCCGTAGCTTAGACAGGTGGAGCACCCGGCTGATAACCGGGAGGTCCTGCGTTCGAATCGCAGCGGGCCCACCAACATTTATTATATTACTTTTTATACCAATACCGTAAAATATTGATTAAACTTCATTTTTGCAGTAGATATATATACACCGTATTTATAATATGCAACCCATAAATCTTATATGTTAATAGATAATTAATATATTTCAGGAATTATGGGAGTTATTTGGTGATTATATGATATATGAACAAGTTACAATGATGGGGGATAGTGAATTTGAAATGGTTGAGTTGTTTCGAAAACTGAATTTAACCAGACCTGTTGCCCTAACACTTGCTTGCTTATCGAATGTAGATGAGATCACATCTCGTGATATCGAGATGGCATCGGGACTGAGGCAGCCTGAAGTGAGCATTGCCATGCGGCATCTGAATAAATATAATTGGGTGGACATCCGGGAAGAGAAGAAGAGCGAAGGGAAAGGGCGCCCGATCAAACTCTATAAACTCGTCGTACCACTTGAAAATGTCATAAAAACCATTGAAGATGAGATAATGACAGAGAACAAAACAATTCTTGAAAACATACAGCGACTAAAGAGTTTTGTCTAAATTTAAATCGAATGTCACCACAATTCACTCATACCATATTATTTTCATTTCAAACCAGTATTACAAATCTTTTAGAACTACTATCCTGAAACGGATATATTGCATGGTAATATTTCTCATACCGGATAGTTATTTGTGTTTATAGGTCAATATTATATACCAAATACATCCAAATACGCAGACATGAACCATTCAAATGATCATGTTGGCGTATTTATCTGCCACTGCGGCGGGAACATATCAGATATTATCGACATCAGATCAGTGAAACAGGAAATTCGATCGGATAACATCTCTACTTTTGATTGTGAGTATCTATGTTCAAATGTCGGACAAGACCTAATAAAAACAAGCATATACAAACATTCACTCGATAAAGTCATCATCGGTGCCTGTACGCCGGCAAAACACGAAAAACTGTTCAAGAAATGCGTAGAGGACGCACAACTGAATGCATCAATGCTTGAGATCGCAAATCTTCGTGAACAATGCTCTTGGGTACACCCGAATAACCTTGCAACAACAAACAAAGCAATATCACTTCTAAATGGCAAGATCAAGCGCATACAGACTGCTCTCCCACTAATACCGATACAAATTCCGATCAATCCAAATGCAATGGTCATAGGTGGTGGAATTGCAGGAATAAATTCTGCACTTAACCTTGCGAACAACGGCATTCACACTTATCTCATCGAGAAAGAAGTAACAATTGGTGGCAATGCTGCAAAAATCGGAAAGATGTTTTCTCCTGAAAAACTTGCTGAAGAATGCTCCATGTGTTCATTGAGTCCTCTTATGAACGAGGTCGGCTCGCACCCAAACATCACACTCCTCACATACTCGGAAGTTGAAAACGTAAATGGCAGTGCAGGTGATTTCAAGGTCACAATACGAAAAAAACCACGGTACGTGAAAGACAATTGTATGGCATGCGGCAGGTGTAGCAAAGTGTGTCCTACGTATGTGGAAAATGACTATAACTGCGGTGTAAAGGACAAAAAGGCAATATCCATGCGCTTTGCCCAATCCGTACCACAGGTATATTCCATCGATCCCGATCATTGTATCGAACTTACAGGCGGAGAATGTGGCAAGTGCCGGGATGTCTGCAAAGTAGATGCTATTGACTTTGAACAAAAGGACGAGATGATCGAACTTGATGTTGGTGCTATTGTCGTGGCAACCGGATTCGATGAATATGACGCCTCCAGGAAACCACAATATGGATACGGTATTTTTGAAAATGTTGTCACCCAGATGGAACTTGCACGAATACTCGGGGTCAACGGTCCAACACTTGGAAAATTCGCACGCCCATCTGACAATTCAATGCCACACAACATTGTCATGATACAGTGTGTGGGCTCAAGAGACGAGGGCAAAAGCGGAAATAAGTATTGCTCACGCTACTGCTGCATGGCAGCACTCAAACACGCAAGCCTTATCGCAAAAAAATATCCTGATGCCAATGTGACAATATGCTATATCGACATCCGCGCCTTTGGATTGTATGAGAACTATTACCGTGCAGTACAGGATATGGGTATCTCTTTTGTGCGCGGGCGTCCGGCTGAAGTGGTACAAAAAGCAAATCACAACCTTGTTGTTAAAATCGAAGACACTCTCACCCAGGAATTAAAAGAAATACCTGCCGACATGGTTGTGCTATCATCCGCAATGGAAGCATCATCCGGCACAAAGCAGGTTGCCAATATATTAAATATAACACTCAGCGAAGATGGATTTGTTAAGGAAAAGCACTCAAAACTAAAACCTGTCGATACATCAAGAGATGGCATTTTCGTTTGCGGAACTGCACAATCCCCAAAGGATGTTACGGATACGATTGCACAGTCAGGACTTGCGGCGGCACGTACAAGCGCGTTCATCTCGGATAAAGTTATCAGACGTGACCCACAGATCGCACAGATTGAGCGCTCTTTATGCAACAATTGCGACGAGTGCCTCAAATGTCCATTTGAGGCGATCTCAAAAGACAAGATTGGCAATGTCGATATAAATCCACTTGTGTGCAATGGATGTGGATACTGCACAAAATTATGCAGCAAAGGTGCGATAAGTATCGCCGGCTACAAAGAAGAGCAAATTATGGCTGAGATCGATGGAGTCATCGAAAAAGGAGATGTGCTCGCATTTTTAAGCCGCGAGATCCCTTATGCCACTGCCGACAACATTGGTAACAGTGTGGCAGAATATCCTGCAAATGTTAAGATCGTACAAGTGCCCACAACCACAATTATCACCAAAGCCATGATCGAACACGCGTTTAAACGTGGAAGTCAGGCAGTGCTGCTGGTCGAAGAACCCACAGACAATCCAGTCGGTTCATTCATCTACCCGCTTGCACTTGAGAATTTCGAACAGCTCAAGGGCGAACTTGGCAAAAAAGGCGCACGACTTCATTTCAAAAAGGCTTACATACCACATTACAGAGGATTGGCTGAAACATTTATATCCCTTGCACAAATGGAGGATATAGAATGACCTACGTGATATCAGAGACACTCAGTGAATACGACACACCAATATGTGATACACTCGCAGAGACCGTTAAAAAAAGCCTTAGGACATCCGATACGATTGGAATTGATCGCTGTTTGCAGTGCGGGGCATGCACCTCATCCTGTCCTGCTGCCCGGTTCACTGATTACAATCCACGCACGATGATTAAACGTGTGATGGAAAACGACATGAGTGTCATCGAAGATGAAACTATCTGGAACTGTTTTTATTGTTATACATGCCACCTTCGATGTCCTCGTAACAACAGCCCTACGCAGGTTGTACAGGTGTTGAGGCAAATGGCGATCAATAAAGGAATAGGACTCGACAGACTTAAAGTCCTGCTTGAATACGGGGACACGTTTGCAGAACTTGGGGTAAGCAAGATACCTGATCTCTATGTAGGACAGATGGAAGATGATTTTGACAGGCGCTGGCACGAGTTTAAAAATAATCTTGATGCCGTGCGCAGTGAACTTGGACTCGGACCTGTTGCTGTGAGGGACAGCGGTAGAGGGGAGATTCGTGCAATACTTGAAGGAATTGGATTATTTGAGAGGCAGGAGAAGTTGAAACAGATGGTTGAGAGTGAATCGGATACAGTTGATAAAAAGGGGCAGATTACAGATGAAGCAAATTGAAAACATTCCCGACTGCGGCATCCTGCTGTTCAAATCATGTCTTGTCAGTGTCGAGTATCCGGGTATCGAAAGTTCTACAACGTATGTGTTTGACAAATTGGGTATTGACTACCTTGTTAGCGATGAACAATCATGCTGCACGGGTCTTGGATACTATTTTGACCTGTTCGACCAGATGTCAACAACAGCAGTTGCAGCGCGAAATTTTGCGATTGCAAGAAAGAATGGATACAATAACATCACACCCATGTGCTCAACCTGTTATGCGATCAACAAGGAAGCATGTGCACTGCTTAATAGCAATGATGAGGTACGCTCTAATATAAATTCTGTTTTTAAGCAGGCTGGTCTGGATGATCTGATATACGAACAGAACAGTCTGGATGAGGTTGACAATTTCTATCATGTGGTTGAGCTATTTTTATCAAAAGCTAAACAGATCGGCAAACTCAATACGATTGACTTTTCAGGTGTTCGCGTTGCAGCACATCATGCCTGTCATTATTATAAGATACAGTCAGATGATATGATTGGAAATCCCAATCATCCGCTGCTTATTGATACGATCGCAAAGTCCTGCGGTGCTGATGTTGTTGAATGGTATGAGGATAAAACTCTCACATGCGGAGCCGGTTTTTCACAGATCCATGTTAACCGTGATCTGTCCCTCAAGGTCACTCATGCAAAACTTGAGAGCTTAAAGGAAGCTGGTGTTGAGCTTGTGCTTCACATGTGCCCAAACTGCCAGATACAGTATGACAGGTACCAGCCTGTTATTGAAAAAGAGTACGGGACAAAGTATGATTTCGTGCACATGAATATTGGTCAATTCGTTGCACTTGCACTTGGCGCCGATCCTGAGAAAGTTTGCGGGTTCCAGACACATTCCGTGCCGCTTGATGGGTTTTTAGAGAGGATAGGGGTGTCGTTTTGATTATGTTCAACTTTTAAAAATATGGACATATGTGAATTTTTTAATTGAAACCTGTCGTAAGTAAACAAATAATACCATCGAAATAGGTATATTACAAAAACACATGCCATATAATGATGAAATCTAAATTACATGCATGGGTTTCCCATAAAAATAAGAAGACTCCGAAATATTCATTTTTGGAATATGTGGGTGTTGATTTTGGAATGACTATTCTAATTGGTGTACGTTTTTTTTAAATGTAATATACTGAACTGCCGCATTACTGATGGAAACAAGATTCATGTAAACTTCAAATTTCCACACCCTGATGCAAATATCTATTAACCTTACCTGCTTATCCTAAATCACGATTAAACAGGAGTTATATCTTTGAGTACAATTAGCGAGAAAATATTTAGCCGTGCATCAGGTAAAGAGGCAAGCGCTAACGATTTTGTGACTGCGAACATAGATTATGCGATGGCGCATGATGGTACAAGTGTTCTTGCAGTCAGATCATTTAGGGAGATGGGAGTTGAAAAAGTATGGAACCCCGAACGAATAGTGATCCCATTCGATCATATCTCACCCGCGAACAATGAAACTGCTGCGGCTTTGCAGCACGATATCCGGTCATGGATAAGCGAACAGGGTATCTCAAACTTTTACGAGATCGGCGAAGGAATCTGCCATCAAGTGTTCCCTGAGAACGGATTTGCCCTGCCAGGCAAACTTGTTGTGGGAGCAGATTCCCATTCATGCACCTATGGAGCGTTCGGTGCCTTTGGCACTGGAGTTGGTGCAACCGATATGTCAGAGATATTTGCCACAGGAAAACTCTGGTTCAAGGTTCCCGAGAGTATGAAGGTCACAATCAATGGTAAGTTGGGTAACCGCATATCTGCAAAGGACCTGACACTCAATGTGATAGGTACAGTCGGTGCAGCCGGTGCAACATACAGGGCTGTGGAGTTCTACGGCGATACAATTGAATCGCTTTCCATGTCCGGACGCATGACACTTTCAAATATGGCAATCGAGATGGGTGCTAAGACTGGAATTGTACCGCCAGACGACACTACATTTAACTTCATCAAAGATCGGGCTGTGGAGGAGTACGAGCCCGTGTATTCTGACGAGAATGCAACATACATCAAAAAGTACAACATTGACGTGTCCGATCTTGAGCCGCAGATCGCACGCCCGCATGAAGTGGATAACGTGTGCGGTGTGTCTGAAGTTGAAGGTACGAAGGTCGATCAGGTATTCATAGGAACATGCACGAATGGAAGACTTGAAGACCTTGAGGTGGCGGCAGAGATACTCAAAGGCGAGAAGGTCGCAGTCAGGACGGTCATTGCACCTGCATCGCGCAGTGTCCTGATTGATGCGATCCGCAACGGTACTGCTGAAACACTGTTGCAAGCCGGAGTCGCTCTTATCACACCGGGATGCGGACCTTGTCTTGGTGCACACATGGGAGTCATTGGTGAAGGCGAGGTTTGTATCTCAACAGCCAACCGTAACTTCAAAGGACGAATGGGCACAGGCGGATTTATCTATCTCGCATCCCCTGCGACTGCAGCAGCATCGGCGCTGACCGGAGAGATCAGCGACCCACGGGGCGTTTGATTTGCGGTTGTTGGCTTAAAATTGATTAATCTAACATTGTGCGGGTAACTTTACGATTTCAGGATATGTTATCAAAAATATGACCATATTGCCTGAATTTATGGACAGGATTTACGGGATGTACAGGATGAAAATAGCAAGCAACATCCTGTTAATCCTGTCTAATACCTAATTTTGACATTTGTTACTTTTTCTTGGAAATGTTTTGCCTTCTTTTGTTCTAAAATTCTCAAATTTTGACAGAATAAATCATTCGACAGTTAAAAAATTGCCTTGGCGCTTATAAGCTGTGAATATAGATCCCTCATTTAATACAACAAAAACATTCTTAAAAACATTATACTTGCGAATATATTTATAATAACACATAATATAAAATATAAATATGACTAATAAATTAGAATTTTCGAAACTGAAAAAAGAAACTATCTTCTGTAATGATTTTAATGATTTTAATGAAAATAACATTATTGAATTTTCAAATGAGGGGATTGCGGTACTATATGGCCCAAACGGAATTGGAAAAACCAGTTTAACTAAGATATTAAATCGAGGACAAAATACCGAATTTTCAGCCAAATTTAATGATGTTGAGATAAAAGATGATGACACATTTTTTCACATTATAGAAGATCAAAACCATAGAAATATTATAAAGGGAAATGTACATGATTTTTTATTGGGTGAAGATATTGCAAAAGAATTTGAATTAAAAGAACAAATCGAAAATGAAAAAAAGAGTATTTTCGAAATAACTCTTAGGGATAAATTAAAAATCGATTGTAGTATTTCAAAAAAATCAAGCAAAATATTAAATAAAATCGCAAATGCCGACCTAAAAAAAATTATCGAATCTATTGCAAATTCACAAATTAAAGGAAAAGATATCGATATTACTGATTTTATATGTCGTGTCAATAATTTAACTCTCGAAAAGATAGAAGAATTCGACAAAACTGGAATGATTTTTTTAAAAGACGATTTTGAAAAACCCAATTCAGTAATTTCAAAAATATTAGAAATTGACAATTCACAAATTCATAAAAATGAAAATGTAATTAAAATAGAAGAACACGAGGAAGCCATCAAAATTCTTACAAAATTTGATTATATTGAGGAATGTATAATTTGTGATTCTACAATAAACCCAAGTGAATTATTAAAATTAAAAAACCAACGAAAAACTGACCTTTACGACTCTTTGGATGGTATGACAAAGGAAATTTTGAAAAATATCATTGATTTAATAAACGTTGATAATGATCCTTTCTGTATAAAATCGACTTTTTTAGAAGCGATAAAGTCCGAAAATAAAACATTAGTAGATGAACTGAAAGTTGAAATTGATTTGTATTTCACTATATTTAATAAGCAAATTAACAACTTATTTGTTAATTGCTTAAAGAATACAAATCTAGTAACGAATTGCGCTGAATATAATAAACTATTAAATAATAAACCAGAATTTTCCGATGAAGATATACTTTTTATTGAAACAATAATAAGTGAAAATATAGCGGAAAATATAAAACTTGAAAGAGATGATGATAATAATTTGAAATTATTATTAGGAAACAGTGAATTACTGCATAAAGAAAGAGATGATCTATTGCTTAGTACAGGTGAACAAAATTTCATTTCACTTGCATTTGAATTATTAAAAGCGAAAAAGTCAGATAAAGAAATAATTGTTTTAGATGATCCTATATCCAGTTTTGATTCAATTTATAAAAATAAAATAGTTTATTGTATTATTAAATTTTTAAATAATAAAAACCAAATAATTCTAACTCATAATACTGATCTAATTAAATTGATGGAACATCAAAAGCAAAATTGTTTCAATTTATATTTATTTAATAATTTCGAAACTGAAAAAAATGGATTCATTAGGGTTAATCCAAATGAGCAAAAAATATTACTTTACTTAGATAAATTGCTCAATCTTTTTAGAACAAACATAATGGATGAGATTGAAGATGAAAAAATGTTTTTAATATCTATGATTCCTTTTATGCGAGGATATGCAAAAATATTAAATTGTGACACTACGAATAAGAAATTAACAAATTTAATGCATGGTTACAATGTCGAAACCATAAACATAACAGAGATTTATAATGATTTGTTTGATGTAAAAATTAGAACTGAATACAAAGTTTCAGCAAAATACATAATCGAATTGGACCCTTCAAGCATAAAAATTTTAAAATCAAACACTGAATACAAATTATTATCAAAAACACTTGAGCATACCTTTATGTACTTCTATTTAAGATTATATGTTGAAAACAAATTATGTGATAAATTTAATATTAATCCAGATCAATATTCCATGTTAAGTCAAATTATATTAAAAGCGTTTGGTGATTCTGATAAAGAAAAGCGAATTTTTTTAATGTCAAGAAAAACATTGTTAAATGAATTTAATCATTTTGAAGGTAATATGAATATTTTTCAACCTGCAATCGACATATCGGATTCAACCTTAGAAAAAGAAAAAAATGATATTCTTGATTTTTTAGACAAACTTTGACAATTATATTAATTACAACTGTCAAAGTTTGACTAATATTTATACACACAATATTGAAGAAATACTTAAAATTAAAGGAGTAATCTAATGACTGAAGATATTGATGAAGCAAAACTTGCACATCTTGTTGAACACTGGATAGAGCACAATGAAAGTCACAGCAAAAGTTTCAGGCATTGGGCTGTGAAAATTGAGGCTGCCGGTTTTGGTAATGCTGCGAAGGAGATTTTGGTGGCTGCCGAGAAAATGGATGAGTCTAGCGAGTTTTTGAAAAAAGCGAAAGAAAATCATTTGTAAATATAATATAGATATCACGCTTTGATCGAAGATAACAAGAACATCCAGACAGGAATATATGAGATAACTTTGCCATCTATTTCTTTTGTGGCAAAGTATTCATCTGTCAGCACATATCCTTTTTTGATATCAAAGGATTCCATGAATTCGTTCAATCCCTTGTGGTCTGCTGACTTTATTTTCTTTCTATATTTAACTTCTATCGGAATTATCCCATCATGTGTTTTCACCACAAGATCAACTTCCAGTTTGTTTTTTCCCTGCCAGTAATAGACATCAAGACCCTGTTTTATAAGATGGTTAAATACTATCGTCTCTATCTTTAAGCCCTCATCGGTGTCTGATAAATTAAAAAATGAATGATCTGCAGCATATATTTTCGGATTCTTCTTGAAACTCTTGAGTGTATTACTTGAATATAAGTGACTTTTAGTCATGAAAAATGAACTACACAGGTATTCGATGTATGTTTTCACAGTTTCATATTTCGCACCCAGTGCAGTTGTAAGCGTATGATATTTGACAACATTGCCGGACTGTTTTAAGATAGAATAAAAAATACCTTCAAGTACGTCAACTCTTTTCACATCAAAAAGATTAATTATGTCACGATAGAACGTAAGATCAAGATTGGTCTTGAGCATTATTTTGGCTTTTTCTTCAGAATTGATCAAATAAAGTTCAGGAAAACCGCCTGATATTATAAAGCGGTTAAACATAATTATTATTTTTTCTGCTTCGAACGGAAATGATGGTTCTTCATAAGCCATTATATCAGTTTCCATTCCATTGTATTTCATGAATTCATGAAATGAAAATGGGAATAATTTCATTATATATATCCGTCCTACAAGACTTTCACCGGAGCCCCTAAGAATGTTCATGCTGGATGAACCCGATACAATAAATTTGACCGGATATCCCATGTCGTATATGGATTTTATCACATCTCCCCAGTTTGGAACCTTCTGTATCTCATCTATGAATATGTACACACGTTGTGCTTCAGCAGGCACTTCATGTAAGATGTTCCTGAAATATATGTCAAATATCTGTTTAATGATATGTTCTTCTTGTTTAAACATATCAAGAGAAAAATAAAGTATCCGCTCCTGTGGCACGGTTTTTAATAAGTGCTTGATTGCCTGTTTTAACAGGGTTGTCTTTCCAACCCTTCTGATGCCAACAATGCCAAGAATGGTTCGATCATCCATTAAATCTAAAAAGTCAGGGAATATGTCACGCTTTACTAAACTCTCGTCCAGAGATATTTCCCCGGTGTTCCACCATGGGTTATATAGTGTCAATTCTCTTAAAATTTCCAAGTTATCCATGTTTATCAAATCATTAAAATTTAGTTTATATTTTTATGATGTCATCTATTATGTTTGCTATCATATATAAAATGCAGGCATTTATTCCAGTTACTGGAATAAAATAACATCATTTTATGCCCGTCACTGGAATGTAATCGTATCATTTTAGTCCAGTTACAGGAACATTTTGTCCATTACTTTGTAATTGACACAAAAACATGCCTCAACAAACTGCAAGGAACAGAGGCAGTGGCACAAACAAAATATCGCCATCAAGCCTTAATGTGTTTTTGGTAACCACAATACCAATTCCTGTGTGAAACTCGTTCATGAACTCTTTAACGCCACCGATATCATCGGGGTGTTCCTGATACTTGACCTCAATTGGAATTGGGATCGTGCCGAGTTTGATAACTACATCTACTTCTTTTTTCCCCCTCCAGTAGTAACTCTGCATGCGCCCTTCCAATCTATGCACTAACCTTGATGCATGATCTGCCACAATCGTTTCCACGGTTTTGTCGATTTCCTCGCCAAACTCAAACAAACGCCTGTTCAATAGCCCCACAAGTACATTCCTTGTTGGATGGTCACGTAAATACAATTTTTTTCCTTTCTTGAAAGTACTGTCCGCTTTCGAATAGAAACGTGACTCCGATATCATGAAAACATCAGTGAGATACCCACGATATACCATGAATGTATCATACTTTATGCCGATGGACTTTGAAAACCCATGATAATCGGTCATTTGCCCGCTCTGCATAGCGCACCGCAACACGAGATTTTCCAACCCCTTTATGTTTCGCACAGAAAATGTTCGCATTATATCCTTATGTATAGTCAACCCAAACCGCTCCATAAGCGCATCTCTGGATGTTTCAAGATCAGCATCCAAAAGTGCAGGGTAGCCGCCTTTTACTATGTAATCTAGCATATATTTGTCAAGGGATATACCATTCTTTAACAACGCATCCCGATACATCAAAATTGCATCGAACATAGTACCTACATCCTTATTCATGAGTGCATTTGTGACTGATGCAGCGTCTGCAATATCGCATAATCTTGATGGAGATTCTTCCTTGAAAAGAGAATAATTGACATAATCTGCAAACTTCCACTGAAGCATCAAACGGAGTCGTGACCTTCCAATTAATGATTCCGAACCGCCTTTTTCAATTTCGGTACTTGATGAACCTGAAACTGTGAATTTAAAGGGAGATTGCAGGTCATGGAATTGTTTTAGATAATTGCTCCAATTGGCAATCGTCTGTATCTCGTCGAGGAAAATATATGCTTTTTCGCTCCCGGAAGGTTTAACGAATTTAGAATAAACATCTATTATATCTTTAACAGGCTCAGAGCAGATCATGTCAATGGATGTGTGATCCATGGAAACATACATGATATTGTGCGGTGAAATATGTTCATTTTCAATCAGGTGTTTCACAACTTGCTTCATCAAGACGGTCTTGCCGACTTGCCGCGGACCATAAACGATCTCGATATTTGAGTCTTCCATTGCCGATGCCAGTGAATCGAACCATTTTGTCCTGTATTTTGGAATGTGAAACTCACTGCTTTTCCACCACGGATTGTACTCATACAATACGTCCAATATTTGTTTGACATTGTCTTCAGAATCGATCATTACCTTTATGTTGGTAGTATTTATATAAATATATTACCTTTATATTGGTAGTAAATTGGTTGGTTTACTACCTTTATGTTGGTAATGAATGTGCCATTTTACTGCCTTTATATTGATAGTGATTTGCAGAATTATATAATGCGAATAAATCCGACCGCAAGGGGGATTTTCTCATCTCACCCAAAACGAGTCATGATTATAGCACCACCAATGAGATACCCACTTAAAGCAATCATTGTAAAAATTAAAGTCATTATGCCGGTTATGATGACGTATGTTTTATTTTTATGATAGAAATTAGAGATGATCATGGAGATGAATACGGGTACAATAACCAGCGAGGGCGCCATAAAAATACCTATAATTCGATCGATACCAAAAGTGTCAAAAAGTACCATTTGAATGAACTGAAATATTACTCCGCATACGAATGCTATACCAAATGATCCGAAAATTCGATTAAGATTCTTAATTTTAATCATGAGTAATATTTATCTTTTATAAAATATCAAAATTAAACCGCACCCTCAAAACTAAAACTTAGAGCGCCCCAATTCAGCATGCGCGCGCGCGAGGTGCCCCGCCGCTTGAGCACCAATTAGCGAAAGTTCGCCTGCCAGCACCCCAACAGCCACGATCTCAGCAAGTTTCTTTGAATTCGTTCCGGGCGGATCTCCTGCACCTGCAACACCAAGAAGATTAAGACAATCCCTCTGGGTTCCAATACCCGTGCCGCCGCCAATGGTTCCGACAGGTAGTGCCGGAAGTGTGACTGCACAATAGAGGTCGCCGTATTTTGTAAGTTCCATGGTTGTAATAGCAGTGCTACCTTCAACAACATGTGCCGCATCCTGGCCGCAAGCAAGGAACATTGCAGCAATGATATTTGCGGCATGGGCATTGAAACCAAGCGCACCGGCACGGGCTGAACCCAAAAGGTTCTTTCGGTAATTCACATCCACCATCGCCTCAGGAGTGGATTTAAGCCGCGCTGTGACCATATCTTTTGGGATTGTGACTTCGGATACAACCGTCTTGCCCCGTCCTTGTATGGTGTTGATAGCAGCCGGCTTTTTGTCAGTGCACATATTACCTGACAGTGAGATAGGATCTGCTCCAAATTCATCAACGATCAGGTCAACAACAGCCTCTGTAGCAATGGTAACCATGTTCATCCCCATGGCATCTTTTGTATCGTAAGCGAAACGAAGGTACACGGTATTTCCTGCAACATACGGATCAACCCTGAGAAGTTCACCAAAATGTGTCGTTTCCCCGGCTTTCTCCTGCATTTGCTTGAATATCTCAGGTTTTTTGACCCAGTCAACAAACTCACGTGCACGCTCGACATTTTCCAGTTTGAAGACGGGTGCGCGCGTCATCTCGTCCTGGAATATTCTTACATTCGCACCCCCTGCTTTCGTGATCACGGAACATCCACGATTTACACTGGCAACCAGCGCACCCTCAGTAGTAGCGAGCGGAAGATAATAATCATGATCTGCAAATTCCCCGTTCACCTTCACAGGTCCGGCAACCCCAAGCGGAATTTGAATTGCACCAATCATATTCTCAATATTACGCTTTGTCACAACATCAGCATCGATTGAATAGTTTTGGACATGCTCAAACCGGACATCTACGCGCTCCTCGATCGCACATCTTCGGATAGTCACAGCGGTCTTTGCGTCTGTGAGTTGATCGATCTTTCTAAATGCCACCTCTCCCGCAAGCACTTTTTCAAGCAGGGCTTTCTCGTCTGTATTTAATTCAGTCGTTGATGTCATAAATAATCACCATTGATAAGTAAGGTAATATATTATACAATGCGCCAGCATGCCCACATCCCCATGCAGCACATGATTTTGATAGAATAATAGTATAACACTTTACAGATTAATAATTAACTGTCCTTCCTCGCGGAACTCCAAAAACATATCTGCCACTTCATTTGAATGCACTATTTTCACACCTGGCATGAGTTCTTCTTCCTTGAGACCTATCATCGATGTAGCAAGCTCACAGCACTTGAACTGTACACCAAGGTCAATGCATTTCTGCATTTTACTTTCGTAGTCCGGTGAGCCACGTTTATTCTTTTTTCCAAGTATTACACCCATGGGCCCCCATAGAACTACAACAACCTCAAGCCCTTTTTTACGATAATAACTTGCAAAACGAAGTGTCTCCTGCGGACTTGTGCTCTCATACACCATGTTCTTAAGCAGTAATAATACCTTATTAACCTTAACCATGCATTCACCATATCGTTTTTAATAGTATATATTTTATAAATATATAGTGTGAGTCAATCTGAGCGTTAGCGAAGATTTTCTCGTCTTAGTCTTTTGGAAAAATAACTTAGATGTATATAAATGTTACAGTCCAATTTGAACGAATACATCCTTCACCCGATCTAATAAAAAAAGTGGAGCTCAAACCGAGTTACCACTAATATTTTAGATGAACAGGCAAGTATTTTGCAACATTTGCCTTGAACTTAAGCTTAAGCTTAAACTTATCTTACAATAACAACAACCGTATCGCCAACCTCTAAAACATCGACTGCGCGCCCGGCTGAAACCACTTCTTTTTCGATCTTGACAGCTTCAGGATCAAGCGTAATATCTTCTCCATCGACTGTAATAACAATACTGCCGCTTGCAACCTGCTTAGCGATCTTCTGTGGATTCTCCTCAGTCAATATCTTGATTATCGCGCCTGCCTGTTTCCTGAATTTTGGACCTATAATACCCATGTTGGGTTTTAAACCAACCGGCACATGTTCAAAATCAGGCTCGCCTGCAACTACTTTGACCAAAGAATTGGTTGCGCCCTTAATATCAGTCACATCGCCAAGCTCACCATATATCTCAATCTCATTTAGCGGAGCATTCAATGCCATCCCATTTTCAGATTTATATCTGCGAACACTGGCTACAATATCCTTGATCAACTCACCTTCACGTTCAGCATTTTCATCAATTATTGATTCATTGACATCCGGCCATGATTGTACATGAACACTTCCAGAGCCAATACGTGAATACATCTCTTCTGCAAGGAAAGGTGTGAATGGTGCAAGAACACGCGTAATCGTATCAATTACCACATAAAGCGTATACTGTGCCGCCCTGCGAGCGCCTGTGTCATCACCATATAATCTTGATTTTACAAGCTCAAGATAATTATCTGCAACCGTTTCCCATGTGAACCCACGGATCGATTTGAATGATTCATCAAACTGATAGGAATCCATGCTAGACGTTACAGACTTTACAAGCTTTGTCAACTTACTGAGAAGCCATCTATCAATGACTGGCAGATCTTTGACTGATACTTTATCCATATCCTCAGGGTTATAATCCTCAAGATGTGATATAGAGAACCTGTAGATGCTCCACATCTTGTGCAAGAACCTCGAAGCAGAAACCACATCTTTCCACCTGAACATTATGTCAGACCCTGTGGAGCCGCCAACAGCAGCCCATTGCCTGAACGCATCTGCACTGTACTTATTAATAGCCTCTTCAGGCGAGATGATGTTTCCAAGTGACTTGCTCATCTTGTGACCGTCTTCACCAAGAACCATACCATTGATAAGTATGGAATCCCATGGTCGCTTACCTGTGAGTGCCATTGAACGAAGTATCGTGTAGAATGACCATGTGCGTATGATATCGTGTCCCTGCGGACGAAGTTGAGCAGGAAGCCGCAATTCATGGTCTGTCAACCAGCCTGAAACGTGTAGCGCTGTAATTGATGAATCCATCCATGTGTCAAGGACATCCTCTTCAGGATTAAATTCGGTGGAGCCGCATCCACATGCTTCCTTTGGACTGTCCTGTGTCGGATCAAGCGGAAGCCACTCTTCTTTTGCAACCATGACCTTGCCGCAATCCTTGCAGTACCAGACAGGTATGGGAGTCGCAAATAATCTCTGGCGTGAGATACACCAATCCCATTCCATTGTCTTAGTCCAGTTCACGAGCCTAATCTTCATGTACTCAGGTAGCCATTCGATCTCATCAGCTGTATTTAATATCTCATCGCGATCTATCTTTGCAAACCACTGGCGCTCGGACAGGATCTCAATAGCGGTCTTGCATCTCCAGCACATTCCTACATTCTGTTCGAGTGGTTTTTGGTCGTAGAGATGTCCTTCACTCTTAAGGTCTTCAATGATTGCTTTTTTGCATTCCGCAATTGTCATGCCCTCGTATTTTCCGGCAATTGAGGTCATATTCCCGGTCTTATCGATGGCTTTTCTAAGCGGAAGGTTATGCTCGATCCACCAGCGCACATCCTGCTTGTCACCAAATGTGCATATCATGACAACTCCGGTACCAAATGATGAGTCTACTTCATTGTCTCCGATAACAGGAACTTCATACTCAAACAGTGGGACCTTTACATTTTTACCTATGGACTCATTGTAACGTTCATCATCAGGATTGATCGCTACTGCCACACATGCTGCAAGCAGTTCCGGTCTTGTTGTTGCTATTTCGAGTTTATCAAAATGCAGGAAATTCAACTGGGTTTCCCTTGAATCATATTCAACCTCTGCAAAAGCGATTGCGGTTTCACATCTGGGACACCAGTTTACAGGATGCTCATCCTGATATACACGTCCCATGTCGAACATCTTTACAAACGATTTCTGGGTTTTCACATAATAGGCAGGATCCATTGTGATGAACTCATTGCTCCAGTCTATTGAAAAACCGAGATTCATCATGGTTTTGCGCATTTTCCCAATATTGGTTTTTGTGAGTTCCTCGCACATTTTCCTAAATTCCATTCTTGGAACCTGGTTTTTGGTGATGCCGTGAGTTTCCTCGACCTTTACTTCGGTAGGAAGACCGTGACAGTCCCAACCCTGTGGGAACATGACGTTAAAGCCGCGCATACGTTTGTATCGTGCAGCGAAATCGATGTAACACCAGTTCATTGAATTCCCTATATGGAAATTGCCTGTTGGATACGGTGGCGGAGTGTCGATTATATACTGGGGGCGAGTGTTGTCCTCCCAGTTGAAATGGTACATGGACATGTCCCACGTACTCTGCCACTTTGGTTCGATCTCATGAGGAATATATTCTTTTGGAACCGTCATTGAAACTCTCCGATAATTTTAACATAGTAATGAGTATAGATGTTACAGTGATTTTAGATTATTTAAATATATCTTGTAGTATATGTTTTATAAACATATAGTTTGAGTAAATTCGAGCGTAGCGAGTATTTTCTCAGTGCAGCAATCAAAAGTTACACTATGTGGCGTAAAACCAATAACCTGTAAAATAAGGATCATAAAAAAGGAGCAGGGGTTTCGAATATCATTCGATCTCCCCTACTTCATTATTCATCATCTTTTTTGTAACTATCTGCCCCAACCATAGCGGCTGCGATAGATTCAATGCCGTCAAGCCATTCTGCAACAAACCCGTATGGGATGTCTTCCAATGCTTTCTTTGGTATCTTCTTGCCGCCAATTACAGCAGCACCGATCTGGGCAACATATCCCATCGCAATTTGGACATCATCTGCAGCTTCCGCATCAATTGCAGACTTGATAATATCCTTCATCTTTGGTTTCGGATCAAAATCGCCTTCGACGTAGCATTCACATGCTGCAATCCCACCCATCAATGATGTCTGGAGCGAATCTATCATGAGGTCGATATCTTCAGATATCGGTTCGATTTCAGCAAGTACAATGCCCCGCAGATCTGCTATTGCCCCAAGTGCACCTTCACCTGACAAGTGTTCACGGTCAAATTTTGCAATTATCTTCAAGCATGCAAGAATGATATCATCTTCCATGTTAACGAATACTTCGCCTTCCTTGCCAGAAGGTTCATCGGATTCAGTAAATACAAAACCACTTTCTTGAACCTGCTTTATCCAATTGTTCCAGCGTTCCTGTGTGTAAAATTCATGATTGTTTTGTTCTTCGACCTTATCAGGCATTTGTTTACCCCATTATTGTTTTTAAATTGTATATGATTTTTAGTGACTTTTAGTACTAAAAGATATTCGTCATGATTGCCAAAAACTCAGCTCATCTCTGGATTGCAAGTTCAACTTTCTTAAGGGAATATCCCAAAATACATTCTTCGTCCATGTTTCCAATGACCTGCGCAATCGTACATTTATCCCCTTTTTTGACACCTTTGGGGTGACATACATCATACATGTCACATTCGACCTCATCACAACTTGGAAATTCATACCGTATCTTTGAACCTTCTACCGCTTTCCTTGAATCCATGGAACTGGTCACTGGTGCTACAACAACATCAACCGTGATCACGCCACTATCATGGATCGCACAGTCATGCACAGTCGTATTGCGTACATTTGTGATCTCATATATGCGACCTTTTTCGAGGTTCATACATGTACTCTTAAGATTACATTTATCGCACTCAGGAGTCTCGCCCATAAATGTAAAGGTAAGACCTTCCTGTGCGAGCCGTGATCCAATAAGTGTAATTGTAGTATTATCATCAGCCATCTTTTCACCTTGAACATGTAATTATTATATAAGTAATGAATATTCGATAATCTAATAAATGCAATGAATATCAACCCTACGTAATTACCTTAGTAATCCGTGCTATATTCTCTGCAGCATCATGACTCAAACCCGTACCAATTATAGTATATCGCTCAGGGCGAATCGTGTGTGCAAGAACAAGCGCCTCTAATATATACTTATCTTCAATGCCAAGTTCGTCGGCATTTGTTGGCGCGTGTATAGTCTTTAGTGCATCCCTTATTCTCTCCCAGTCACCACCGTGAAGATACATCATCATAATTGCCCCAACCCCACATTGCTCTCCATGAAGAGCAGGCACAGGTGCAACCTGATTAAGTGCATGACTAAACATGTGCTCAGAACCGGAAGCCGGCCTTGTCGAACCCGCAATGCTCATTGCCACACCGCTTGAAACCAGTGCCTTTACAACTATTCTTGCAGAACTTTCAAGATCGGGTTTTATCAACTCCGCCGAATCAACCAGGATCTTTGCTGTCATCCTGGAAAGCGCAGCCGCATATTCGCTAAATGATTCGTTTTTGAGGCGATGTGCCAGTTCCCAATCAAGAACTGCTGTATAGTTTGATATTATATCACCACACCCTGCTGCAAGAAGATGGTACGGTGCGTCCGCAATTATCTCGGTATCAGCCACAACTGCCATTGGAGCGTTTGCATTAAGTGAAGTTGTTTTACCGTCATGCATAATGGATGCTCTTGAAGAAACAATACCATCATGTGATGCTGCTGTAGGCACGCTTATGAATGGCAGGTCAAGTTCAGTCGATGCAAGTTTTGCAATATCGATTGTGGCACCACCCCCAACTCCCAGCATGTATCGTGTATCATTTTTAGATGCGATGTTTTTGATGCGCTTTACTTCATCCATTGACGACCCGCTTGTGATCTCAAGGTCAACATTGTAGCCATCATCTTCCATTGCATCACGAACAATATCACCAGCAATCTTTTTGGTGTATTTTCCTGTTATAACCAATCCGTTGTCACTATAATTTAATTTCCTGCAGACATTTGTAACCTCATTTATTGTCCCATGTCCGGTAACTATGAATCGTGGAAGTTGCATCCATTTTGGTTCTCTGTATCCATTTGGTGTCAAAATAATACCTGCATACGAATTATTATAATATAGTTATGTAGTTAAACACTATCTGAATATCATTTAACATCACTTATATGTATCTAACAGAGGTAATAATGTCCCCGGTTATAGATAAAATTTCGCAATTTATCAGCACTTACTATATAGACCCAATTCTCTACGATGAGGGGTACAATATTTTTAATACAATTACGTGGGCACTTGTGCTGGGAGTGTGTATTTTCGGTGTGATGAAACTACTCAACCGCATGAAAGTGACTATTGACGATAAATTTATACTCTCAGTTATCCCTTTTGTTCTTGCCGGCTCATCACTTCGTGTTATTGAGGACGCAGGACTTTTCAAACCTCCAATGCAGTACCTGTTTATTACACCTAACATCTATTTTGCGGTGTTTGCTGTTACAGTGCTTTGTCTCGTTGTTTCAAAATGGATACAAAAGGCGGGAAAAGTTGAGGATTATCGTACCGCGTTTGCGACTTTAGGAATTTTGTGGACTGCTGTCAATGTTATTGTTTTGTTATATGTCGAAAATATAGTTCGACCAACTGTGCCTGTGCTCATTGTAGGTGCTGCGACCGTGCTTACATTTTTGGTTTATAAGATATCGAAATACGGCGGATATGAACTTTTTTCCAGCAAGTTGAACCTTTCAATTGTGTTCGCACACCTGTTGGATGCGTCTTCAACGATTGTTGGCATTGACATGCTTGGATATTATGAAAAACATGTTATACCATCGTATCTTATTGACCTTACAGGTACGGCATTTGTTATGTACCCCCTAAAGCTCATGATATTTGTGCCGGTGTTGTATATTCTTGACACCCAATTCGATGAGGATGATGAGTCACGGACATTGCGAACACTTGTTAAGATGGTCATAATAATACTGGGGCTGTCGCCGGCATTTAGGAACACGATCAGAATGACACTTGGGACATAAATCCATGAACGTAAAATATGTGAATGACCTGAGTTACCTTAAGGATATCAAAATCAATTTTTTGGTCATCACGTTAGTGTTCTTTTTGTCAACTGCGTTAGGGGTTTTCCATTCTTCGATGGATCCCGAATATGCAATGCAGTCATTAGATGAAGTGAGTGAACTGTTCGACATCATCAAGGACCTCTCGCCAATCGGGATCATGCTGTTCATCTTCTTTAATAACGCTATTAAAAGCCTGATCATCCTCATGCTTGGAATTGGTTTTGGCATACTTCCACTTCTGTTCATCGCATACAACGGTTATATTATCGGCGTTGTTGTGTACATCGTATCAGGTGAGTATGGATTTATGTATGTTCTGTCAGCTATCCTGCCGCATGGGATTATCGAACTTCCGATGGTTTTCATATCTGCTGCGATCGGTTTGAAGATGGGGTATTTGCTGTTTAGCTCTATTAAAGGACAGTCTGTTGATATTAAAACGGAGTTCTCGCGCGGGATGAGATTCTATTTTTACAGGATAATGCCGCTACTTTTTGTTGCGGCTGTGGTTGAGACTTTTGTGACGCCGTTTGTTGTTGCGGTGGTTACAGGGGTTTGGATTTAAGATTCGGAAATCTGCTTAAGTGTTCGACGGTACTATCGAGAACATCGATGTCGACCAGACCAAATTGCCGGGCTTTGGCGCTTTGTTGACATTGGGTCTGCTGTCGCTTGTGAGTCTGTTGATTAGACGAAAAGAAGAGTAGGAATTTTGGAGAAAGGGTTTTGTGGCGGGGTGCCATAAAACCCAAATCTATTTTTTGAGCAACGTGGGCTTATTGTGACCACATCACACCCCAATCACTAACCAAATATTCATAAAAGGCACTTCCTGTTTCGACATCACCATTGTATTGGATAGTCGCATTTTCCGGCTGGAAAGCCATGAAATCAACAAACCCGATTTTATCAGGTCTTGACATGTTTAGATCAACGACACTACTTGCATTAACAGTAACATTTAGATTTGGCGTTGAGAATGTAACCATGTTTGGTCTTTTCCTGTTGAACTCGGTTTCATTTATCCAATAGTCCTCTGTGATCGTTATTTCCTCAGTAGAATATTCTTCAAGTACTTTCCCATTGTGTTTATTCAATAATGTTAGATGCTTGTAAGAATAATTATCGTAACCATCACTCAATGACCTTGTAGCATAAGCAACAGCTTGATAGTCCTTTGTTGTAACTTCGAACCAACTCCATCCGTGCATATCCATTGGCCATGGGATATCACTAACAGGGATCATATGATCAAAATATCCTTCGCCTTTAGTGATAGTGTATTTTTTCCCGTCTATAATTATTGAACCGTGAAGAGTACCGTATGAATGTTCATATGTCGTAAAGTTAAGAGGTTGCCTTGACTCATCTATAGTCTTGTCAACATTTGTCTGGAAAAATAAATCCATAGTTACATTGTCAAATGTGTATTCCAGATTGTATCCCGGAATAGCAGAACCATAGAGTCTTTTTACGCCATCGGGATATGTGTAGTCCACATATGGCGTATTCAACGCGATGTAATCACTAACACTCGTATTTAGGATATAGGTCTCGTTTAATCCGATGTTTGCTGTACCATCATCAAAATGGAGTCCATAGAATGTGAGCATATGAGATAGTTGCATACCATCTTGATTCATTTGAGGTGATTCTTGATGTGCAAGTACAACATGTAATGCACCATCTATTTTTTCACCATCAGATGCAACCAACCTTACGTCCCCATTTAGATACCACCATTCTGCCATAAAACCGGCACCAAAATCAGTTTCTAAATGTCCACCCTCAGTATAATCTGCGATCTTTGATTGTGTTCCAGGTAGTTTAGCCCAGCCAGGAACTGTGCACATGGCAACAAGCAATATGCTCAGTGTTATTCCCAGAATTACCTTTTTATTATACAATTTGTTCAAAATTTCCATTGTCATTTACCCCCATAATATTATCAATATACATTTTACAGTTGACCATTACTGTTGCTCAGGTCGTTAAACTCCACACCTACATGTAAATGAACTATTATCTATAGATTTTAATGAAATCCTTATTTAATCCAATATCTCATTTTACTTAACCATTTCTAAAATTTTCATTAAGTATATAAATTTTAATATGAAATTGAGTTTTATAATTACCTCAATTTCAATTAAGCATCATTTTGAATTCTAAATCCTTTATTCCTAATTACATCACAAACACATGAATGAGAACAAAAAATAATCGACAGGAAAAAGATTCAAGACATTGTAGCGAAGTGCCATGAAACCCTAATTTCGTTTTTTGTGATATGAGGCTTTGATTTCACGTGTTTTTATCATCAAGTTATATGGTTTTGATTCCTTTTTATTTCATTTGGAATCAATTCATCTGACTTGGTTATCCTTTTTACCACATCAGCTACAATTTCCCGCTCTTCGATCTGGAGGTCATAGTATTTCTTAAGGTCTTTTGTTTCAACAATTTCAATTGCCTTTATGATTGGTCGAATGAGTTGCTCAAACTCATCTTTTTGCTGACCTATAATTTCCTCTACTGCAGCTTTCAGAACCGACAAAATTCCAGTATCTGCTGCAGACTTTAAAAATCCCATAGTCAATTCTTTCACGACATCATCATTTAGTTTAAAACTATTCTTAAAAGCAAATTTTATAAATTTGGATGCACTTCCACGATTGTCATCTTTCAACTCATCCCGTGCTAGATTAAGACAAATATTCATAAAGTCTTCAATTAGATCGGGGTCTTGATTAATCATGTTATTTTCAATATTTTCAATCTCAAAGGCAGCCTCTGATTTTCTATTAAGGGCCATGTAGGCTTTAATTACAATAAGTAACGCATTAATTTTAGAATGGCCATCAGTAGCAATATCAACCATTTTCCTAGATATTTCCAATCCTTCAGTATATCGTCCCAAACTAAATAGTGTAAATGTTTTATGTTTGAGGGTGAATCCATCATTGGGGTCAATTTCAAGAGCTATATTGAATGTTCCAATTGCTTCCCCATATTTCTTAAGATATCTTAATGCAATGCCTTTATTTACTAATGTAGAATAATCATCAGGGTTAATTTCAAGAGCTTTATTGAATATTTCAAGTGCTTCTTCATGCTTCCCAAGAAATCCTAATGAAATACCTTTATTTGTTAATGTGACATTATCATTCGAATCAATTTCAAGAGCTTTATTGAATACTTCAAGTGATTTCCTATATTCTCCGACATGTATTAATGCAAAACCCTTGCCTGATAATGTAAAATTGTCGTTCGAATCAATTTCAAGAGCTTTATTGAAAACTTCAAGTGCATCTTCGTATTTCCCAATATTTGCTAATGCAGCACCTTTGATTTTTAATGCAGCATCGTCACTAGGATTAATTTCAAGAATTTCATCGATGACCTCAATTGCTTCTTCGTATTTATATTCAGAAAAAAGCAATTTCAATTCAAAATTGGAGATTTTACCTTCCAGTTCTGCATCATCATACTCAGCTGCATGTTCCTTCAATTTGTTGAATTCATACCTCGCATCTTCATTTTCCCCCATTTCCAGAAGTTTGGGCGTGAGTTTAAGCAGAGCCTCTGCTTTGAATTCAGGATGTTGGATTTCAGCATAATAACAGAGATCCTTCATCACTGATTTGTCACCCGCTTCAAAAAACTTAAATGTGGTCTTAAAAAGGTCTTTCCGCTCGTCCGGAGTGTACCAGAGTTGCAGGAAATCCAAGAGAATTGATACTCTTTTTCTCCCAAATGGTTGCCTCATCTCCCTCCAGAGCCGGAAAAGTCTTTCTCGAACCTCATATTTTGTGTGTCTCCCCATTGGCCGTGAAATAACATAGCCATTGGTTTCCAATCTTCGCAGCTGTGTATTAACAGTTGGAAGATTCATTCTTGCTTTTTGTGAGATCTGTTTGGGCGTAACCGGTTCTCCAAAGGAGATAAGAATATCAAATATTCGCCTTTGCTGGGCTGTTAAAAGTTGAAAGACCTCTTGATAGAATGGCGTGTGTTCATCGATTATTTTAAAAATAGATTTCTCAATATCTTTGATTTCTCCTCGTGTTATCATCTCATAAAAAAGAAATGCAAGTCTCGGGCTGCCTCCCGTTAGGTGAACTATACCATGTATTTTCTCCTCATATTGTTTGAAATTTTCAAGAAATTCCATATTATTTTCAGTTTTTGCAATTTTTTGCATCAACTCTTTAATCTCATGAATTGAAAACTCCTTAAGGTGTTGGATACGGAAAAAATTATAAAATGGTTCTTCATGTTCAGATATGAAAGGAAAGATCAATGGGGCTGTGGCAACAACCGAAAAAATATCATATTTTTGAAACGTTGATCGTAATATATGGAGTTCGTCTTTATCCAACTGTTTAAACAATTCATGTAGATTTTCAATGAAAATGATGAAATTCTTGCCATCACGTTTTGAAATTTGCTTCAATTTATCCAATGAAGCATGCAAAATTTCATTTTCATTATCAAGAGATAGAACGTCAGAAACATCCACTGAATTTTCCTCTAAAATCCGAAGGAAAAAATCAGAGGCACGATAGATGGAATACTCTTCTTCAGCAAGTTTGATTGGTATCAATGAAGTTACTTTTTTTTCAATTTCATAATACAATAGAGTTAAAAAATGGGATTTTCCAATTCCTCTGGGTCCCACCATAAGATAAAATCTTGGAGTCCCATTCTTAGAAGCGTGTTCTATTTCCTTTACTAAACTTTCAAGGAGTTCATCCCTACTCACAAACAGTTTCCGCAAAATATCTTCGGACATATTTTCCGGAGAGTATCTATAAAATACGATATCACTAGATTCCGCCATGGTATATCCTCCACCAATCCTTCAAAATTTTAGAGTAGAAATTTAATCCATTTTCATTATTGTGCTCAATATAGAAATCATTGCTCAGATCAGCTAGTAAATCCATAAATTGCTCGTAATTATCAATTCCAGTCTCCCTTTTATAAATGCCGTAAGCCAGATCAGTGGGATAATGATCGTCATTGCAGACACTTCTCAGTATAGCTTTTGCAGCCTTCTGTTCAAGATCATCGTAATAAATTCTTAACCTTTGATGATAATGCTCGAAATAATGTTTTCCTTCATTGCCAAGTATCCTGTAATTATAGATTTTTTCTATTAAATCAACACTCATCTCCCCGCCCTTCAATATAATTTCTTCTTTTATGGCACTGAGCATAATTGCAATAAAGTATGGAATATTTGTTTCTCCAATACATTCGAGAATTTTATCGCCAAAAGATGATTCATATTTCCACCCTTCATCTTCAAACATATTTTCAATGAGGTCGAGTGCTACTTCTCTGGAAAAACCACCAATACGAACTCTCTTGAAATCATTAATGACAGTCACTCCTCCTGCATCCCTCACGACACGATCTATGCTAACTGATCCGCCAACAATAAATCGTAGTTTTCCAGATATTTGCCGAAGTTTCCTAAACCAATGTAAAAAATCTTCCCGATCTGTTTGCACCATTTTCTCAATTGCGATAGGAAACTCGTCTATAATAAAACAAATATTAGAATCAAGTTCAGCAATTATATCAAATATTTGTTTAGATTCCCCCATCCAATCATTTTTCAAATCTTTTTCAATATTACTTCTCAATTTGGCTTTAAATACTGAAATTCCAATTTCTTCAATATTATTTCTGAACCAATTGAAACCGCCCTCGAAAGCAGAAATTAGATTGGTCTTTTGCTCAATTTTTTCATTTTCAATCAGAGCCATTATAATCTCAGATATGAAACGATGTGGTGAATTAACATCTTCTACTTCAAGAAACACACATATCTCATCATTGTCTGCAAATTCTTTCTCGACCCTTCTCATAATTGAAGTCTTGCCAAATCTACGAGGAGCGATCAGAAGAACGCTATCTTTTTCTAAAGTCGAAAGAATCATTGCGATTTCGTTTTCCCGATCAATAAAATCCGTTCCAATTGCTGGGTTTCCCACTGGTATCATTCAATTTCCACCTGATAAGATACATAACAATTTTGTTATATAACAGTTTTGGTATGCAGCAAAGATAATCATTCAAGCCTTAATCTCAAAGTGAAATTATATATCACACCAAAATTTCCAAACCTTTTATTAACCCTAAAACCCATTACACCACAAATACACGAATGAGGACAAACAATGATCGATAGGAAACAAATTCAGGACATCGTTAACGATTATGACACCGAAAAATTGAAGATCGGGATGGTTGCATCGCATTCTGCTTTAGATGTATGTGACGGTGCGGTCGAAGAGGGATTCAACACATTTGCGATATGCCAGACAGGGCGCGAAAAGACATATACTGATTATTTTAAATCACAGAGGGATGCATCAGGCAATGTCGTTCGCGGGATCGTGGATGAGACTGTTGTGTACAATAAATTCAATGAAGTACTTCTCCCGCAGAACCAGAAAAAAATGGTCGATGATAATGTCATGTTCATCCCGAACCGTTCATTCACATCATACTGTGGCATCGATGAGATCGAGAACGACTTTGCAGTGCCGCTTGTTGGAAGCCGTAACATGCTCAGGAGCGAAGAGCGTGGGATGGAGCGCGACTATTATTGGATTTTGGAAAAAGCAGGACTGCCGTTCCCTGAGCGCATCAATGACCCCCAGGACATCGATGAACTTGTAATGGTAAAACTGCCTCATGCTGTCAAAACACTTGAGCGCGGATTCTTCACAGCCGGCACCTATGCGGAATATGTCGAGAAATCCGAAGCACTGCTTCGTCAGGGAGTCATCACCAAGGAAGGACTCGCAGAAGCACGAATTGAGAGATACATCATTGGTCCTGTGTTCAACTTTGATATGTTCTACTCCCCGATCGAGACCGAGATGAACAAACTTGAGATACTTGGAATTGACTGGAGATTCGAGACAAGTCTTGATGGACACGTCCGCCTGCCTGCACCGCAGCAGATGAATCTTGCCGAGCATCAGCTCACACCTGAATATACTGTGTGCGGTCACAACTCTGCAACGCTTCGTGAATCATTACTTGAGGAAGTGTTCAAACTGTCAGAACAGTACGTTGAAGCCTCAAAGGAATATTATGACCCGGGCGTCATAGGACCATTCTGTCTCCAGACATGCGTTGACAAGGATCTCAACTTCTATATCTACGATGTCGCACCAAGGGTCGGCGGCGGAACCAATGTTCACATGTCTGTAGGGCATCCATATGGCAACACCATCTGGCGCAAACCAATGAGCACAGGTCGGCGTGTTGCTATGGAGGTTAGGCGTGCAATTGATATGGGACAGTTAGATCAGATCGTGACATAACTTGAAATTATCTTTGTAGGTATCTAAATGAAAAGCTCTATTGGGCTTTTCACTTATTTTTCGTCAAATTCACTCAATTCTTTGCCTAAAAAGTATCCCAATATGGATCGGATGCCAACTATTGCGCCAAGAAAAATCAACTCTTCATGGGTTGGGGTAACAATTGACTTTAAAATGTCACCGGCAATCAAAAAGTCCAGACCGAATATGATCTTGTGTGTGAAATCCCTTCGAATTTCATGATAATCAGAGTGTGCAGACCTCTTGAATTCTGCAATTAGAGTTTTGATCGTTGCTATGGCTCCGCCATACATTATGATCGCTGCACCGATATATGCAAAAATTAGTGACGATAAGTCAATTATGAATTCCAGCATAGTTAGAAATCATACTCGACTGTATAAAAGATATTGCCGAAAACAAATTCAATTGTTTTTGTAATATTCCACCCATTCTTTGGTCGTTTCATCTATTGTTCGAATAATTTCATCATATCCCAATTCAGAGAAAAATTTGCGGGATATCTTTAAATGACCAAATCTTTCCTTTTCGGAATAATAAAAACACTCAGCCATGTCTATTATAATACTTCCTTGCCAAAACTTTAATTTTAATTTGTTTGCCAATTCAAGTGCATCAGCATAATGTTTTCGAATTTTGATTTCATCAGAATTATATTTTTTGCCAATTATTCTTTTAGCCTCATAAGCATGAGCTAAATTGGTATGAGCAATCATACGATTCCAATCGCGTTCAGAATTTTGTAAATAATTTTCAAAATGATGGATCGCATTGTGAAGATTTTTTATCGCAGCCCCTTTAATATTTAATTTATTTTTACAATTCGCTGATGCAAGATACACACACCCAATACCAGAATCATCACTATATTCTAAATCGCTTTTATCTGATTCATAGAGTTCGATAAATCGATTACATTTGTTATTAATTACATCATTTTTTGATTGTGATAAAACTGACCATGATAATACATCAAGAAGAACAGATAAATCATCGGTTTTTTCTGCTAATCTTTCTGCTTTATTGATGTATATTTGCGCATCTTTAAATTGATATAATCTTGAATGCGATTTCGCCATTCCTACTAAACAATTAATTTTTTCAACTAAAATTTCATTGGAATCATGCTCATCCACAAATTTATTAAAAATATTATGTGCTTCCTTATATGATTCAACCGCTTCATGCATCATTCCTTTTTCGTACATATCGTCTGCATATGCATGCGTTTTTTCTGCTTTGATAAACAAATCATGGATTTCAACTTCAGTTAAATTCTCAGACGATGTTTTTCTATTGAGATATTCATTTAATTTATCTAAGGTTGCTCCATCATCATCGATTTTATTATTAATTTCATCAATCGTAGATTTTCGTTCGCCATATAGATTAATTATTTCTTCGTCAAGTGGAATGCTTTCTGACGCTATTAATGAAAAGTATTCAATTGCTTCTTTTATTGGTGAATCGGACACTTTACCACTTATTAGCAGATTTGCTTCATAATTCGTTGATAGACCCCCATTACTCAAATTGGATGAACCAACGATCATTGTAGCATCCTCTCCCGCCATTTCAAAAATATACAATTTTGGATGGAAATTTTTGCCATGCATGATGCCACATTTCATGCCCATATTCAATGATTCGTGAAGCCCTTCAACATCTGTAATTCCAAAATCAAGACTTGTGATAAGAGAAATTTTTGCATTGCGGTCTTTATTTTCTTCCAGACTTTGTTTTATTAATTCTACACCACTCTTTTTCAAATAAGCTACAGATATTGAAGCTTTCTCACACTGCTTAATTAGAACTTGCACGTCGTTTTTGATATCGTTTGTAGGTGCACCATAGAAATGAACATTCATAGTTTGATAATTCCTCCATACATTTTATTCAATCATCGGTAAATTTTTAATTATTTTGAGTCTGTTTTTATATATACATAAATGATTGCTTTTGTCACCAAAAGTAATCAATTTTCCATCGTTCAGAACATAATAGACAAAATTACAGGATTGATTGAATATTGATGACAACTTGCACCCCATCCTGTTTATCCCGTCAATCTTGTCTGATAAAAAAACAGATTTTTAGTGCATTGTTGGAATGTCTTATATACCATAAATAACATGATACCACAAACCTTAAAACAAGTTATTTTAGTTAATAGTTCCACATCCATCTAGTAATCATAATCATTTTGCCCAAATAGGGAGGGAAATCTAAAATTGAGTCAACCTTGTGTTAATATCGGTATGGTAGGTCATGTCGATCATGGAAAGACCACGCTCGTAAGTGCACTGTCCGGGATATGGACAGATACGCACAGTGAAGAGATGAAGCGTGGCATATCGATCAGATTAGGGTATGCAGATACGACATTCAAGAAATGTCCAGACTGTCCTGAGCCCCAGTGTTACACGGTCGCAAAGAAATGTGAGCACTGCGGAGCAAAAACGGAAGATGCCAGGACAATATCCTTTGTGGATGCACCGGGGCACGAGACACTGATGGCTACAATGCTGTCGGGTGCGGCTATAATGGACGGTGCGGTGCTCGTTATCGCAGCCAACGAAAAATGTCCACAGCCACAGACAAAGGAACATCTGATGGCGCTTAACATCATCGGGATCAAGAATATTGTGATCGTGCAGAATAAAATTGACCTTGTCAAAAGGGAACAATTGATCGAACACTATCAACAGATTAAGGAATTTGTCAAAGGTACAATAGCTGAGGATGCACCAATTGTTCCGGTCTCCGCACAGCAGAACATCAATATCGATGCGTTGATCGAGACAATGGAAAAAGTGATACCTACACCTGTGCACAAACTTGACAAAGCACCTCACATGCTTATTGCAAGGTCTTTTGACATCAATAAACCGGGATTATCAATCAATAAAATAACAGGTGGTGTTCTTGGAGGAACTCTCACTGAAGGTTCAATGCATCCGGGTGACGAACTTGAGATTCGCCCTGGCCGAAAGGTTGAGAGCGAAGGTGCTACAAGATGGGTACCTATTACTACTAAAATATCAAAGATCATCGCAGGTAAGAGCGAAGTTGAAGAAGCTACACCCGGCGGATTGTTGGCAGTCGGGACAACGCTTGATCCGACACTGACAAAGAGTGATACATTGACAGGACAGGTCGCAGGTCAGCCGGGCACATTGCCACCAACCCGCGATTCGTTCACAATGGACCTGCATTTGCTTGAACGCGTGGTCGGTGCTACGGATGAACTGGAGATCGGAGACATTAAAACCAGTGAACCTTTGATGTTGAATGTAGGTACTGCAACGACTGTAGGCATTGTTACAAGTGCAAGAGCGAATGTAGATGTTGCTGAAGTTAAGCTCAAGCGACCAATATGCGCACAAAGCGGTTCAATGGTAGCGATAAGCAGGCGTGTCGGTTCACGATGGCGGCTTATCGGAGTAGGAGTAATCAAGGATTGAAGGTCATTATCGATACCAACGCGCTGATGATACCGATCCAGTTCAATGTCGATATTTTCGACGAACTGCAGCGTCTTGGGTTTAACGAGTTTGTGGTTCCAAAGGCTGTGCTCGATGAACTCGACACTCTTGTTGAAAGATCAAGAGGCAAGGACAAAATGGCGGCTAAGGTCGCACGTTCATTGGCTGATCGGTGCGAGGCTGTGGATATCGCAGGTTTTGCAGATGATGTCATTGTGGAACTTGCCGAGAATAGCGGCGCAGCGGTATTGACCAACGATATTCAATTGAAAAACAGATTACGCGAAAAGAACATTATGGTTGTGTATCTACGTCAGAAAAATAGATTAGCAACAACGTGATATACGAGAAAATGCTCACTTCGTTCGCATTAACTTGCACTATATAATTCTATAAATTATATAGAATCAAAAATTAAAATTGCAATCACAATAATATAACTTAATTCAACTTAACTTAACTTAACAATAACTCAATGATTTTGATCTTACGGGAGATATTTAGATGTACAAGAAGATGAAACTTGCCGACACGATACGAATTGCACCCGAACTGCTGGGCGAGGATGTTAATACCAGTGTTAAAAATGCATTAAAGGATAAACTTGAGGGACGCATCGATAAGACCCTGGGTGCTATTGTTGCGATCACTGAACTTGGTGAAGTGGGCGAAGGACACATTCTTGTCGGGGATGGTGCCGTTTACTACGATGCTACTTTCGATGCAATCGTGTTCACCCCTATACTTCAGGAAGTTATCGAAGGACTTGTTGTTGAGACTGTGGAATTCGGCGCCTTTATCAGCATCGGTGCTATGGACGGGCTTTTGCATGTGAGCCAGATCACAGATGACTTTATGTCATACGATGGAAAGAACGGCAGGCTTGTCAGCAAGGCTGGAGGTCGGTCACTTGCAGAGGGTGATCATGTGCGCACACGTATTGTTGCTATTAGCATTAATGAGCGTGAACCACGAGAGAGTAAGATCGGTTTGACCATGCGCCAGCATGCACTTGGTAAATTTGAATGGCTTGAGGAAGACCGGAAGCCAAAATCTGATGCTGATGAGTAACTTTTGTCGGAGGATTAATTTATGAGTGATCAAGTTTGCCGTGAATGTCACAGGATCGTTACAGGTCAGACATGTCCTGTGTGCGGTTCCAGTAATCTTAGTTCGGATTGGAGCGGCATGGTTGTTATCATTGACGCAGAACGTTCTGAGATCGCCAAGAAGATGGACGTTGATATGGCGGATAAGTATGCATTGAAGGTGCGATAGTTGGGTGCACAAGTAGCACTGGCACTACCTGCAAAACTTCGTCCGGTTTTGCGTAAGCCTTTTGGTGTGCTGTATGAGGGTGCCGGGAAAGATACGATCCAAAAGATTGCACCGGACCTGGGCAGTCCCACAAAACTTATATCTGTAGGTGATGTTACAACATTCTACTTGCTCGAATCAGACATCATACCGGATGTCTGTGTTGTTGATGATCGTACAAAAAGAGAACCGGCATCAGATGATGTCGTGCTCGGTACAAAACATACAGCATTTACAACAATATCGGTTGACAACCCACCGGGTGTTATTACCGAAGATCTTATCGATGCGATCTATAATGCCATCACATCAGACCAACATATCAGACTCTTTGTCCGCGGTGAAGAGGACCTGGCAGCATTACCTGCAATCCTGATAGCCCCGATCGGTTCGGTGGTTCTGTATGGTCAACCAAATGAAGGTGTGGTGCTTGTTAAGATCACTGAATCCAAGAAAGATGAAATACGCAGTTTATTAGATCAAATTATTGAAGAATGTACATACGAGGGACAACTCGATAGTGTTCGGAGGAAATTAGATGGATATTAATGTTACTGAAGATAAGAATAATGCGCTTTTAAACAGGCGGGAAATTAATTTCACAGTCAAGTTCGAGGGTCCAACCCCTTCAAGGAATGATGTGAGAAGCAAACTGGTTGCTATGTTGAATGCACCTCTTGCCCTGACGATCATCCATAAATTGGATGGCGAATACGGAATGCAGGAACTCGCAGGATATGCAAAGATCTACGAGGATGCAGCACGTATGAAACAGGTCGAAGGCAAACACATGGTCACACGAAATGAAATTCCAGCCGAGCCGGAGCCTGAAGCCGCAGAGGAAGCGGAAGAGGCACCAGCCGAAGAAGCTGAGGCTGAAGTAGTAGAAGAAGCAGAAGAGTAGGTGTAAAAATGGCTGTAAAAGACTATTACAAGATAAGCGGCGATTCTGTCGAAAGACTCAACCAAACCTGTCCAAAATGCGGCGATGGCGTGTTTTTAGCAAACCACAAGGACAGACTTACCTGCGGTAAGTGTGGGTACATGGAATTAAAGAAATAATTTTACTTTTTTTGTCGCATCACTGCCGAATAGGGTTGTGATGTGATTTTTTTGACTTTTTTTATCGATTGATATTTATTGGTTCGTTGATATTTTGGATGTGGAGCGATGCGAGTAATGAAAAACGCAGTATACATTTTTTTTGTTCTGTTGTTGGTTAGTTTTTTTGTAAATGCATCTAATGCATCAGAATACCTAGAAACTGATCAAGATAATACAATTTTATTGAAAAATGCTGTTTTTGACCCATTGAAACAGCCACCTGCATCTGTAAATACTGGATTTGCAACATCCCAATATTCCACTGGCACCGATGAGTACTATATATTACAATTCAAAGGTAATGTGCTTGAAGAGTGGAAACAAGCTGTGAAAAATACTGGCGCGCTCTTTTTTGATTATGTTCCAAATAATGCATTCATCGTGCGGATGAATTCGTCTGTGAAATCACAAGTCGAAGCAATGGATATTGTACAATGGGTTGGGACTTACCAGCCGGCATATAAGATAAGTCCTGTATTCTCGGCTTCTTCAATTGCTACCACCACAACTACAACTATGACTTTAGACGATGATATTTCAGACATTATCGTTATGTTGTTCGACTCGAAACACAATGCACAGGTCACATCAGAAATTGAAAATCTTGGCGGGGAAATAGTAGACAATGGCGGAGAAATAATGCGAGTGCGCATCGGAACTTCAAAGTTGTCTAATATTGCAGCCATGACCGGAGTTAGCTGGATCGAAAAATATGTGCAACCCGTGATTTTTAATGATGTCGCAGCCGACATCATAAACGTGTCTTATGTACGCAATACACATGGACTGACTGGCAGTGGACAGATCGTGGCAGTGGCGGACACGGGGTTGGATACTGGGGTTAATGATAGCACAATGCATGATGATATTGAGGGGAGGATCTTAAAAATATATGATCGCGTAGGCGATGGTGCAGACGATGTTGCTAGCGGTCATGGAACACATGTTGCAGGCTCAGTTCTTGGAAATGGTGCAATGTCTGATGGTACATTCAAAGGGATGGCGCCTGATGCACAACTTGTATTTCAAGCAATTGGTAATACAACTGATGCATTGTTCTTACCCAACAATCTCACAGAACTTTTCCAACAAGCATATGACAATGGTGCAAGAATTCATACTAATAGCTGGGGTTCAGCAGTCAATGGCATATATACAGCATATTCCAGAGATCTTGACCAATTCGTATGGGAACATCCTGACATGCTTATTTTAATGGCAGCAGCCAACGAAGGCGTAGATTCAAACTCTGATGGAGTCATAGATTTAGATTCCATGGGTTCTCCTGCAACGGCTAAGAACTGTATTTCAGTTGGTGCATCTGAAAATTATAGGCCAAATATATTAAATAATTATTCTATATTTCGTTATAGTAATTACAGTGAAAAATATCCTGCTGACCCAATCAATAGTGACACACTTGCAGATAATATAGAAGGACTTGCAGCGTTTAGTAGCCGAGGACCAACAGACGACGGACGCATAAAACCTGATATTGTGGCCCCAGGTACTGCCATTATATCTACAAAATCAAGTGTCACAAGTGAAACATTATGGGGTCCTTATGCTACAAATGCAAATTATGTTTATAGTGGTGGCACAAGCATGTCAACCCCAATAGTAGCAGGCGCAGCAGCACTCGTAAGACAATATTATGTGCAAAATGAAGGCGTGATATCACCAAGTGCTGCTTTAATAAAATCTACAATTATTAATGGTGCATATGACATGACCCCTGGACAGTATGGCACAGATTCAACACAAGAAATACAAACACATCCAGACTTTGCACAAGGATGGGGACTTATGGATATCGAAAAATCTCTGTTTCCCACATCGCCACGAACAATGCACTATTATGATGGTATCAGCCTTACAACTTCACAGTCATGGAATGTTAATTACTCTGTTAGTAGCAGTTCTGAACCACTTCGCGTAACGATAGTTTGGACCGATTATCCATCTGCACCGTTTGCTGGAAAGACACTTGTAAACGATTTGGATTTAAGTGTAACAGGTCCCGATGGCATCTCTCTTGACAATGGAGGGGATACTATCAATAATGTGGAACAAGTGGAAATTATGTCGCCTGCAATTGGATTATACACCATTACCATAAATGGAACAAATGTACCCTATGGACCACAACCTTTTGCAATTGTGGTTTCAGGTGCATTTAACCCCCCTGTAGCAAGTGACGAGTTCCCAACTAATAATTCATACACAAATAACAGCACTACTTCTGTATATGTTAACATAACAGATAGTGGAAGTGGTTTGAACTTAAGCTCGATTGAAATGTCAATAAATGACAATCCAGTTATATTCACAAATGTTTCAATAAACAACGGTTACAAGATTGAGAACATCACATCCACGCCATACGATGAGGGAATCGTCACAGTTTCAATCAATGCATCAGACAACGCATCGAATTCACTGACATACAATTGGTCGTTCACCATTGACACCACACCACCTTTCATTAATATCACATACCCGACCGAAGGTCGGGTCATAAATACATCCACACCAAACCTCAACGTCACAACCAACGAAACAAGTGACATCTGGTATCGTGTTGGAAGCGGTAACAACAGTACAGCAGTGCGCGGGATAGCACTCAACACAACACTATCACAACTAAATGATAGCACTCAACACAACATAACCGCATTTGCACGCGACCTTGCAGGAAACCTCAACTCCACCATGGTCAATTTCACTATCTTTGCCACACCAGCAACGATTTCTACACCAACCGCAGGCGAGATATTCTACCTTCCACAAAACATAACTTTTGTCAACGGCACAACAACGATAGGCACAAATGTGTCCGTATATGTCAATAGCGTACTTGTGAATGAATCCTACAAGGTGACTGAGGGGATGTTCAACATATCAGGCGTACCGCTTGTAAATGGTACGAATGTGATCAACGTTACAGCAATATATAACGATACAACACAGGATTATTTCACAATTAATACAAGCCTTACTGTAAGCGTTGGACAAATACTTGACATAGGGGGTGCTGATAATATCACAATTGTTGTGCCGGGTCTGCCATCTCTTATAAAACCGCCCTTTATCGATTTCAACATAACCGGACAAGGCAATAACATACCAGACAATATCTCATCATCCGTTGTAGCAGCGGCTTCCGCGCCGCCTGCATCAAATATAACAGGTCCTGCAATTGATCTTAGTGTCCCTGGAAATAATTCATACACCTTTAATAATTCAATCTCACTTACACTTGGATATAATAATTCCTCGGTTGTAAACTTCAACAAAACCGTTGTGGCATGGTACAACGAATCAACAAGTAAATGGGTGTCTCTCAGAAGCACTGTAAATACAACTGCAAACACGACAACTGCAAACGTAACTCACTTTACGGTTTTTGCACCGATCGAGGATAACACGCCGCCCGCAAATATCACCGCCCTCACATCTACAGGGCAGACAACAAGTTCCATAACACTTTCATGGACAAATTATTCCGACACAGATTACATCGAAATATGGAGAGATAATGCACACATCACAAATGTGTCTGCAACATCATACACTAATAGCGGATTGTTACCAAGTAGACCCTACACTTATGCCCTGCGACCTGTTGACATTGTTGAGAACAAAGGAAACTGGACAAACATCACAGTATCTACATCAACACCTGCATCACCCCCATCCGGTGGCGGCGGCGGTGGGGGCACCTCAGGTGAAGAATACGAGAACATCGAATTCAAAGATGTTTCACGCGTGTACATTAGTGCAAATACAGATGCTTCTTTCACCTTTAGTGAAACGGGAAATGATATCCAATCAATAAAATACAAAGCACTGACAAGCGCCGGCTACATAAGTGCAACAATTGAAGTGTTAAAAAACACATCCACGTTGGTTAAACAGGCGCCACCCGGCAATGTTTACAAGAACATGAACATCTGGGTGGGTAAGTATGGATATGCCACAGAAAAAAACATCAAGGATCCGGTCATCGGATTCAAAGTCCAAAGATCATGGATACAGGATAATCGCATCGATGAGGATTCCATTAAACTCAACCGTTATTCAGATGAAGTCTGGACTGCACTGCCAACCACAAGAACAGATGAGGATGCCACATTCGTGTATTTCGAATCACAAACGCCCGGCTTTTCACCATTTGCAATAAGCGCACATGAAAAAACGATCTCATCACAGGTTTTTATTAAAAGCGAGACCGCAACAGAATCCTTGTCGCCGGTTGAAGAGCAGCCTGTTGAAACAACAACACCGGACCATGAGATTGAATCCGTTGAAGAAACATCAATGTGGGCCAATCTCCTGATTGGTGCGCTCATATTAATAGTCGCAGCGGGCGCATATTTGTATATGCGAAAACGGCAAAGTTAAATTATACTAAAAAGCATCTGCTTTTTGTAACTATTTGCCACAGAGAGCACAGAGGACACAGAGTGACCTTTTCCACAGCCTCAAATCATTTCTCTGTGCCCTCTGTGTACTCTGTGGCGGTCATATAAGTTCTAAATTATACTTGCGGAGTAGTATAATATGGTTCGCTCTAACATTGCGCGGGTACCATCACTATTCCATTAGTCATCGGTTAAGGAGTTTGACTGGCTCGATATGTGTCGTTTTCCAAAGAACCAATGATTTTTTATGATTAACCAATTTAGTTTAAATAGAACACAGATGACACGGATTAGGCGGATTTTCACGGATTTATTTTCGTATCCGCGCGCATCCGTGTCATCCGTGCAATCCGTGTTCTATCACAATATTACTCTTAAGCGATGACACATGATCACTATTCAGGATATATCGTCAAACATGGAATGGCATTGCCTGAATTAATGGACAGGATATACGTATATAGGGCATGCTTGGCCGGCATAATTTAAGTGGAATGAGTTGCCCATCAGCGCGCGAATATTTTTGTGACAACGTTACCAACAATTAACTTAATTCATTAACCTTCCCTTTCAGCACCTCAACAACCTCCGGGTTCTGCAACGTCGTAATATTGCCCACATCAGTCCCATCCGCAATTGCTTTCAAAATCCTTCGCATGATCTTCCCACTTCTTGTCTTTGGCAAGTCATCTGTAAATACAATCGCCTGTGGACGTGCAATAGGACCGATCTCATCGGCAACATGCCCAACCAACTCCTTCCTGAGTTCTTCACTCTCAACTGCCTTCCCTTCAAGTGTCACATAGCAGAATATCGCCTCACCCTTCAATTCATCATACTTACCGACAACCGCAGCCTCGGCCACAGCCGGATGCGACACAAGTGAACTCTCAATCTCCATCGTTCCAAGACGGTGTCCTGCAACCTTAATCACATCATCCACACGACCAAGTACCCAGAAACAGCCATCTTCATCCTCACGAGCACCATCACCCGAAAGATAAGTATCAACACCCCACTTACTCCAGTAGGTATCAATGAACCTTTCCTCATTCTTATAGACCGCCCGAATCATACTTGGCCACGGTGTCTGGATGGCAAGATAGCCACCCTGTCCCCGTGGAACCTCATTACCATCGTCATCAAGAACTGCTGCCTTAACTCCCGGGAATGGTTTTGTCGCACTTCCGGGTTTTAATGTCGTAAGCCCAGGCAGAGGCGTAATAAGAACCATACCTGTTTCGGTCTGCCACCATGTATCGACAAGAGGACAGCGACTACCGCCTATATTCTCAAAGTACCATAACCACGCACTCGGATTAATAGGCTCACCCACAGACCCGATCAGGCGCAGCGTGGAAAGGTCATGTTTCGCCGGTATGTCCGCGCCCCATTTCATGAATACACGGATAGCGGTTGGCGCAGTATACAATATCGTGACCTTGTGCCTTTCAATAATGTCCCAGAACCGATTCTTATCAGGATAATCGGGAGCACCTTCGTACATGACTATAGTTGCTCCATTTGACAGCGGACCATACACAATATAGGAATGACCTGTAATCCAGCCAACATCGGCCGTACACCAGTACACATCATTCTCTTTGAGATCGAAAATCCAGTTTGCAGTCACATGGGTTCCGACCATATATCCGCCTGTAGTATGCACAACACCTTTTGGCATCCCTGTGGTGCCGCTTGTATACATTAAGAATAACATATCCTCGGAATCCATAACCTCCGGCTCGCATGAAGGTTCTGCTGATTCGAGAAGTTCATGCCACCACAAATCCCTGCCTGATTGCATTGTGACATCGTTTTTTGCATGTTTGACCACAATGACTTTTTCCACACCCTCTGCTTTGGCAACCGCTTCATCAGTCTTTCCTTTATGATCAAGCGCTTTCCCGCGACGGTAATATCCGTCACATGTAATGACAAACTTGCTATTTGCATCATTTACGCGCTGTGAAAGTGCATCAGACGAAAATCCTGCAAACACTACACTGTGAGGCGCACCAATCCTTGCGCAGGCAAGCATTGCAATTGCCGCTTCAGGTATCATTGGCAGGTATATGGTTACGATATCACCTTTTTTGACACCGAGTCCTTTGAGAGAACTTGCAAAACGTTCTGTTTCAGCCAATAGTTCGCGGTAGGTGTATGTCTTGACCTCACCCATCTCGCCTTCCCACAATATCGCAGTCTTGTCACCGCGTTTTTCGATGTGACGATCAAGACAGTTATAAGAAGCATTGAGTTTCCCGCCTGTGAACCACTGTGCGTGTGGCGGCTCCCAATCCAAGACAGAGTCCCATTTTTTGTACCAATCGATGTTGTCTGCAAGATCCCCCCAAAATCCTTCAAGGTCGTCCTCTGCCCTTTTGTAAACGTTTGGATCGTTCATGTTTGCCTGTTTGACAAAGTCCTCGAATGGTTCAAATCTGCGCTGTTCCTTTAGTGATGCTTCAATTGTTTCTGCCATTTGTGTGCCCCGGATTTATGCTTAAAGAATAATGTTACAGATACTACAGTATTATAATATATAAGTTATATAAACAGATTACACTAATTGTGCAAATATCTTATCATATGAACACATTCAAAATATGGAGTCAACCTGCATGAATGTTATACCACAAATTGTTATCAAAAAAGAGATACCTGTTCCACAGGGATATGAAGGTAGAACATTAAAAGAACATACTATCATAAATCTTCCTGATTGGTTGAGTGATGAATATTCAAAACTCATAGATCTGATAGATGGAATGGACTATTATGTTCGTATCCAGACAGAAGGTGAAATCGGTGGAAAGCATAGCAGCAAAGGCGATGCCGGCATAATTTGTGATCTCAATGGTGATCCGCTTGAAAATTCATACCTTGTAAAAAGCGGAATACATAAAGATGCGGAAACTTTTGTGATAACAAGCGAGCCATATATTCATGTATCTGCACATCTTGACAAAGAATATATCATCATACACATGAAAGAGATTATTCCAAAATTACCTTTTTACCATTTTGAAACTTTATGGAAATACGATGGGGTAATTCCAGGTATCGAATACAAAATACCGAATAAATTTAACAAATATAAAAAAGTAATAATGGCAACCGTGGATAAATCTCAATGCGAAAATTGTCATTGTTTGCACTTTTATTGATTGGACTGCCATCCATACACCGCCATTACCCAGTTATTTTTCCGATATTGAATCTGATCAACATTTGTTTAAATTCGCATTTTATCTGCAATATGTGAAAAAACTAACCGCAGAGCACGCAGAGAGCGCAGAGGGGAGTTGCAAACCAATTAACAACTCTGCGCCCTCGGCGTTCTCTGCGGTGAAAAATTGTCTTATCATTACTAAAACAACTGGATTTTGGAAAAATATCTGCCATCCACACACATATTTTGAAAAATAAGTATTGCACTCAATACTTTCCCATAAGTTTTGCTACTCCCCTGGGATTTCAGATATGTTATTCAATGCATCCGGATCGGATTTATCAGAAAGGTCTACCAAGTATACATTTTTGCCTCTTTTCCTAATCTCATTTGCTGCCCATTTCATTGCAGGTTTTGTCCTGTCAGTGATCACCACGAAATTGTCGGAATCCCAGAATGTTTTTTGTGTTGTAATAGAACAGGCCCCCTATATCGACAATTAACTAAATAGAAATTTAAGCCAATTTGATAATAACTTTTCGGGGAATATATAACTCCTGTATTATTTAATTGCCGTAAATAATATATTCCATAAATACGTCTATTGAGATTGTAACTATGGTACTTGAAAAATTGATCCCACAGCAAAAGAACGTGTCCACCAAAGTTGGCGGACTCCTGATAATCGTAGGCGAAACCATGTTCCTTTTCTCGCTATTGAATTTCGTAATGATAACCCGACTTCAGTACTACAGTTCAGGAGACTCGTTCATACGAACCATCTTTCCTGATTACCTATTCTTTTTGGCTGGAATGTTTGCAGTAGCAGCCGCAGGCATGTGGATAACATATGTATATGTATTCCCAAGCAAACAGCGTTTTTCACAGGAACAGGCAGTAAAGGACAACCGCAGCCCGATGTATGACCGAATTCTTGAGGTTCAGGAAGATGTTGTCCAGATGCGCGAGATTATCGAGAATTTGTCGGATAAGGTAGATGAGATGGCAAAGGGAAAGTCTGATTAGTTGAACAGGCAATAACCAATAGAACATGCCCATCGAGATAACACCTATCATCAACGAACCTGCACTAATAGTCTCAAATACCGAAAAAGCGCTGGTCATTGCAGACATACATCTTGGGATCGAGTGGGACCTATACAAAAGCGGTTTTTCCATCCCAAGCCGAATAGAGCAACACATTGAGCGGATCCACAAGTTCATCAAGCAAAACAACCCTGACAGAGTAATACTACTCGGTGACATCAAACACAACATCCCACAAATATCGTGGCAGGAGAGGGATGAAATACCCCACTTTTTAGAATCCATTGCACAATATGCGCCAATTGATATATTTCCCGGAAACCATGACGGGAACATCGACTTTTTATTGCCAAAAGATGTGGACATTACCCTTCATTCTCCAAGAGGCGAGATTTTGGACGGGGTCGGATACTTCCACGGGCATACATGGCCTGACCCCGAATTGCTGGGTGCGGAATATATCATTACAGCACACAACCACCCAATAATACGTTTTACGGATGCACTTGGGTTTGCAACGGTCGAGCCTGCATGGATTCGCACAAAACTCAAATGCGATGCGTTTGAACAGCATTTCCGCAGTATTGACTTTTCACAAACCGGCACATGGGGTGACCCACAGATATTCATCGTTCCTGCGTTTAACGAACTGTGCGGCGGTGTGGCTTTCAATGAATCGCTGCATGACGACCTCCTTGGACCTGTGTTCTCATCGGAAGGATTTGACCTTGACAATGCAAAAGCGTATCTTCCGGACGGAACAAATCTCGGTACACTGAAAAACCTGCGCAGGATGGAAGAATCAAAGCGAAGAAAACCACGAAAAAAAGGCAAGAAGGGTAAAGGGCGAGGGATTAAAAATTGAAGTTCGATAACATTTTCAATTCATTTCACCCAAGTATTCAGGAAGGTCTGGCAAAACGCGCGTTCAATGGCCCTACTGAGCCGCAAGAGAGAGTATTTCCGCATATCCTGAATGGAGAACACACACTCCTGATAGCACCCACTGGTTCAGGCAAGACCGAATCCGCAGTTCTCCCGATCTTCAACAGTATACTCGCAAAGAGCGAAGAAGAACGAAATGGTATATCAGCCCTCTACATCACACCACTGCGTGCCTTGAATCGTGACATGTTGTCACGTATCGAATGGTGGGGCATGGAACTTGGGATCGATGTGAAAGTACGCCATGGGGATACATCACAATACGAGCGTCAGAAACAATCGAAGAATCCTCCTGATATACAAATTACCACGCCTGAAACACTTCAGGCAATGTTCACAGGCTCACGATTGCGGAAGAATCTGGAAACTGTGACCCATGTGGTCGTGGATGAGATACACGAACTTGCATCATCCAAGCGTGGCACTCAACTGGCAGTGGGACTTGAGAGGCTTGTTGAACTTTCCGGAGAGTTCCAGAGGATCGGGCTTTCAGCCACAGTGGGTAATCCTGATGTTGTGGCAGGTTTCTTGGCAGGTGCAGAACGCGATGTGACGATCGTTGAAGTGTCCATGCTAAAACTTCTGGAATTCAACGTAGTTAGTCCACAGATCAACCGGGAAGATACGGATGTCGTAAAAAAGATCGGATGCGATGTCGAGTTTGCATCCCATCTGCGATGTATACGCGAGATAGTCGAAGCACACACATCGACCCTGATCTTTGTAAATACCCGGCAGAGTGCAGAGGCGCTTGCATCGGGGTTTAAACTTCTGGGTGCATCCATCGGAGTGCACCACGGGTCGCTGTCAGTGGAATCACGTATCGAGGCAGAGGAGTCATTCAAGAACGGAGACCTGATTGGTCTTATCTGCACATCATCTATGGAACTTGGGATCGATATCGGAAACGTTGACCATGTGGTCCAGTACGGTTCACCAAGACAGGTCTCACGCCTGCTTCAACGTGTGGGACGTGCTGGACACAGGATACATGAGATATCAAGAGGAACGATACTCACGGTCGGTTCTGATGATAATGCCGAAAGCATGGCCATTACGAAAGCGGCACTTGAAGGTAAGGTGGAAAATATATTTCCGCATGTAAATTCCCTTGATGTGGTCGCAAACCAGATTTCGGGAATGGTGCTTGACTTTGGCGAGGTTGAAGTTGAGAAAATACATTCGATCCTGACACGGTCATATCCGTTCAAGAGCCTCAAGATCGATGAACTTTGGCGGGTTGTTGACCAGATCATTGATTACAGGATGGTATGGCATGATGAAGGGTCAAAATCAATAAGTCGGAGGAAAAAGAGCTGGCAGTATTATTACAACAACCTCTCCATGATTCCGGATGAGAAGAAGTACGAGATATACGATATTGTTACCGGAAAGACTGTCGGTGTGCTGGATGAGGCGTTCGTGGTTAATTTTGTTTCACCCGGAGCCGTTTTCATTACTAAAGGGGACATGTGGCGGGTTATCGAGATGGTCACTGACCGGGACAGGATCAAGGTGGAGCCTGTGAAGGGAATGGGCGAAATACCAAGTTGGGTCGGTGAGGAAATTCCTGTGCCGTATGAGGTGGCACAGGAGGTAGGTTCCATCAGAAGTGTGATCGCAGGGTCGATCCGCGACGGACTCGAGGATGTGGTGATCGCAGAGCGTTTGCAACAAGCATATCCAATTGATGAGAAAACCGTTTTGAATGTGATCGAACTCATACGCGACCATATATCAGCAGGATATCCGCTTCCTGATGACTATAATATTGTCATTGAGGATGATGGTGAAGCTATCGTCATCAACGCATGTTTCGGGCACAATGTAAATGAAACTATTGGGAAAGTAATCACATCATTGCTTGGTGCCCGTTTTGGCAGCAGTGTTGCACAGGAGGTTGACCCATACAGGATACGACTGCAACTTCCAAGAAGGATTCGACCGCAACTTGTTCAGGAACTTATACTTGAGATACAACCTGAATATATCGAGCCCATTATTGAGATGACGCTTAAGAACACATCCCTGATGAAGTGGAAGATGGTCCATGTGGCAAGGAAGTTTGGTGCGCTCAGTCGTGATATAGATTATGACCGCATCAGCATGAAAAAACTGCTTGAGATATATAAAGGCACATCAATGTACGAAGAGGTTATGCGGGAGATATTCCACAACAATCTGGATATTGAAAGGGCACGTGATGTGCTGCTTGGGATCGCATCAGGGGATATTGCAGTTGAGATATGTCCTGTTTCCACTCCGATAGGGGCTGCGGGTTTTGCAATGAGCCGTGATCTGGTGGCACCTGAGAAGGCTGACCGCTCAATTGTAATGGCGTTAAAGGAGAGGATAATGGATGACCGTGTCATACTTTTCTGTGTGAACTGCAAGAAATGGGTGTCGTGCCGGAAGGTGAAGAATGTACCTGATGATCTGGTATGTCCTGTGTGTGAATCAAGAACAATCGCCGCTTTGAAGCCGTGGGAAGAGGATGAGATCAAACTTGTAAAGAAACAGGATAAGGTCACGTCAAAGGAGGATATTAAGCGCATCAGGAGAGTGCACCGCAATGCCAATATCGTGCTATCACAGGGCAAGAAAGCGGTTATCGCCCTTGCAAGCCGGGGGGTTGGACCTGATACCGCATCGCGTGTGATACAGAAGATGCGGGTTGATGAGGAAGCGTTTTATAGGGATATTATGGCTGCTGAGCGAAATTATGCGAAGAATAAGAGGTTTTGGGATTAATTGTGTGTAGTTGAGTGGTGTGTTATAAATATTACAAGTGAAGCATCCCGTAAAATGTATAAAAATAATAATGCTGAGATCTATAAGTATCTCAGCAGAACATACTTATCATCAAAATACGCACCAGGTGCTGTGAAATCAGACACTACAAGTGCACCGGCTTCCGGACGTATCTGTAGTGATATTTCCGTTCTTGGCATTAATCCATCATATGTAGCATCTTCTGCAGAGAATACTTTTCGTATATCTATCGTGAGTTGCATAATATCACCGGTTCTGAGTACCGGCTGAGAAGGCTTAAAAGCACTCTGATCACGTATTCGTACTGCATCAACTGAAAAATATTCTGAAGTTGGTTTATGGATCACGAGACTTGTATCAAGTGTATCATATCTTACAGTCGCTATATGCATCCCATCTGACATGTAAATAATTAACTGGGAAAGATCAATATCTTCACTTCCCGGACCAAGAGACATCGAAATGTGGAGTTTTGTGACCTCACCATAATCAATAACATCACTCACGGTAATATTACCGACTGAGCTGTTTATCGTAGAATTATAATTACCACTGGTCGTAAATCGATGTTCGGCATATGATTCACTTGCAACTGTTTCGTTAGTACCATCTACTGAAATGGAAAATGGTCCACTTGTTGATATCCACTCGATCATACCACCTTTTGGGATAGAAGAAGAAAACGAATCCGGCACGCCATCTACAACATTAATTGTTGTATATGCTGCACGTTCGCCCTGTACACGGTCAACACGTATATTGGATGACACTTCCCGTGTCGTTTCCTGGCCGGTCTGTGCAGCTTTTTGCTGCAAGACACCAGACGTTTTTATCAAAAGTGCAGATGCAACCGCAGCTACCAATACCATAGAAATGAAAATAATAAGGGTCCCGATACCGACCTGTGCACTATCATCAGCGTGCATCCGGTGTTTTTGATTTGCTTTCGTGTAAATCCCCTCAGATTAGTCACTTTTTTTCTTTATAAGTGTGCATATTATATTTATCACTTCTACTATATTAAGTATTTGTATTTAATTTAGATTTTTTCGGTATGAATCGCAATGAATCCGAATAAGTTCACAAAGTTCAACGCAATATTTGGTTAATTAATCTATATACAATACTGTCTATATTAGACTATCAAATATTTAAAACATACTACTTATGATCGAAAAATTATTTCATCTGTTGCCATCTTCCAACAGTACAATTTTGAATGCCATCAATCAAAGTTTCATTGATCTGCAATCAAAACAGCCCGTGCAGGTGCACCATCACAACCAATTATCTTCAATGGAAGACATATAAAGTCATACACACCTTCACCAACCGCACACAAATTTAGATACTCTACAATATTAATGCCATTTCCAAGCAAAAGTTTATGCACACTCATCCGGGATGGACCATCAACAGACATACCATCAATTCCAACTGTTATATACCTATTCTCAATAATCCAATCTGCTGCACTTCCATCCAGATATGCAAAATTACCGGTCTTTAACAGTAGAATACTAATGCCGGAAATGTCTGCAAAATGCCTGTATGAAGCCTCAATATCATTTCCTGTAACTACATTTTTCTTAATTAACAGATCAAGCACCAGTGCTTTGCCAACAAGGCCATCAAGTTGGATCCGGTCAATTGTTACCCCATCTTCAAATATGTGAGATGGTGCATCAATATGTGTGCCGGTATGACTCCCGAACGAGATGCTGGATACTTTAGCCCCATCAGTTTCAATCGATGATATAGTCTCAATCTGTGGTTTTGGGTCACCGGGATAGATTAGCATATCCGGTGATATCCCTACAGAAATATCGATTATTTTCTTGTGCATAATCCTAAGCCCCGGTTTGGATATTTGGATACTTAAAACTACTCAATGAATCGAATTGAAGATGCAAGTACCTTTTCAGCCTGTTTTTCACTAAGACCCGCACCCATTGCGATCATCTTCGCAGTTTCCTTTGTGATCAGGTCATCTGGACTGTGACAATCTGTATTTACCACAAGAGTTGCACCTGCTTCAAGCCCAACTTTGGCGACATGACCATTTGTCCGGTTGTGACCATTGCGGGCTGTAATCTCAAGACATACATCGTTATCAGCTGCTGTCTGGGCATCCTCAAGTGTAATAAATCCGGGATGCGACAGGATATCCACATTCTCCAGCCCCACCACAGCTGAGTTCGTACCGGATGCCACCGGCTCATTAATGGTTTCCCCATGCACCACAACGATCTCCGCACCAAGTTCCCTCGCTTTTTTTACAAGAGGTGCGATCTTTTGGGGCGGAACATGGGTCAGTTCCACACCAGCAAGTACCCTTATATCCAAAACATCCTCGAGGTACTTTGCTTTTTTAGCTCCCGCAAGAGCATGCTCGATATTGGTAAAATCGACATGGTCGGTAATTGCAATTCCCCTGTAGCCATGTACAACTGCCCTCTGGACAAGTTCGCTTGGAATCAGTTCACCGTCACTGAAAATCGTATGTGTGTGTAGATCGATCATGAGTTCACCTAATTATTATTCAGTTCCCATCCATAAAATCATTTGTGGATTTAAGTTTGAGTTTAAATTAGTGTTAATTCGAATTTTTCAAACGCGCCTAAAGCCGCTCAATAACATCCGCAAATGCAAAGTTTGGTTTTACATCATTGATCTTGATGCGAACATGTTCACCAACTTCAACATCCTTGACAAATGTCACAAACCCCTCAATAGTAACCGCACCGTCACCACTTGAACCGAGTTTCTTGATAGTGACCTCAAACTCATCACCTTTCTTCAAAGGTGCGGTCAAAAACTTTTTGCCGATGATATATATCTCTGCACTCTGTGACCTTGATGCTTTTGGCGTATACGCACGGACATATGTAAAATTGTTGCGTACCTCATCAATAAAACCCTTGAACATGTCACCTTCGAACACCTTTACAACAAAGTGTCCTTGTGGTTTGAGTATCTTTTTTGCACATTCAAGTGCAGAAGTGACAAGGTCGATCGAACGCGCATGATCCAGACTCCAATTTCCCGAAAGATTAGGGGCAGCATCACATATCACTACATCTGCGCCGTCCTTTCCTACAAGTTTGATAATCTTCTCGATCGTTCTGTCGGCTGTCATATCACCTTTGATAGTGTCGACACCATCTATGGGTTTGATCCGTTGCAGGTCAACACCAATAACCCGCCCGCCTGACAGTTCTTTTGCGATCTGGAGCCATCCCCCCGGGGCTGCTCCAAGATCAACGATCGTATCACCCTCGTTGATAACTTCGAATTTCTTATTGATCTGCGTAAGTTTAAAGGTAGCACGTGAACGATAGCCATCGCTCTTTGCCTGCCAGTAATATGAATCCCGTCTATCTCTTGCCATTATTATTCGTTTAGTTCGTATCCAAACGTCAAATAGCTTGTGCCGACTTTAGCTGTTCAAGTCTTTCACTCACACCCAATATTTTGTCTTCAATATCTGAAATTCCCCCGGGCAACCAGAAATCAAAATCATAATACAGGTTTAGCAGGTCACTGTAACGTTTCTCAAGTTTTGAGATGTCAGCAGCATTCGTCGACTCACCATAAAATGAATCGATCTTTTCATTGAGTCTTTTTGCACGCTGTTTCAATCGAGATGAAAAACTTTTGGCAACCTTGCTCATATCAACCTCGCGTTTTGACAATTCAAGGATGTCTATTATTTCACTCAGCTCATACGGAATATCGGGAAACGCATTCGGTCCGGATATGTAATAAGTCTCATCCGGACCTGCACCTTCTACTTCCTCAGAAGAAACGGTTTCGATCAAATGCTCGCCTAATGCAGATTCATAAAGTTGCTCGAAATCCCCTGAATCAACAACCTCAAGCCTTCGGATCTCCGCAAGTTCGTGCACGATAAGGCGAATTTCCTCAATGGTCGCAGCACCAAGTACATCAATAATTCCTGCAAGTTCATCCTTTGTGATCATGATAATTGTTCATCCAGTCCTTTATCATTCAATCTATGCCAATGATATTCCTAAAGCAAATATCTGCGACTGCTTAGTGCATTTTTCAGAATTGCATCGGTATTGTGTTTCTCGATCTTTACATCCATGGTCTTTTCGATCACAGGAATGTCATCTGCCAGACCATCCATAACATGTTTAACCAATTGCTGATCTCCGCCTGTAATTATGTAATCTATGTTGTTGACATCAACATCATCATCAAGCACTTTCTTGATAATTTTTCGCACCTTTTCAATATGATGTGCGATATCTTCATCCCGGAGTTTTTCAAACCTTCTCTGGCTAAATCCTCCTTTTGTATGCTTTGCTTTCACACTGCTTCTTACGATCTGATGTTTTTCAAATCTTTTCTTATCAGGTGCAAAACCCAGAAAAGATTCGCCTGCATGCACAATTACTACACAAACACCAACATCTTTGTCTGCCATATGTTTTAGTTTCTTGACGTCAAATGTCTTCCCGAATTTAAACACCGGATCCTTTAATGGTAAAACCGGTGCAACAGCTTCACGTACCATGCCAAATGTATCATAGAAAAGCATGTAACCGGTTTGGGAATCGATCTTGCCCAGCAAATGTTGGCTGTTTTCATCAATTTGTTCTACAATATCGTTTGAGTTTTTAAGGTCGGATAATGACTGCCCCTTTGGGATATACGTTGTGATGAGTGTTTCTGAATCGGATTTTAGAGATTTTAACTGGGAAAGGTATTCCGAAAATCTCTGAGGGTTGAGAGTATCCATACCCCTGAATCGAATGTGACCCGATGCTTCTTTTTTCAGTTCATTGCGCTCATGCATCAGCGTTTCGATCTTTATGTTCGCTTCATTTAACTTATACTCAATTTCCTGTTTTGCAGAAACCGAGTTCTTTGATATGTGATCTCTCTTTCCAAGCCGGGTTTGAAGTCGTTTAATATCAATTTCAAGTTCGACAATGTGAGATTGTAACATGTCCACCTGGTCTTCAAGTTTATCCTTACCTGATATCTTTCCAAAAAGGACATTGAAATTATCGATAACTTTTTCCTTTTCAATCATTATGTCTAAAGTTATAATTCATCCAATAAATATTATGCTTATTTTCACACCACGAATATTGTTTTTTGGTTTTTGTTGCTTGCTTTGCAGATATTATGGCAATCTACTTATTAGTATAATACCAAAATGTGTGCAATGACCAATATTAGTTCACATCCTACACTCTGGATCAAAGAGCAAAAAAGTAGATCACTTGTCGGCAAAACGATTGTGATCGGAGTGACAGGCAGTATTGCAGCCGTGCGTATTGTCGAACTTGCAAGAGAATTTATACGCAACGGTGCCGATGTCTATGCTGTGACCACCCCTGCAGCAGAGCGTATCATCCACCCGGATGCACTTGGTTATGCAACAGGGAACGACGTTATTACAAAACTGACAGGAAAGATTGAGCATGTCGAATTCTGCGGACTAAAGGGACGTGCAGACCTGCTGTTGATCGCACCGGCTACAGCGAATACAATCGGAAAGATAGCACAGGGCATCGATGATACGCCTGTTACAACGTTCGCAACAACTGCGATCGGTTCAAATATCCCTGTGATCGTGGTTCCGGCTATGCACGGGGCAATGTATAACCATCCGGCTGTTACCGCGAATATCGAGAAAATGAAGGAATGGGGTGTTACGTTCATTGATCCTCGTCTTGAGGAAGGGATCGCGAAACTCGCAACGAACGAGATGATCGTGCTGAGTGCCGAGCGTGCACTTGGAAACCGGAATCTCGCAGGTAAGCGGATCATAGTTACAAGCGGTGCGAATGCTGAATCGATCGACCCGATTCGAATATTGACAAACCGATCATCTGGAAAAACCGGTATTGAGATCGCATTTGAAGCGTACAGGCGCGGTGCAGATGTGACCATTGTCCACAAGAACCGTCTTGGGATCCCGGGAATTAAAGAGATCTTTGCTGAAAGTGCCAATGATATGACCGATGCGGTACTGGCTGAACTTGAAAGAGGATATAATGCCCTTATCAGCGCGGCAGCGATATCTGATTATACCATCGATGCTGCATCCAGTAAGATCAAGTCCGGAGAGAAACTTGTCCTTAAGTTCAAACCTACCCGAAAACTGATAAAGGAAGCCCGCGAAAAACATCCCGGACTTGTTATAACCGGATTCAAAGCCGAGACTGGTGTGACACCTGATGAATTGATGGAACGTGCTTGGAATACTCTTAATGAATCTAAACTTGATATGATCGTAGCAAATGAGGTCGGCAAAGGTGGGATAGGTGCTGACGAGAATGAGGTTTACATAATTGGCAGGGAAGTTCTCAAACCTTTACACATGAGTGGTAAAAAACATTTCATCGCATGTGCGCTACTTGATGAATTGTATGAAATATTCGAGGCAAAGGGAGAGTCATGATGCCTTCATTGAAAGGCACAGTCATGTCGAGAGCGTTTGCACCTGCACATATTACAGGCTTTTTTGAGATACATACTAATGATGACCCGCGCCGCATGGGTTCGACAGGATGCGGCATTGTGCTTGATCGCGGTGTCGAGACCAGCGTTATGGTAGACGGATTGATAGACCAGACCACAGTAAAGTTGAATGGCTCAATTGTGCAAGAAGGAGCGATACATACTGTTGTTGAGATGTTGACCAATGCATCTGTCATGGTCGAGAGCACGGCAGATATCCCAATAGGATGCGGATTCGGTGCATCCGGTGCCGGTGCATTGGGTGCAGCATACGCACTGAACCGCGCGCTGTCACTTGACCTCACCGCAGAGCAGTTGACAGAGACCGCGCATGTGGCGGAAGTGAAAAACGGAAGCGGACTGGGTGATGTGATAGCACAATTACATGGCGGGATCGTGATACGGACGCGCGCGGGCGCACCGCCATTTGGTGAAGTTGACCGCATTCCTGCGAGTGACTACAAGGTCTTGTGCATTGTTTTGGGTGAGATATCTACAAAGTCTGTGCTTGAGGATACGCGCGCTGTCCGCCAGATAAATTCAGCAGGCAGGGAGGCATTAAAGGCACTTCTCAAGGCACCCACGATTGAGAATTTCATGATACAGTCCAGAGAATTCGCAATTGAGACAGGACTTGTGAGTGAACGTGCGCTGGGTATCATTGAAAGTGTGGAATCTGCCGGCGGTATGGCTTCACAGGCAATGCTCGGGGATACGGTGTTTGCGATCGCGACCGAGGAGAATGAAAATGGGGTGCGCGAGGCGATGGAAAATGTTGGTGAGGTTTTGGAGTATAGTGTTAGTTCGTGTGGTCCGAAGTTGATATGACCAATTTTAAGCCGTAATAATTTCGATACGCTTTTTGTATTTGTATGGGTCGTTTTAATTCCGAGGCAATCCGCCGCAGGCGGCGTGTTCTTCCATCAACGATGAAATCATCATATTTTCACATTTAATTAACAATTACGATTGATCCGAACGTCATAAAGGATTTTCGCGGGTCAGTAGTGTGGAAATACGCCGCCTGCGGCGGTTATGTTGGTTTTAGTTTCAGATTAAAATATCTCATTTACGAAGTTATCTTACAACAACTATACAAATACAGCTTTTTTAGCTGATACGCGGGCTGAAAAAATGCAATTGTTTGAATGACAATACATAAATATTGGTACAACGATTATTATAATCATGATACCAAAGTTTGTAAATCGTGAGAGAGAACTTGAGTTTCTTGAGAATTGTTACAAAAGTGATTATTCTGAATTTATAGTTCTTTATGGCAGAAGACGGGTTGGGAAAACAGAACTTATTCAAAAGTTCATTGAAAATAAAAAAGCGGCATACTGCCTTGCATCAAAAGATACAACTTATGAGAATATGACAGAGTTTAAGAGAAGCATTGCCGAACAATTAGACATACCGCTATTCTCAAAAATTGAATCCAGTTCATGGCTAGATTTTTTCAGGACTCTTGCAGAATTTCTTGATAATAGTATGGATGACACAAAAACAATAATTGCAATTGATGAATTCTCGTATTTGATAGAAATTGATCGTGCTGTCCCTTCGTTATTCCAGAACATCTGGGACCAGATACTTAAAACAAAAAACATCATGGTGATTCTTTGCGGCTCAAGTGTCAGTTTAATGCAAACAGAAGTTTTAGGGTATAAGTCACCGCTTTACGGCAGAAGAACCGGGCAGTGGGAAGTCACAGAATTGCATCTGGAGTCTCTAAAGGAATTCATGCCGAATTACGACAGAGAGAGTCTAATGAACACATTTTTTGTTCTTGGAGGAATTCCGGCGTATCTTGTGCAGTGGGATAATGAAAAAGATGTTTTTGAGAACATTGAATATCTCATTTTGTCCAAAGGGAAGTACTTGTATGAAGAGGGCGACTTTTTACTGAAACAAGAGTTTCGCGAGCAGTGGATTTATGCACTTATACTCAAAAAGTTGTCACTTGGATATAATTCTCTTGGTAAACTTCATTCTGCCACTAACATGGATAAATCGAACCTGTCAAAATATTTGAACACATTGGAGAATCTGCGTATAATACGACATATTTTGCCGCTCCATAAAAGAAAGGGCGGAATATATGTTATCAGTGACGAGTACTTTGATTTCTGGTTTAAGTTCGTCTACAGCAACCGCGATAAACTTGAACTTGGAAACAAAGAGGTCGTATTGGAAAAGATTAAACGAGAGTTTAGCAGTTATTCCGGAAGAAGATTTGAGTATCTTGTTGAAAAGATGATTGGATTGGGGCATCTTACTCTTCCAATTGAATATACAGATATTCACAAATGGTGGCATAAGGAAATAGAGATCGACCTTCTTGCTACAAACGATGAAACAAAAGATATCATGTTCATTGAATGTAAATGGAAATCACTTTCTTTGAGAGATTCATTGAGAATTATGGAGAAACTGAAGGAGAAATCCACGTTTGTCAAATGGAACAAAATCGATAGAGTGGAACATTTTGGTCTTATCGCAAAAACAATTAAAGGAAAAGATGTGCTGAGAGAAAAAGGTTTTTTTGTGTTTGATCTGGAAGATTTACATCTTTGATGGATTCTGATCTGCTCTTGTGGCAACAGTCCGATAATTTTCTAATTCTCTACGCTCCTTAATAATGAAGTCGAAAGCTTTGTTTAGCAGTTTTTGGTATAACTATTATTATAATAGTTGCACCAAAATGATAAATGGTGCAATCGAACATATAGATGCACCTGCGTGAACCACCTCCCTACCGCTATGCGGTGATGAAGGAGTCTTCTGCTTCATTCGGATAAATGTCTGACAGAGAGGTTTGTCCATGCCAAAACATATATTATCTATATGTCCCCATATGATACTATATGACAGCTACCACCACAATCTGCATCGACCCCAGAGTGAAGGACATACTAACATCCCTAAAACGTGATCCGCGTGAATCATATAGTTCCGTTGTAGATAGATTGGCAAATATGGCTATCGATAATGAAACACTTAGTGATGAAGCGATACATGGAATAGAAGAGGCACTTGAAGATATTAAACACGGTCGCCTGCACACAGAAGAAGATATCATGAAAGAGTTTGATCTGCTATGAGTTATAGAGTCGAGTATACCTCAAAAGCAAAAAAGGATCTCAAAAAACTTCCTCTGGATACTGCACAAAATATCATCCTATCGATCAATAGCATTAAGGACAATCCTTATTCATATTCTAAAAAGATCGAGGGGACTAAACGTCACCCACTCTACACGCACCGTGTTGGTGAATACAGGGTAATCTTGGACATACAAGATAACCGCCTGTTGATAATGGTTATGGAAACTGGACACCGGAGCAAGATCTACCGGAAATATTAATGGATTATATCACTGCAATTCTGTCGGTATTTGTGATAGAGGATTTAGATAGAAATACTCGATAGTATACCAGTTGTCTATGCATTGAGTAGAGAATAAAATTTTTGTATTTGTTTAGCCAGTGCACTGTTGTAGCGCAGGCGTTTCAACAAGCTCAGGATTAAAACGGTGTTACCACGCGCGTGCAGCGCGGCACGTTCCCTCAACACTTGCCTGCATAAGCACTTGCCGACACACGCATTTACCTGCATACACGTTTTCCTGCATACGCATTGGTCTGCACACACATTGTACAAACACATAGAAGTTTCGCTCGCCTTCAGCATATTTGTATTTGTGCGGATTGCTCCACGTAGGAACTGCGTATTTTGTGAATGTGTGTGGTTAGTAGGAGTGGAACGTGCCGCCTGCGGCGTTCGTATCGGTCTTAGTTGCAGATAGAACGAACTCATTTACACAGCTATACAAATACAAATTTTCTAATCCTCTGCGCTCCTTAATAATAAGGTAGAATGCATTGATTTCATAATTATTTGTATAGCGTTTATTATAATCGTTGTACCAAATTCCTACAACAAAAACTCCTCGATCCGCCTCATCCCTTCTTCAATATTCTCCAGACCACTAGCATAAGAAAAGCGCAAATACCCTTCCGCCCCGCCCCCGAAATCAATCCCGGGCGTAACCGCAACGTCAGCATCTTCCAAAATGCGTCTGCTAAGTTCAAGCGAATCCGAGCCAAACTCGCGCGCATCGGCAAGGATATAATACGCACCATCCGGCTCGCTCCTGACCTTGAATCCGATCTCACGAAGGCGCTTTAACATGTACCTGCGCCGTTTGTCGTAGGTTGCCACCATTTTCCTCACATGCTCCTGCGGTCCGCGAAGGGCTGCCACCCCGGCATGCTGGACAAAACTGTTGGCGCAGATGAAGAAATTCTGCTGGATATTTTGCAAGGGCCTAATATACTCGAGCGGTGCGATCAGGTAACCAAGCCTCCATCCTGTCATGGCGTATAACTTCGAAAAGCCATTCAGCACAAAAGCATTGTCAGTGTACTCCAAAATAGTGTGGTCTTCTGCACCATAAACCAGACCCTGATATATCTCATCCGAGATGATTGGGACTGGATTTGATATGGAACCAGAGTCGGAGTCTGAAACATCATTGGCAACTTTTGCCAGACCTTGCAGTGTCGCAGACGACATCACATGACCTGTCGGGTTGGACGGTGAATTGATAAGGATCGCTTTGGTCTTTGAACTCATCGTCTGTGCCACAGCATCTGGTTCCAAACTAAAACCGTTCTCCTCACGGGTATGCACAAAAACAGGTTCGCCATCCAGATACCTAACAAAATTCGGATAACAGGCATAATACGGATTCGCCATTACAACCTCATCACCCTGTTCCAAAAGAGACATGAAAACAAGTAGCAATCCCGGACTCGTGCCTGATGTCACGATTACCTGTTCCGGCACTAAACTGAGGCCGAACTTGTTATTGTAATATTCCACAATAGCCTCACGCAGTTCCAGCAGACCAAGGCTGTGGGTGTATTTTGTATCACCCGACTGTATCGCGCCGGATGCAGCATCGCAAATATGCTGAGCTGTTGGGAAATCAGGTTCGCCAATCTCAAGATGGATGATATCTCTCCCTGCGCGTTCAAGTTCCTGTGCCCTCTCAAGCACTTCCATTACATGAAAAGGCGGGATATTCTCGGCTTTTTTGGATAGCATTGTTGCTACATAATATGCTTGGCCGTTTTATAATGTATTGGTAAAACATTCACTCGTTTCTTCAAAATTGATAACACGAAAAAAAAGCACAATAACCTTCCGCCAACTCCAAAAATCACCTGAAACAACCACTTTGCCCACAGACCAGTTCCCTAATGCTGCCAAGATAACAAATAAATACTTACCCCACTTAACAGAACTATTAAACAAGTGGAACGGATGCAATTATTCCAGCCCGCGCTTAGCCTAAGGTGAAGCTATGAATGTAAAAGATGTAATGAATTCAGATGTAATTTCGTGCAGACCGGATGATGAGATCAGCAATGCAGCGCAGATTCTAAAGGAGCAAAACATAAGCGGGCTCCCTGTCGTTGACGAAGGCAAGGTTGTCGGGATCGTAACCGAAGCAGATGTATTGAAATTGCTCGAAGTGCCCGAGCATGGAGGATTATGGCTGCCAAGCCCGTTTGAAGTAATAGAAATACCAATTCGGGAACTGATAAACTGGGAAGACACAAAACACATGCTTACAGACATCGGCTCAAAACCGATCAGGGATATCATGGAATCTGAGGTATATACAATATCCGTGGATAGATCAATTGAAGATGCGTCATCAATTATGGTAAAACATAAAGTAAACCGACTTCCGGTATTGGATGGCGAGACACTTGTCGGAATCATCACACGTGGCGACATTATTCGCGGACTTGCAGAAGCTTAATTGTAGTATCAGGTGGCTAATATGAAACAGGTTGACGGTGGGGTATGTGCTGTCAAAGGTGTTCGCGCGAGTGGGATAAAACCCGGGAAGATGGGACTTGCCATAATCGCAGCAGAAGGCAGCGCAGCAGGGGTATTCACGCGTAATAAGGTAACTGCAGCGCCCCTCATAGTTACAAGGGAGAACCTTTCAAATAACGGCAGGCTTGCGGCTGTCATTGCAAACAGCGGAAACGCAAATGCATTCACAGGCGAGCAGGGAATCGCTGATGCCAGGGAAATGGCGCATATCCTTGCCGAACAACTGGATGTACCCGTAGAATTGGTCGCTGTGGCATCCACAGGAGTTATAGGCCGGAAACTCGATGTGGAGTGGATCCGCGAACACGTCTGCGGGGTGGTAGAAACACTCGACAGTACGCCGGATAGCAGCAATGCGGCAGCACGCGCGATCATGACCACTGATCTGGTTTATAAGGAATCGGCTGTTGAACTTGAAAGCGGCGTGCGGATAGGTGGAATTGCGAAAGGGTCCGGCATGATCGAACCGAATATGGGTACAATGCTCTCGTTTATCTACACAGATGCATCACTTCCTGCCGATGTGCTTGAGGGATGCCTCAAAAGGTCGGTGGACAAGAGCTTCAACATGATCGTGGTGGATGGTGACACCAGTACAAATGATATTGTGCTTCTGACAGCAACAGGTGCGTCGTCGATCGAGCCGCAGGTCGAGGAGTTCCAGATGGGACTTGACCGGGTGATGACCGAACTCGCAAAGATGATAGCGCGCGATGGCGAAGGCGCTACAAAATTGATCGAAGCGCATGTCAGGGGCGCAAAAACAGAAAATGATGCACGTATTGCAGCAAAGACGATCGTGCGCTCGCCGCTTGTGAAATCCGCCGTGTTTGGAAAAGACCCGAACTGGGGGCGGGTTGTTGCGGCAGTCGGTTATTCCGGTGCGGATATCGATCAGGACAAGATATCACTTGCATTTGCAAGTGGTGACGATATTGTACAACTTGTAGAGCGCGGGAATATTGTGGATTCGTCAACTGATGTGCCGGGATCACTGGAACATATCATGGCGCAGGATGAGATTGTCATCATGGTTGACATTGGGCTGGGAGAACAAAGTGCAATAGCATGGGGTTGTGATCTGACATATGATTATATCAGGATCAACGCAGATTACACAACATAGTATTACAAAAATTGCACAAATATAACATTAATATAGCCTGACACCGTTGTATGAATACATAATCGGTCGGGTCGGGGAAATCTATGCATCTTGAACAATGGGAAAAGCATTATGATGAAGCGTTTTCTGACATAAAGGAATCACTGGATAACGTAAGGGGGATGTTTGTGGCATACAACAGCAATGTTGATGCAATAAAACACATAAGCGAAAGAGATATTTCTAAACTTTTAACACTTGTCGATCTTAGTGAGGTTCAGGAAAAGATCGTAAATTATCCACGTGAGATCGTGTCACCTGTCGATCTAATATCGCGTTTGATCATAGCGATGCGTGACGGCAAAGCAGCGGAAGTTCCGACATATACATCAGACATTCATGAATGGCTTACAGATCATCTTGTTTTTGACGATGCCCGCATGGGCGGTCAGGCAGGAATAATTTCCAATCTTCTGGCACATCTTGGTGTCAGGAAAGTAATTAGTTATGTTCCATGGCTTTCCAAAGAGCAGGCTGAGTATTTTGCAGACCTCCCAAACCTGCTACATCCTGTAATCGAAGATGGGGTACTGATGCTCAAACACCCGTGCCAGGCATACGATCCGGAGTTCAAGCCAAGAGTGAACTGGATAATCGAGTTCTCAAAAGGGCTTGAGGTCAGGTACGGGGGAGAGCATTTTGTTGTCCCGAGGGACAACCGTTTGATCATATCGTCACGCCCATCATGGATTCGCATTGACATGAGTAGGGAATTGTATGACCGGATCCCAAAACTTGAAGAGGATGTTGACGGCGCAATACTTGCAGGATACCAGATGATCAGAGAGGAATATGAGGACGGTACAACGTATCATGAATACGTAGAGCGGGCTGTCAATGTCATAGAACGGCTCAAGGAAGGAAATCCTGATATACGCATACATGTGGAGTTCACGTCGATCCAGAACAAGACAATTCGCAAAACGCTTCTCAAGGATATTGTTTGCCGGCATGTTCACTCGCTCGGGCTTGACACTGTAGAGGTCGCAAATGCATTGAATGTCCTGGGACACGAGGAACTCGCATATTCTGTGATCAATAAAGGCGAGAATGGTATCGTAGCATTGTACGAAGGTGCAGTGCGTCTGCTCCATGATCTTAAGCTTGAGCGGGTTCATGTGCATTCACTTGGGTTCTTTATCTGTGCAATATCAAAAGACCATCCACTTGATGTAGAGGGGCACAGGACTGCATTGCTATTTGGATCAATACTTGCAGCTGCACAGGCATCGCGCGGTTCCATTGAACATCTGGATGACGCTGTAGCAGGGCTCAGCGTTCCGGTTTCAGAAACCGGCTATAAGGAACTTGAAATTCTTGGGAAGTACATGGTAAGAAGGGAGATCTGCTCAATGGATGAATTTGTGGATGGATGTATCTGTACCCCCACCCATGATGTTATTGTTGTTCCATCGAAAGTCGTAAAAGACCCAATCGCGACAGTCGGGATTGGGGATGCAATATCGGCAGGAGCTTTTGTGGCAATGCTTGCGAAGATGAGATCGGCAAAATAATAAAACTCAAGGAGCATGTTTTGATGAAGATACTCTGCGGATACAATGTTAATATCGATTCGGTATACAGTATCAGTGGGGAGGAAGTATCAGACCTTTTAAGTTCACAGGACATAAGCGAAATTACTGCAAAAGTTAAAACCCCACCAAATGCAGTTAATTCTATTTCTGATTTCGTTGCCGGACTTGTGTTGTGCATGCAAAACGGGATCGGGGCTGAATGGCTAATACACGAAAAGTCTGTTTTTGATTTTTTGAAGTGCCGATTTTTTGACAGGTCCATTATAAGAATGGGTGGCAATGCCGGAATTATGGCAAATGTCATGTCAGAGATGGGAGCCGATCTGGTCGTTCCCAATGTTGTGATGCCTTCAGGGACACAAGTGTCCCTGTTTTCAAAGAAGTCCGTCATGCTGCCACAATCCAATGAACCGGCATCCAAATGTTTAGATGAGTTGGTGCATTTTGTTTTTGATTTCAAGAAAGGGGAAACATTCTTGCTAAATGGTACTACAGTCACGGTACCAAGGGAGAACCGTTTCATAGCAACGTATGACAGCGCAAATATTGAACTTGCCGTCAACCCTGATTTTGAGAACTATGCGCTTGACCACATAAATGAGATGGATGGCGTTTTGCTTTCGGGGTTCCATATGCTTATGGATGTTTATCCTGATGGTTCTACATATGTTGAAAAACTCATCAGGGCTGTTGAGCAGGTAAAGGTTTGGAAAAGATTGAACGGCAGTTTGAGGATACATGCTGAATTCGGGCATTTTTTGAACAGCGACATTGGCTATTCCGTGTTTTCAAAATTGGCGCACCATGTCGATTGTATCGGTATGAACGAGGATGAACTTGCAATGCTTTCCGGTATGCATGGTGTGCCGGCACAGTGCATTTTGCAGATGGATGCATGTTCGGCAATGGATGCCACGATCCGATGTGTATCAGAGTTTGGTGTTAAAAGGATGATAATACACACACGGGAATTTGTGCTCAGCGTTTGTGAATCGGATATCGCTGTTCCTTCTCTGGAACTTGAAGCAATGGGGTTTGGTGTGAAATGTGCGGCTGCATTTGCAGCGACCGGAAAACTTGAGAATCGGGAGTTTGTTGATGCAGAAGCATCTGCTCTGGATGAAAGCATTTTCGGCAAGGAGCAGGTGCGGGAAGTGCTGAAATATATCCATGGAAAACAATACGGCAGCGGAGTTGCCGGTGAATATAGGGGATACATGGTTTGTGTCCTGCCAACGATCCTTTGCGAAGATCCTATCGCGACAGTTGGGCTTGGTGACACTTTCTCGTCCGCTACATTTTTAAGAGAACTCGAACTGCATAAGATGCATGTATAGTTTTTCGGATGTCGATATAGATCTTGACCACACGCTTGATTGTGGACAGGTCTTCAGGTGGGAGCGTGAGGGAGATTGGTGGGTTGGTGTGGTTAATGGTGATGTTATTCGCGCAAGAAATGACATTGAAAGCGGCACCGTTCTTGTGGATTCATCTCTGCCGCGTGAGTTCGTTGCTTCTTATTTCAGGCTGGATGATGATCTCTCATATATACTGGACAGTATTGACAAAGACCGTTACATCAGAGAGGCGATACAGAGATATCGCGGGCTTCGTCTTATCCGACAGGAGCCGTGGGAGTGTATGATATCATATATGCTCGCGACGGCATCGAGTATTCCGACTATTAAGAAAAGAATTTCATTGCTGAGTCGGATGTTTGGTGATGAGATCGGTGAGGGGTGTTATAGTTTTCCTGATGCGAAATCTCTTGCAGATGCGTCTGAATCGGATATATGTGAGTGCAAACTTGGATTTCGTGCCGGAAGGATACAGAAAGCTGCGCAGCAGGTGGCTGATGGGGAGTTTTGCTTTGATGAGTTGTTCAAGATGGATTATCTCGGCGCAAGGGCGCAATTGATGGAGATCGAGGGGATCGGTGAGAAGGTTGCGGATTGCATTCTTTTGTTTTCGCTTGATAAGATGGAATCTTTTCCTGTGGATACGCATGTCAGGCAGGCTGTGGAGAAGTATTATTCAGGCGATGGATATTTTGGCGGTGGTGTTGGTGTTGATGTTAAACTTAGCAATCACAAGATGGGTGAATGGGGTCGCGGGTATTTTGGAGGGTATTGCGGGTATGCGCAGGAGTATTTGTATTATTGTTGGAGGTTGCGGGGGTGATGAGCAGTTTCGTGCTCGTTCATTTTTCCGCTCAGTGAGGGCAGGAGTGAGGTACGAACGTATGAGCGAGTCTCGCAGCATTACAGGCGGTCTATTATCATCTGAGAAAATCCGATTGCCTTTCTACTTAAAAGTCTACCCCTTTTTTAGACATGGCATGCCATGAAAAACAATTCACAGCACTACCGACAGGTATAAATATATAAAAATGTGCCCGCCCGATGACAGAAAATGCTACAGTTTTCAAGGGCACTCTTTTCAACCATGTGCCTTGTTAGTCACAATGACGAGTATGTCGATATTAAAGATTAGCCAGACGGAGTGAAAGTATTCCGTCTTCACCATTCCTCATCAAAGACGATCATGTGCGTGCCTTCATCAAAACCACCGACACCGGCTTCACGATAGCAGCGCAGTGAATGAGCCGACCCCATGTCAAATAGGGTAGTGACCAGTTTTTCGGCTATGTTCGTTGTTACGTTGAATTCGGATTCCAACATGTAGACGGCATCGAATCGTTTGATGGAGAACATGCAGGAAGATGATCTCTTGTTTGATGTGCAGGTGTCATACCGCTCGCATCTTTTAACTTTACTGCTGTTCTTGAAATGAATGGCAAGTCCGTTCCAGGAATGGATGTTGTGTTTTCCTTTGATGCCGTAGAGGTTGGCTCTATTTTTTTCTTTTTTGAGGGGCATGGTTGATGTTAAATTATATGGCTGGGTTTATATAAATGTGAGGATAGCGGAGTTGCATGAGGAACTTTTTGTGTTTCATGAACTTTTTTAGAGGTATGCTGCGCTTTGTTTACTATTTTTGTCTTCTACATACATTTTGGTGAAATGCGCCGCGCTTTGCGCGGTGATGTTGTTGTTTTTGCATTCAACTATGCAACCCCCGCACCGACATCTATCCAAAAATTTATATGTCCCTGCGTGATTTATTAGCAACACTGTTTCTAAATAATCAACCATGGACCCAAAAAAATGAAAATTGCAATCATTCTTGGTACACGCCCAGAGATCATCAAGATGAGCTCCATAATCCGCGAGTGTGAACGTTGCAATATCGATCATTACATCATCCACACAGGCCAGCATTATTCTTTCGAGATGGACAGTGTGTTCTTTGATGAACTCAACCTGCCGGCGGCGCGGTACAATCTGGATGTTGGTTCAGATCAAAAATCCTCCCTTCGGTCGGATCATTTAACCTTCCGCTCCTCCGGAGTGTCAGGCACCCACGGTCGGCAGACTGCAACGATGCTGGCCGGCATCGAGCGGATCTTGCTTGACGATACGCCGGATGTGGTGCTTGTGCAGGGTGATACAAATACTGTGCTTGCGGGTGCGCTGGCAGCATCAAAACTGGGAATACATGTTGGGCATGTGGAGGCAGGTCTTCGCAGTTTTGACCGCACGATGCCGGAGGAGATGAATCGGGTGATTGTAGACCATATTTCCGATCATCTTTTTGCACCTACTGAGACTTCACGGCAGTATCTTCTGGATGAGGGGATCCCTGATGAGCGGATATTTGTTACAGGCAATACCATTGTGGATGCGGTGCACCGGAATCTTGAGATCGCAAAGGGGAAGGTGGATGTGCTTGAGAGGTTGGATCTTTTCAATGGTGGTTATTTCCTTGCCACTGCACACCGTGCCGAGAATGTGGATGATCCCGTGAGGCTTGGCGGTATCCTTGAGGGTTTCAGGCTTGTGTATGAGGAGTTCGGGATGCCTGTTGCGTTTCCGGCACATCCGAGGACTGTTAAGATGATCTCGGAGTTCGGGTTTGATGTGCCGTCGGGGACGCGGCTGATCGAGCCTCTGGGGTATCTTGAGTTTTTACAACTTGAGAGAGGTGCGAGGTGCGTTCTTACTGACAGTGGGGGGTTGCAGGAGGAGGCGTGTATTCTGGGTGTTAGGTGTGTGACGTTGCGGGACAATACGGAGAGGCCTGAGACTGTGGATGTAGGTGTGAATGTGTTGGTGGGGTGTGATGGTGTGAAGATTGTAGAGGGAGTGCGGAGGATGATGGAATGTCGGGATGTGTGTGGGGATCTCTACGGGGATGGAACGGCGAGTGAAAGGATCATTAATATTATTGGATAAGGTTTTGTTTATGCGTCTAAAGATTCCTGATATATTCGAGGTCGTTCGTCACCTGCACGATCCGTTATTCAAAAATTCTCTATTCATTATGCTGACATCTGCGTCAGGTGCGGGATTTGGTTTCATTTTCTGGGTGCTGGCGGCAAAACTATATTCTGCAGAGGATGTGGGTATTGCAACTGCATTGATCTCTTCGATGGCATTGATCGTGCTTCTGTCCAAGTTGGGGCTGGACCATTCGATAATAAGATTTTTTCCTGCAAATGATAATGGTGGGAAGAGTGGAATATTCAGCACGGCTATTGTTATTGCTACTGTTTTTGCGGTTCTTTTAGGGATGATATTTATCGCAGGGGTGGAGCTGTTCTCGCCGGAACTTCATGTTCTGGCATTACCAACCAATGCAGCGTTCTACCTGTTGTTTCTTGCTGCGGGTTCGGGGACTGCATTGGGGTGCACTTCGTTTGTTGCGGTTCGAAAGGCTTCGTTTCAGTTTTTCCAGAGTATTGTTGTGGGTTCAAGGATCTTGTTTTTGATCCCACTTGTCATATTTGGATCGGTCGGGATCTTTTGCGCTGTGGGTATCTCGTTTTTTCTTGCGCTTGTGACTGCATATGTTCTGCTCGTGAGGTCAGGAATAAAGTTCAGGTTTTTAATCGATCGGGAATTTTTGAATGACAGTTTTCATTTTTCTGCCGGAAATTATCTTGCGGGCCTGTTTATGGCCGGGCCGATCCTTGTTCTACCGATCATGGTGCTGAATTTGCTTGGTGCAGAACAGGCAGCCTATTATTATGTTGCTTATGCTATCGCTGCATTACTGTTCAAGATCCCACATGCGGTTAGCATGTCGCTGTTCGTTGAGGGCAGCCATGGAGAGGATCTGAAGAGGGCTGTGCTCAAGTCTTTGTTCGCTGTTTTTTTGCTACTGATCCCTGCTTCGTTGTTACTGTATGTTTGCAGCGGCTGGGTACTCGGACTGGTGGGTGCGGATTATGCGATCGGTGGGCAGGATGTTCTGCAGATTATGGTTGTGGCGAGTTTGTTTGTTGGGATCAATTCGGTTTATTTTGCGATCAAAAGGGTACAGAAGGACGTTAAGGGGTTGATGGTGCTTAGTGTGGTGATTGGCGGGCTGCTGGTTGGGTTTGGATATGTTTTTGTAGCTATGTTCGGACTTGTGGGGTTAGGGTATGCGTGGTTGGTGAGTAATGGGGTCGGCAGTGTGATGGTTGCGGCGATGATGTGGAAGGAGAGGTGGGTTTGATGGCCATGCCTGTCGTGAGAACAAATATGGAAATATCACAGCAGTGAGAATTATCTCGCAGTTGTGTCGTTATATGTAGTCATCATGGATTATGCGAAACCAGACAGGGATCATGTGGAATTCGATGATGTATGCCGGATATGGCTTTATGTATGTCAGATGAAACTGACTGATGACTATGATCCAATTCTGTTGATAGTCTTAGTTTGTTTTTTCGACAATATCCATGCAGCGAAGTGTGCAGTACATGTGCTCACGGACATAGTTTTCGTATACGTAGATATCTTTCCCACAACGATCACATTTTACTTCGATCAATTCCATTTTTAACCACCCCGATTTGTATTTTCGATCTACATTTTATTATAGAACAAATATGAATTCCATTTCAATTATTAGCATTTGTTTCTAAAAACAATGCCGCATTGTTCAGTGAAATATATGCCATTATGATGCATAATGTAGTCACTGTTCTGAAATTGGAATTTCATACCGTACCACCTGATAAATCGTATCGTACCACCAATACAATTTATACAGTCTTCATAAAAACAACATAGTATATAATGCTGCCGTCTGCGTAATTTGCGATAATGCTCATCATTATGATGGTGTATTGGGCATCATCAAGATGGTGTGAACTTTTTACTGATCAAAGGTGACCTGTTAAATACCGATGAGATCGATGTGGCACTGGATAAGGAAGCGGTTTTGGAATATTTGAAACTAGGGGAAATCCAATCAAAACTGGTTTTCGGCAAAGTTTATAAGGTCAAAAACCAATGCTATATCCAATCATGTCTACTGAATATGTAAGCGCTCTAAAATTCCAGCTCTCACATGGTCTGGAATTTGAAAAAAAATACATCACTTCAACAATGAACAAAATGTTCAAGGTTGAACTAGACATGGTCATGCTTGAAATGAAGCCAATAGAGATTGCCCTTGCTGAATTAGAACAGCGCCACAACATGAGCTCAGACATATTTTACGTAAAATTCAATGCCGGCGAACTTGGGGATGACAGAGAATACATAAAATGGTATGCTTATAAGGATACACACGACAAGCTCATGGAAAGGGCAAGTGAAATTGAGAAATTGATCCATGCTTGAGAATTATCTTGCCGATATCAAAGCTTCTTTGACTACTTCTTCTATCGTTACGGATATTGAGATATTTGATGAGTTTATTACCTCTGTTTCCGGATATCTGGAATGCAAACTATTGATGATTGACAATTCAGTACTCTATATATCAGAATATTTTACAATATCCGGGGACGCAATCAATCGAGATAAATATTCATACCACCATCAAAAGAACAGCGTGCTATTAACTAGATGGGACAATGCACCACATCATAGGGAACTTTCTAATTTTCCTCACCACGTACACAAAAAGAACGATGTGTTTGGATCGAAGGAGATGTTAATAGAAGATGTTTTGAAAGAACTTGAAAAAATGATGACTTAGATATTTCTTCTAACATGCTTAAAAATGACCTCTTCGCTTTTTTATGTTGATTTCAAAGAGATGCGCCGTGCTTTGCGCGGTGATGATGTTTTCGACTCAATATCCGGCGCACGATAGAAAGCCAATGCAGTTTCAATAGTGTGCGAGTTAAAATTATAATGTGGCAACTTAAAAACTATTTACGCAACAGGTTATATATTATGAAATTGATTGTTAATTATTAAAACAATAGGAATGAAATGGTATTATGACAATAGCCATAGAAGTTGTGTATGAAGATAACGTTTTTAAGCCTCTTGGACATGTTGAAGGTCTTAATGAACATGAAAGAATGGTTGCGATCTTTTCCCAACGTCCTGTCAAAAAAGGTCTGCGTGATCTCGCTGGAACAATGACACATGATGAAGCTATAGCAATGCAGAACCTTATTGATGAGGAGTTCGAAAAAATTGAAGGCGAATGGTAGATTAGCTGTCGATACTAACGCTGTGATCGCCTACAGGGAAGGTATTTATGGTGTGTGTAAATTGATAGATGATGCAGATGTAATTATTTTACCGGTTACTGTTATGGGTGAACTCCTTTATGGCGCTTTGAATAGCGCAAAAACTGAATATAACAAGAAAATTATACAAAAATTCGCCGCGTATTCCCTTGTCATGCAGGTTGATGAAGCAGTTACTACACGTTACGCCAGAGTACGTTTCAATCTTAAAAAAAACGGAACTCCCATTCCTGAAAACGACATATGGATTGCAGCAGCATGTTTGGAGCTCGAAGTTCCACTTCTCAGCCGAGATGCTCATTTTAAGTATGTTGAAGGGTTAGATGTTTGTAACTGGTAAATTGCTTTGCATTCATTTATCCGAATGAAGCAGAAGACTCTTTCCTCGCTGCAAAGCGGCAGGTGGGAGATGAATGCGTCAATCCCCTCAAATGCTATTGATCTAATTACCAATGATCTAAACATGTACACAATTGTGTAGATCAGATCGAAAAAATCATGAGATCATATAAATTTCGATTATGCCCATCAAAACGAGTGTTTGATGTGATAAAGACCTTCTGGCTACGGCCATGCAGGCATGTCTTAGATCGAAGCGCAGCGAAAACGAATACTAGATTATGTGTCTTCATTTTTTAATGTGGGTTTATGGTGAAATGTGCCGCACTTTGCGCGGTGATGTTGTTTCCGACTCCAACCCTCTCATAAACTTCTATCCAAAAATTTATATAACCTCATGCAAATTGTCACCCGGATTCTTTTAATAAATACAATTTCGGATCCAAAAAAATGAAAATTGCAATAATTCCCGGCACACGCCCGGAGATCATCAAGAGGGGGACATCATCCGCGAGTGTGAGTTGTGGGGGTTGGATCATTGCATCCTTGAACCGTGTGATTCCCAACCACTGAAATATTCAACAAATTTGAGGACATCATCATGAGTAATAATGGAGTAAATGAAAGATCTATCAATACAATATTGGTTACCGGCGGAGCAGGCTTTATTGGAAGTCATATCGTTGATAGGTTGATGGATACAGGATGTAAGGTTGTTGTGTTTGATAACTTCAGTTCTGGACAAATGGAGTTCATTGAACATCATCTTGATGATGTGAATTTTTCGCTGATCAAAGGCGACCTGTTGAATACCGGTGAGATAGATGCGGCATGCAATGGTGTTGATCTTGTGTACCATGCGGCTGCAAATCCTGATGTTCGGTTGGGTGCGGTAGATACAAAGGTTCATTTTGAGCAGAATATTACTGCTACCTACAATCTGCTTGAAGCGATGCGCAAGAACGCTGTTCCTAATGTTGCATTTACGTCTACTTCAACGGTGTATGGTGAAGCGACGACGATTCCCACACCTGAGGAGTATGGGCCACTTGTTCCAATATCACTATACGGGGCTTCGAAACTCGCATGCGAGGCACTCATTACTTCGTATTCCCACACGTTCGATATGCATTCATGGATATTCAGGTTCGCGAATATCGTTGGCGATCGGGGTACGCATGGTATTATCGTTGATTTTATTGAAAAACTTAGAGATGATCCGGATCACCTTGAGATACTGGGAGATGGGCGACAATCAAAGTCTTACCTGCATGTGACCAATTGTGTTGATGGGATTTTGTTTGCTGTTGAACATAGTGATGAAACTGTGAACATTTTCAATGTGGGGTCTGAAGATACCATTGATGCGACCGGAATTGGGCGGATTGTTGTTGAGGAAATGGGATTAAAGGATATTGAGTTTAGTTATACTGGTGGGAAGCGGGGTTGGAAGGGTGATGTGCCACGAATGCTGCTCGCAATCGATGAAATAAGGAAACTTGGGTGGGAGCCATCATATACATCTGCGGATAGTGTGAGGGATACGGCACGGGTGTTGATCGTGTCTCTTTGAAGTATCATTTTAGATTCGTGAGATTAACATTCTGTACATTTGTGAATATGGGTCGCGCCACGCTTTGCGCGGTGATGTTGTTTTCAAGTCCATCAACCTCTATCCAAAAATTTATATAACCTCCTGCAAATTATCACCCGGATTATTTTAATAAATACAACCCCGGACCCAAAAAAATGAATATTATAGAAACGAGGATCGAAGACTTATTGATACTGGAACCAAAGGTATTCGGTGATGAACGAGGATACTTTTTTGAAAGTTATACCAAGAAAGTATTTGATGATCTCGTTGGGACGAAGTATGACTTTGTCCAGGACAATGAATCAAAGTCGTCTCACGGGGTGCTCCGGGGGTTGCATTACCAGATTGCGCCCTACAGCCAAGCCAAATTAGTAAGGGTTTTACAGGGTAGGGTGTATGACGTTGCTGTAGACCTTCGTAAGGATTCATCTACATATGGGGAATGGGTTGGCGTGGATTTGTCCTCTGAGAACAAGAAACAGTTCCTGATACCAAAAGGATTTGCACACGGGTTTTGTGTGTTAAGTGAGACTGCTACGTTTGCGTACAAGTGTGATGAGTACTACCGTCCTGAAGCAGAACGAGGGATTATCTACAATGACCCGACACTGGCTATTAACTGGAAAGTGAAGGATGCGGATATATTGGTATCGGATAAGGATCTAGTTTTGCCTGAACTTGCGGATGCAGATATGAACTTTTAGATGTTGGATATGGAAATTTAATCTGGAGGATGAGAACATTGAAATTGTTGATAACCGGTGGCTGTGGATTTATAGGCAGTAATTTTATCCGTAATATGCTGGAAAAATATCCAGATTACCAAATAACGAATCTCGATAAACTGACGTATGCAGGGAATCCTGATAATCTTAAGGACATTGAGTCCGATCCAAATTATACCTTTGTTAAGGGTGACATCTGTGACACGGACGTTGTGAGCAAGGTCATGCAGGATGTGGACCAGGTGATCCATTTTGCGGCTGAGAGTCATGTGGATCGTTCCATTGAGGATGGAGCAGTCTTTGTCCGAACAAATGTGCTCGGCACGAACACTCTTTTGCAGGGCGCTCTTGACAATGATGTTGAAAGGTTTATTCATGTTTCCACGGACGAGGTCTATGGTAGCATCAAGGAAGGTTCGTTTTCCGAAATGGACGATCTGAAACCCTCCAGCCCGTATTCGTCCAGCAAAGCCGGTTCGGACCTGCTGGCGATGTCGTACTATACCACCTACGATCTTCCGGTGACTATCACCCGTTGCACGAATAATTTTGGACCGTATCAATATCCTGAGAAACTGATCCCATTGTTTATTACGAACCTTATGGACAACAGGAAGGTTCCTGTCTATGGTTCCGGCATGAATGTGCGGGATTGGATTCATGTGGATGATCACTGCTCGGGAATCGATTTTGTGTTAAATAATGGAAATACAGGAGAGGTGTACAACATTGGAGGCAGCAGTGAACTGACAAATCTTGATATCACCCATCGTATCCTTGCGGCTCTGGATAAGGACGAGTCCATGATCGAGTATGTAGAGGACCGAAAAGGGCATGATTTCAGGTATTCTCTGGATTGCAACAAGCTTAAGAAAATGGGATGGAAGCCAAAGTATGATTTTGATACTGCTCTTAACAGTACAATTGCGTGGTATGTGAACAATAGATGGTGGTGGGAGCCATTAAAACACTGATCCTTGGCGCAGACGGCATGCTGGGCTCGGATCTATGTCAGGTATTTCCTGATGCGATTCCCTTTACCCATGGCGATCTTGATATAACGAACAGGGAAGATGTTATCCGGTTCATCAGGGAAATTACACCTGATGTGGTGATTAATGCAGCCGCCTATACGAACGTGGACGGATGCGAGGATGAACGGGAGTTGGCATTTCAGGTTAACGGAGAGGCGCCCGGCTATATTGCTGAGGCTTGTTCCTATATCGGTGCGACACTTGTTCATTTCAGCACGGATTATGTGTTTGACGGTTCTAAAAAGGAATATGTAGAGTCGGACGCCACTAATCCAATCAATGCCTATGGTGAATCGAAGTTGCTTGGTGAGCAGGAGATTGTCAGGCACATGGATGATTACCGGATCATACGCATTTCCTGGCTGTTTGGTATGAATGGCAGGAATTTTGTCGATACTATGTTGAGGTTATCCGGTGAGATGGATACTGTGAAGGTGGTAAATGACCAGTTTGGCAAACCTACGTATACTGCTGATCTGGCCCGAAAAACTCAGGAGATAATCGATCTTGAACACGGAATATATCATGTTACTAATGACGGTGTGTGTTCGTGGTACGAGTTTGCATCGGCTGTTATTGACAATGTTGTGCCATGTTCAAGCGATGATTTCCCAACAAGGGCAAAACGCCCGACTTACTCGGTTCTCACGAATACGAAGACTACGCCGATGCGACACTGGAGGGAAGCGGTTTTGGAATATTTGAAAGAGGGGCAAAATCTAATCTTATAGCCCGGTATTCAAGTGGCAAGATCAGTAAAGAAAAACTGGCAGAACTGCTAAATTCGGACATATACGAAGTTAATGAAGTGTTAGATAAATATCATGTTAAATCTAGCATTAGCTACGAGAAATTAACCAGAGGAATCCAGATCGCTGAGAAGACAGGTGAATAGGACACCTTGAATATCGATGAATCGTAGAACTCTGATTTAAGGCTGTATTGGTTTTAATCAGCATCTAAAAAACTTAAAGAAACGGATGAACACGACTTTGAGGTTGACTATCAACATCTCAAACAAAAATCTGTGTAAATATATTTCTGAAATGTAAAAAAGCAGGTGGTTATTATGACTGATTTGAAATATCACAATATTACGGAGAAGATTATTGGAGCATCTTATAATGTACACAATACTCTTGGACATGGTTTTTTGGAGAAGGTTTACCAAAATTCGCTTGCTATTGAATTGCGTTCATTGGATTTCAAAGTCGATATTGAGAAGCCTATTAAAGTGTTGTACAATGGTGAAATCGTTGGTAATTATTTTGCTGATGTTGTAGTAGACGATAAGGTGATAGTTGAAATCAAAGCTGTGAAAGATTTGTCTGATATCCATGAGGTTCAGCTTGTGAACTATCTTAAGGCAACAGGAATTGAAGTTGGACTTTTGATTAATTTCGGAACATCTGTACAAGTAAAACGCCGTGTAATGGATAAACAAATTTGAGAATTTCAAACCAATCCCAATTAATAATAAATCGGTGTTAATCTGTGTCTGAAATGATAAAATATTAAGACACGGATTTCACGGATGAACACGGATTTCACGGATGAACACGGATTTTGAGGTTGCATTATCACCATCATAAGTCCAAATCCGTGTAAATCGGTGTTAATCCGTGTCTGAAAACAAATTAATAAGACACAGATTTACACGGATGAACACGGATTTTGAGGTTGCATTATCACCATCATAAGTCCAAATCCGTGTAAATCGGTGTTAATCCGTGTCTGAAAAGATAATCACCAACCGACTCTCAAAATCCCCAACCACATCATTTAAATATTTCAACACCATCCTCTCAAAAATATATTTAACGGGTGGTAAAAAAATGAAAGGCATAATTCTAGCAGGCGGCACAGGTTCCCGCCTATATCCATTGACCAAAGTAACGAACAAGCACCTCCTTCCGGTCTACGACCGACCAATGATCTACTATCCCCTCCAGACTCTCCTCACAGCAGGCGTCAAAGACATCATGA
>JAUWQD010000047.1 GCA_030611265.1 Methanosarcinaceae archaeon | reverse complement strand
ACAGGGTGATAGTGCCTGCCTTGTTATCAATAAGGGTACGGCTGACCACTGAATCTGTTGAATATTCTATTGAATCGGACAGGCCGATGGGTTTTGATGCAGGTATGCTGGTTCTTGGTTCAAGTTCTATATCCTTCATGGATTTTTACTCCTCAATGGGTGATAGGGATATATTCATTTAAAGTTGCTGTTCTACTTCAGCCCGGTTCTGTTTGAACATTCGCCAGTAAAATAAGTCAAATGTCTGAATTGAAGATATATAGTATAAATATATCAATTTTTATATGATATGTCGGAAAGTATATGCTGTGGATAATGGTCTGCTTTTAGTGTCTTCGCATCGATTCTCGTCGGACAGGGGGAAATTGCTGGAAAATGCTGTATTTCTTGACCTTAGGAGGAAAGGGTGTGAGATATACCGCCTGATGGATAAAAAGGAGGTAGATTTCCTTATCTGGGATGGTACAGAGCCTGCTGGTTTGATCAATGTATGCCTGGATGTTTCATTTGCTTCGACAAAGGCACGGGAGGTAGATGGGCTGCGGCGGGCTATGGGTTATTTTGGTCTGGACAGGGGATTGGTTGTGACGTTGAATGATAGTGAAGCCCTAACTGTGGATGAGGGGGGGATAGAATTTTTACCGTATAGGATATGGGCTTTGCAGAGGATGAAAGGTACATAGTGGGGCTGTGAGTTAGCTATCCGTTTGCAGAGTACTTTCCACTAAAACAAGGATAACTCCTCCAAAAATAATACTTTAACTAATAAAATACTATCATCTGTTAAATAGCGTAGCGTATATCTTCCCCCCATCGGTCAGCCACCAGATCTTAACCCCAGTCTTTCCTTTAAACGGCTCCCCTCTATTTATCGACCCTCTCCTGCTTCGTATCAGTCCATCTCCTTCCATCATTTTCAGGTTGGAAATGATACTCTGGGACTTAACACCCAGACCACTGGCAATATTCTTCGTGATAAATGGCCGCAGACGTTCATCATCATATTCTTCCACAGGTTTTTCAAGTTTGGACTCCTGGCTGAAAAGATAAGCCAATATCCTTTTCATCTGTTTATTGATATTGTTCAAGTATCCTGATTCAGTGATAGGAAGCTCTACTTTAATATCCCCTGATACTTTTTCCTGGATTATGAAAGCCCTGCACCCGCTTAACCATGCAGCACTAAGAGCGGCTAGTGAAAGGGTTTTAGTCCCACCTGTTACATTTACAGCTTTATCCACATTTTGCTCATTCTGAATCAAATTAAGAATTGTCAATAAACACTCTCTGAAATCCAGTGGATTTACTTTATGGATCTCCACCTTAATACCGAACTCTTCCAGCAGCTTTTTTAATCCAACAGCTTTCCGGATGGGGTCAACTATTACTTTGTCCTTTTTTATTTCAGACTCCTCGAAAATCTCATTAAATGGCTTTCCGGCAACAAGCACCACCTTATCCACATCTTCCATTTTTCGGACCCCCAGCTTAATGATATCTTCGGAACCCCCTAAAGTAGCTATCAACACTGCCATAATTGACACCTTGTGTATTCGTTTGAATTTTAATTATGATAAAACCGTACATATTCAATCTACGAAAACATATTCATGCTCCATATACTGATCCAGATCAATCTTCCTTCCCACTGCAATCTTTTTTTGGATACATAATCGACATACCGGTAAAATCAGGAAGGAATCCTCTTCTTTTTTATCCTCATCGTCCATAATATTCGTTATTTCATATAAAAAAGCAGTAATGCCATTGAAGTCAAGTTCTCCGAAAAATACGCTTTTTTGTACCCGAAAGAGCCCGCGGTCTTTGCAGGCATCTGATATTTTAGTCCTGATCCTGTTACCAGATATATCATAGATGACCCACAATAGCAACGTTACCACCTATAGACAAAGGGGGAATAACTTCTGGTCTCACCGCTTATGAACTTTACAACCTGTCTTGCCTGGTGTTCTATCAGACTGGAGAAGGAATGCTGGAAATTCCTGTAGGGGATCACCTTTGCAAGCCGTGTGACTATTGCCTCCACCATTTTGTGCTTACCGGAATTATCCAGATAAAAACCGTTTTCCACAGGTTCAACATTATTTTCCTGCACAATCCTTTTTGAAACCAGGGTGATCACACTTCTATCTACAACTGGCTGCCTGAACTCCTCTATCAGGTCCAGTACCATGGAAGGTTTTCCCGGCCTGTCTGCATGAAGGAAACCCATATAGGGATTAAGTCCCGCTAATATACATGCTTTTTCGACCTCTGTAAATAAAATTCCATATCCATAGCTTAGAAGTGCGTTAAAAAGATCACCTGGAGGCTGTTTTATGCGATGGCCGCAATAGACATTTTCAGGAAGCACATAAGTGAGAGCCTGGAAATAACGTTTGGATGCTTCCCCTTCGATTCCCATCACAATATTTCTCGACTCATCTATGGTCTTCCCGGTATTGAGTTTTTCTGTCTGGTATGTGATTTTTTCAGCGATGTTCCTTAGTCGATCATCATCCCTTGTCTTTGCTAGTCTTTTCAGGAGATATGACTGGTTCTTTATCTTTCCTTCAATAAACCCGGCCATTAGGGCAGTACCCTTTTCATTATCATATGCCCGTACTTGATGACGGTGAACGGATGCTGAATTTTCGAATTTACATGAATATGTACGGGCAAAAGGTCTTCCTATTTTATCCAGGTAGACAATATCTATGTCATGCTTTACTGCCAGGTCGATTGCATCGGCTGTAATGGCGGCACCTCTGTAGATTAATATTTGTGACACTTTATCAGCAGAGAATTCATTATCCTGGGATTGATCCAGGATGATAAACCGATTTTTCTTTTTATGGATATAGGTACCATATTTGTCGATTATTAAACGCATTTTATTCCACCTGCTTTTAACATGGTTTTTCATATCTATTTTGTTTATGATGTTAAAGTAGTATATGTCGAATGATTTGGTTGGATTCTTTGTGCCTTTATTGTCGTGTTCAATTTGATCTGCTCTGCAGATTGTACTCCGTGTTTTTTATGAATCTTAATATTTTGTAATCGGGCTCCTTAGTTGATATCAAAATCAGTGTCAAGACATTCAATCAGGGCGATTCTACATTTATCGTTTTTATTAATAGATTATATAGCTATCGGTTAAACGCATTTAGATATGCCCATTTTGATATAATGGCTCTATTGATGCTGAATTTTCGAATTTTCACTTGATTTTCTGATTTATCGAATTTTTGAAAGCTGGGTGTAATAAATCTGGCAATTTCACCATCTATTGCGCTGAAAGTAAAATAGTGTGAATTGTTGGTTTTCGGCATATCGAAGCGAAGTTTTGAAACTTTTTTGAGCCACTGCACATATGTGTACAGTATAAAATTTCCAATTCGATATTGGTAAATGCAGAATAGAATAATTTAAATAGAGCATGTCTTTATAAAGGAGTGTAACTAAAGTAGATGTGCCAAACAATCCCTAAAAAAGAAGTAGAAATTGGCGGTTATTCGCTAGTTATTCGCTAAATTGGGGATATATTTGGACCATTGCAGAATACCTTCCACTAAAACAAGGATTTATTTTCCATACTTGTAGAGCGACAAGCATCTAACAACATTCGATATTTCATCGAATGATTCGCCATAAGTTATATCAGGATCAATAACAATAATAATACTCAACAAAACAAGTTGCTGGAGGTCCCATTATCTACAACCAGACCGTTGCTAACATTCAGTTGGAATTATATAATTCATCAAACAATAACAAAAAAAAGCGGTTTAACCACCTGAAAAAACTGCTCACAAAAGATGACATCCTATACGCAGCTTGGAATAACATAAACAAAAGCTCCACTGCCGCAGGTGTAGATAACATAGCCGTCAGGGAAATAGAAAGATCAGGTGTGGCTGATTTCATAAAATCAATAAAAAAAGATTTGAAGAAAAATAAATACCAGGCAGATATGGTCAGAACCATTCATATTCCAAAAAATGACGGCAGCCAGAGACAACTGGGCATCCTGACAGTGAAGGACAAAGTGGTCCAGGCTGCCATGAAACTAATATTGGAACCCATCTTCGAACCCGATTTTAATGAGAGTTCTTTTGGCTTCAGGGCCTTTAAGTCCACACGGCTGGCCAGCCTGGAGGTCTACAAATGGCTTGAGGCCGGGAATAATCATATATTCAAAGGTGATATAGAGGACTGTTTTGGCAGTATTCCACATAATGGGCTTATGGACTGCCTCAAAGCAAGGATAAAGGACAGGCATATTTTATCTATTGTGGATTCATGGTTGAAAGCCGGATTAATGGATAACGGTTCTGTTTATCAGCCTGAAATAGGTATACTGCAAGGCGGAGTCATTTCACCCTTGCTGGTTAATATATATCTGGACCAGTTCGATAACAGGTGGGTCGAGATCGGATTGAAGGGCGTGGGTAATCCGAAAGGACATCTGGTAAGGTATGCCGATGATTTTGTGATCCTTTCAAAGGAGAGGATTGATACTGGATACATCCGTGATATTCTTAAAGGTATTGAACTGGAACTGAACAGGGGCAAATCAAGGACGCTCACTGCAAAGGATGGGTTTGATTTTCTGGGGTTCTATTTTGTGGAGGTGTATCCTGAAGATAGGTTCAGGGGAAATATTCATATCATTCCTACAGAAGGTTCGGTTCAGAGAGTTATCAGGAACATCATAGAAGCTACCGAGATCAAATCGGAGATGGTGTCACCGGGATTGGTAATTAAGAGAATATATCAGGTTATTGATGCCTGGCTCAATTATTATCATCATACAGATTACCTGAATGGGACTGAGAAGATACAGGAGTGTTTCAATGAACGGATACCGATGTATATTAAAGCTTATCAATCCAGAAAAGACCTGCACAAAAAATCTGATTTCCAAAACTATATGAACAATGAAGCAACTTGCACAAATGATATTATCGTGTCCTAATTGGTGATGGAAATGGGAGATAAAACATTAGAAGAATTAATAAGTCCAAAAGAAGTACCCATTATTCTCTACTCTTTTTTAATTGCCCAATCAGTTAACCTATTTACTAATATTGTAAGTAAAAATGTTGGCGATTTAATAGGTTTAGGATTGAACATATTTTTATTGTTATTAATTATTCTTGGATTTATTATTCATGCAGGATTTAAAAAGAAACGGCGTGAACAACTTAAGTCCCTGGACATGGACAGTTTGATTTCAAGTAAAGAATTAGAATTTAAAAGAAAATATAGAGGATTAATAGCCTTTATAAGTGACCCTCCCCTCCCTAGAATTAAAGATGAAGATGCAAAAGCGGATTGGGTGAAAGAATGTAAAGATAAAATTGACAGATATATTAAAAGTCAGGACATTACTGAAGTGTCTAAGATTTCAGGAATTGGACAGACGTTCAAAGCAATTAACCATCATATAGGAAAATTAACACATTGCTGGCTTATTTTTTCACCACAATCTGGTGTAAATGTGGATATTATTGATTATTTCTTCGAAAAAATAACAAAAAAATCATTAACACCAAATTTTGTAAAAATCGACGATCCAAACGACAGCAAACATATCAAAGAAAAGATAGATAGCATCTACAAGAATTTGCCAGGGGATCTTAAATCAACAGATATAATCGCAGATATTACTGCCGGAAATAAACCAATGACCGCTGGAATGATACTTTCATGTCTACATTCTGAACGTAATATCGAATATATTGAACAAAGTGAAAGAAGGGCACTTATTGAAGTTGATATTAGGCCCAAATTGACAGGTGTGGAATTAGAGGGGAAATAGATTTATCAATAAATGATAGGGTGATCAAATGGAAATTAATGCAGTTCTGCTGGATGTTGCAGCTATACAACAATATGTATTTGGGAGTAACAAATTAAAAGAGAATCTCGGAGCCTCGTATCTTGTAGAAAACATATTTGAAAAAAATCTAAAAACCGCTTTCAAAAACACGGGTTTACAGTGCGATATATCTGGTTGGAAAAGAACAACCAGAGTTAAAATATGTGATCCGGGTGTTGAGGTAGAAATAGGATATATCGGTGGGGGGAATGCACTGCTGTTCTTCAAAGACAATAATCATGCAGTAAAGTTGGCAAAGGAATGGACTAAAATACTACTGATTGAAACCCCTGGACTGGTTCCTTCCATTGCAATTAAAGAAATGGAGTGCAGTGCCCTTTCCGATGAAAATAGATTTCAATTAGAAACAGGAGAATTGTTTAGAATATTGAGGGAAAATAAAAATAAGTACCAGCCTCAAACAATTTTACCCAGGCACGGGATTACAGCCGAATGTTCTCATACAGGTCTATCAGCTGAATGTTATGATAAATATGACGAGGTCTATATCTCTTCGGTTGCCATGTCAAAGAAAAGTAGAGCAGATGATGCAAATACAGAACTCCATAATAAGTTCAGTGATATCCTGGAGGATAAAATATTCCCTATGGAACTTGATGAGTTGGGACAGCAAGAAGGTGACAATCATATTTCAATCGTCCACATCGATGGTAACAATATGGGAATGAAGTTTAGATCATGCAAAACACTTAAAGAGATTAGAGACCTCTCAAAGAGTGTAAGGGAAGCTACTGAAAATTCGTTCAAGTTCCTCCTTGAACACATCGTCAAAAACTACAATTATTACAATGAAGAACTGAACCTTGCGAAGAACACTCTACCGATCAGACCCATCATTATGGGCGGCGATGACATTACTTTCATCTCCCACGGTAAATTAGGAATATATTTTGCCAAGATTTTCATGGAACAGTTTACACAAGAGAAAGTAAGTGGCGATAACTATCTATCTGCCTGCGCGGGAGTGGCTATAACCGGAACCAAATATCCCTTTTACAGGGGATATCAATTATCAGAGGATCTCTGTAAGCAGGCAAAGAAAAAGGCACATAGAGAAGATGAATTGAATTCTTCGTGGTTGGATTTTCATATCGCTTATGGAGGTTTTTCAGGTTCAATAGAAGATATTCGAAAAAATAATTATACGACTCCAAGAGGATTTCTTTGTCTCAGGCCATACCGTGTGACCGGTGAATGTGCAGATTATCTTAATTTCAACGATTGTCTAAGCGGGATAAAATATCTCATAGACAATGAATGGCCCAGGTCCAAGTTAAAAGAACTAAGAGAAGTATTGACATTGCAGACTTCTGCTGTAATGATGTTTATCAAAGAAATGGAGTTCAGGGGTAAAAGTTTGCCTGATATAGCAGGTTATAAGGATGCGAAAAATACAGGATGGATTGAGCAAACAACTCCCTATTTTGATATGCTTGAGTTGATGGAATTCTATCCTGTCAAATATATAAATTCAGGACGTGGCAACTGATGGGCAACGTAATTCTCAAATTGAAACTGTTATCTGATGCATTGATAGGTTCGGGAGAAGGTTGGGGTGCGAATATCGACAGTGACGTGGTATTCGACGAGTTGGGACTGCCGTACATCCCAGCCAGGAGAATAAAGGGCAGTTTAAGGGAATCTGCACTTGAAGTGGTGGAAATGTTCGAAAACTCAAAGATAAATACTGTTTTCTCTATGGATATTGATACTTTGTTCGGCAAACCAGGCCAGGATCATCCAAGCCCCATTTCATTCTCCAACCTTTATCTGGCAGATTACCAATCAAACAGAGAATGGATGGATTGGATTATTAGACAGCACTCCAATTATTTCTCCAGGGAAATTGTTTTGAATACCTTTTCTTCGATCAGGCAGCAAACGTCCATAAGTGATAAAGGTACAGCGAAAGAAAATTCATTGAGGACACTGCGAGTACTGAAAAAAGACAATTTGTTTTTTGGGAACGTGGTTTTTGATCCAATTGACAATGATCAGTTGAGTTTGCTTGTATTTTCTGTTCTTAACCTGAGACATCTGGGTACCAGTAGAAACAGGGGATTAGGTTCAGTCAAATGCTGTTTGATGGATGAAAAAGGACCACTGGACGGAGAATATCTGGAATATCTGGAAAATAAAATTAATGGGGTGTGAATATGCATCAAATACATTATAGGATTAAAACAATGTCTCCGATTCTATTAACTAGGATGACAGGGGATAGGAATATAGTCTCAACACTTGATTTCATCCCAGGATCTGCTGTACTTGGAATATTTGCTAAAAAATATATCGAACTGAATAAACTGGGAAATAAGGCGCACGAAGATCATTACTTTTATAAATACTTTTTAAATTCAGGCTTGTGTTTCACAAATGCATATTTGACAAGAAATGATGGAAAAGATAATACAGCCTATTATCCTACACCTTTTTCCATCCATTCTTCTAAGAAAAACGATACAGATATCTTCGATCTGATAATAAAATACAAAGAAGACACTGAAAATATTGGCAATTACTGTAAAATCAAAAATGATGAGATCAACTTCATAAGCGCAAGAAAAGCCATCAACTTCCATCATGCAAGGGACGACAGATTAAAGGGTCATAGTGATGAAGGTATCATATTTAATTATGAATCTTTGAATCCCTGGCAGGAATTCTCTGGCTGGATCATAGGAAAGCAAACTGACCTCAATACAATCCTGGGTTTGATTGATTCTCCCATGAAGATCAATATTGGCAGATCAAGACACATTCAATATGGAGAGGGAGAATTAGAACTCATTTTTGATATTCCGGACACACCCGTCTCTGAAATCACTGCACTCGATCCAGCAATAATGAAAAATCCTTTTATTCTGACATTCTGGTCGCCAGCAATATTTTATAACGAATGTGGCTTTCCTTCAACTTCACTTTCAGCCTTTAAGAATTATTTATCATCTCATCTTGGAGTTCACCCTAAAACTATCCACATAACCAACAGCTTCAAGAAATCCGAAACGATTGAAAACTTCATATCTATATGGCAATTGAAAAGACCCAGTGATGTATGTATTAAAGCTGGTTCCTGCTTTGAAATAGAAATAGATGACCTGGATGACAGGATCAAAAATTCACTTGCAGTACTTCAAGTAGCAGGAATTGGTGAGCGGACTGGAGAGGGTTTCGGGCGTTTCCTGATAAATATGCAATCAAAAGAAAAATATAAATCCCAAATTATGATTGAACAGGAAAATAAAATGCCAATTGGCAACATTCCTGAGATTACCCAAACAATAATTAAAAATGTTATAACCAAGTCCTGTCTAACATTGGTAGAAGTCCATGCCCTTGAGGATTGTCAAGGATTTTGTAGACGAAAAGACCGCATTCCTACAAATTCATTACTTGGAAAGCTTACATTAATTGTAAAAGAATTAAAAAATGATGGCCGTTTCATAAATAAGGTATCAGAACTGCCTTCGACAGCAACCGATAATATCAGGAATTGTAAAAATAATCAGGTAAACCTACTTAAATTTATCGGGATTTCATATGATCATATCATTAAAATCTTAAATCGTGATAGCGATTTAAAGGAATGCTGCAATCTCATTGGATTTGAACTCTATGCCGATGAAGCGTTTATGAACAAGATTTATAGTCACTACTGGCTAACGTTCCTCGCAGTTATGCGAAAAGAAAAGAAGAAGGGGAGGAATTGAAATGGAACCCACATCTGTTGTTGGTAAAATTGTTGTAACAGGAGATCTGCACTTAATATCACCTCTGATCATTGGAAGTGGACAGAATGAATTTGCTGATATCGAAGTAATAAAGGACAGTGATGGCAACCCGTTCATTCCTGCAACATCACTTGTCGGTGTTTTAAAACATTATTTCTATGAAAATTCATCTGTGATACCGGATAATGCCGATTTATTTTGGGGTTTTTCCAGAAAGAATGAACAGAAAAAGCAAGAATCGGTCCAGAGCGCATTTATCTGTCATGATCTATTCCCTATAACAGCAAACATAAAAATACGAGACGGAGTTAAGATCGATCCTAAGTGGCAGGTAGCCCAGGATACTGGAAAATACGATTATGAGGTAATTGAAAATGGTGCGAAATTCAAACTGTACTGGGAAGTAACCTTAAGAAATATCCATGATCAAAATACTTTCAAAAAAATCCTGAAAACAAATATTGAACTTCTTAAGAAAGGAAACATATCGATCGGGGCAAAGACCAATAGCGGCTTTGGAAAATGTAAATTAAAAAAAATAAGTGTTTCTGAATTTGATTTTGGCAACAAGGCAGATGTATTGAGATGGCTAAAACAGGATTTTTCAGTGAGTAAGAAATCCCTGGATTCCGATGCTTACCCCATAAATGACAATATATTTTACATAGATGCCCGTTTCGCTGTGAAAAACTCCATCATAATCAGATCTTATTCTGAAGAGGCATATATGCCAGATGCGACCAGCATTCAATCAAATGGAAAATATGTGCTTCCGGGAACATCTGTCAAGGGGGCGATACGCCATAGGGCGTTGAAGATACTCAAGACTCTTGACATTGAGAATGCTGAAACAAGGATAAATGAACTGTTTGGAATTGCAGGAAAAAAGATCGATTCCAGGAAAGGCCGGATACTGATCGAAGAGAGAGAGATTATAAAGTTAGAGCCAGCAATTCAAAACAGGATCAAGATCGATAGATTTACCAGTGGAACAATAAAAACTGCCCTGTTTAACAGCATGCCATTATGGAACAGTGACCAAAATACAGAGTCGATAACCATTATTATTAAAATCAGGAAATATAAAAAATGGGAAGCAGGTCTTATACTACAGGTTCTGAAAGACCTCTGGTCAGAGGACTTACCAATTGGCGGGGAGAAGAATGTGGGCAGAGGAGTATTGAAAGGTATTAGCGCCCGTATAAAATGGGACGGTAAAGACCTGACGATCGAGCAAGGTGAAAATGGTCTTGCCTTTTCTGATGGGACCCATGCAAAGGAACTGGCTCAATTAGCTGAAACGTTAGGAGGTAAGTATGATGAATAATGATAATGGCCTTGAAATATCCCCTATACAATCTCGTGCTAAAAATTTGGGATATTTCAAATTGCCTGATGACGAGTCGTTCATGTCAGTAATAATGTCAAACTTCGAAGGGAATGGATATTGTGTGTGTTATCTTGACTATAAAGTGCTGATTGGAGAATATGACGGGAGTTCATTCCGGTTTTATGGAGGTGAAATGTTTGAACCCCGTTTCATACAAAGGATGAGACTGTTCAGTGAAATCCAAGAACTATATATTTGGAGAAAGAACAACGGCTGGTTCTCAGGTAGATTACGGGTCGATGGAGAAGGTAATAATACCGATGTGGTGAAAGCGTACCAAGTGCTATGGGGGACGGATTGCAAACATATTAGTGGTTTTACCAGAATATATGAAGATAGGGGGACTGAATTATTCCTGCCTTTTGAAAATATGATTGTCGATGAAAAAGAAAAAAAAGCCTTAATTAAGACGCACAATTACATTTCTTATGAAATAAAAGAGAAATCAGATCAACAGGCCGGATATGTGGATTGCAGGTTCGTTGCCTTTACTGATTATCAAAGAAAACCTCTGGGGGTGGTGTAAGTGGGAAAAAGTAAAAAGAAAATTAAGTCGGCAAACGCACCTTATAATTTCGTACCGCTGAATAGGTCTATTGTAATAGCCGATCCGTTACCAAAACATGATAAATATTACAATGAAAGTTCGGACCGATTCACTGGATACATTGATTGTACAATAAGGACCGAGACACCGGTATTTATCGGAAGTAGTATAACAATCGATGAATTTGGTAAGCAAAAGGAATCTGCGGATAATAAATTTAAAAAGTCTGATTTCTTTTCTCCAGCTGGAGAAAAGGCTAAACATTTACGCATACCTGGAAGTAGTTTACGTGGAATGGTACGAAATCTTGTTGAAATTGTAAGCTGGAGCAGATTTGGATTTTTCGAAGATAGGAACCTTTATTATAGAAGCTTTGCAGATACAAGCAGTCTTGGTATTGAATATAATAAAAATATCAATCCCGTAGATGAAAAAACTGGTAAAGCTAGCTATAAGATTTCTGCTGGTTATATAGTAAAGAAAGGGGTTAAATATTACATTTATCCTGCCAAGGAAAAACAATATGATAGGATCAGTACGGATGAAGCGAGTGAATTGATCAAGAATTCTGGACAGGGTTATTCAAAGTTCGATTATTATGAAGTCGATAATGGCAAGTACATTGTTGTTTCAGGACCCATGCCTGGTAAGAAAGATTGGATAATAAATCAGATAGACAAAGATACTGAAAAAGAAATTAAAATCCCTGAGATAGATATCGAAAGTTATAGAAATGATATAACTCGGGGTGATAAAGTCTATAACCTTCTCGATAAATGCGAGAATGACCCAATAGTTCCATGTTTTTATTTCACATGGACGGATAAGAATGAAAAGAAAAGAGTTTCATTCGGACATACTGGATTGTTCCGTATTGCATATGAGAAATCAATAGGCGACCACTTGCCTGCAATTCATCATGAGCATCTTAAGTACCTGTTTACGTGGGATAATATCTCTAAAGAAGATGAGGATAAAATTCGAACGTTCCTTGAAGATGAACTTGAGATCGGATGGACAAAAACTGCAAAAATATCTAAATCCGATAACATTCGGACTATTATATCCACAAATGAAAACTCAGCCGAAATAATAATTGACAAGGATGAGAACATAGCTAAACTTATTATCAATGATGAGATAATCTATCGTTTTACATTAAAAAAAGAGAAAGGTAAATTATGTATATACAGTGATAAACTGGATTTTGCCCATGCCATATTTGGGGCAAATACTGAAGAAACCGAGAATCTTTTTGCCGGACGGGTCTCTTTTGAAGATGCTTATCTGGTAAATCCTAATAAGAATCCAGTGATGGATGAATCGTCAGTAACTTTATTAGAGCCAAAACCAACATCATTCCAGCTTTATCTTGAACAAGATACTAATGATTTAGAGAAACTGAAGCATTACAATAGTGAAACACGGATTCGTGGGAATAAATTCTACTGGCATAAGTCGAAAGATAATTGGCATAAAAACAGGTCAGGTAAAAATGATAAAGTTATTACAAAGATTAAGCCCGTGGAACCAGAAACGCTCTTTAAATTTCGCATACGTTATGAAAATTTATCAAAAAATGAACTGGGTGCATTACTCTTCGTACTGAAACTTCCTGACGGCTATGCTCACAAGATCGGTATGGGTAAACCCCTGGGACTGGGTTCAGTATTTATCGAGCCTACACTTTTCGTAACTGATAGGGGAAAAAGATATTCATCCCTGTTCAACGATAAAGATAAATGGGAACTGGGTAAAACTCAATGTGTCGAAGAAGAAATGAATAAAATCATAGATGCTTTTGAACAGCATATATTCAAAAATATGAGTGATGAAGACAGAAATAATGCTTCTTCTCTATGTGAGACCTACAGGCTTAAGCAATTATCATGGATACTTAATGTTAATCACGGTAAGGAACTAGAGAAAAGCGGTAAAACAGATTACATGAAATTTCCTGACGGTTTTAAATACAGAAATGTCCTACCGACAGCAGAGAATGTATAATGAACTTGTGATTTATTCTGGTATATTCCAATTATGAGACTGAAGATCCTTTTACTGACATTTGAATCCACAAAGGAGTTCAAGGGAAATGGGACAAGCATTAGGGGATTCTTCGGTAAGAAGTTCAGTGAATATACACAGCTTCACCATCATTTGGACAATAAATTGAAATACCAATATCCCCTTGTCCAGTACAAAATGATTGACGGCAAACCCATAGTAGTAGGTATTAATAAAGGTGCACAAGTATTGAAAGAAATCTCTGATAAGTTCGACACTATCACTCTGGACTATAATAAATATGAGATTGTTGAACGGAACATGACCATGAAGAATGAGGAGTTTGGTCTTTCAGACAAGATACATTTCTATGAGTTTGCAACCCCCTGGCTGGCATTGAGCCAGAAAAAATATCATGAATTCTTTAATACAAAGAGCAACGACAAGAAGGTAGATATCCTAAGGAGAGTGCTGATCGGGAACTTGATCTCTATGTCAAAAACTTTGAACTATACCGTGCCTGATATCATACGGTGCGATGTAGACATGGAGAGAAGGAAAGAAAAATTTGAAGACATGAATTTCACCTCTTTCTGCGGCGGATTCATGGTGAATTTCTGTATACCCGATTATCTTGGGATTGGAAAATCTGTTTCAAAAGGGTACGGTACTGTTCGTAAATGGTACGGACCGCCGGATATGTATTAAATGCACGGTGGAAAAATTTAAATCAAGTATTCATTGATGAAAAATAGGTGGAATTTATATGATTGAAAGTGCAGGTCCAATTATCATAGCATTATGGGTAGTTGCAATTATCCTGGGAATTACAACCAATTTTTTGAAAATTCGTGATCACCTAATAAATTGGTATAGAAAAAAAGCCAAACGAATTGTACCATCGAAAATGGTCAATAAGGAATCATCAATAAATATTTTGAATTTTAGCCATCCCATAACCCATGCACAAAAAGAAAAAATAGAAAACATCCTCCAAAAACCCATCAAAGAGATTATCGAACTCCCCACCCAGCTTGATGAATCCTGTTCATTTCGACCACAATTATGTGATATAGTCAATCAGGCAAAAATCTCATCAGAAAGTTTCCAGCAGGGTGAATACATCGTCAACCTCCCTGGATTTGCCCCTGCCGCCGCAGTACTGATATCAGAACTTCACGGCAGGATGGGGCACTTCCCCACAGTGATACGGTTGAAAAAAGTAGAAGGGAGCACTCCTCCAGTCTATGATGTGGAAGAGATCATGGATTTACAGGCTGTAAGAGATGAGGCGCGAACGTGCAGATAGCCCGGAAAAGGTAGACTAAACCGGGCAGGCTGTTTTAAGCTTCAAAACTGAATAATCATTATAGCCAGTCAATTAAGATTAAGCAGTTTCATGATCTTATCTTTTAAAGCTCCTACAATATCAGAGATATTGATAATACCATCACTGTTAACGTCGTGAACTGGATTGTAGTCATCATCTCCTTCACGTGATCCATATGTATTTATGATAGCTGCTATATCAGCGCTCAAGTCGGGGTTTACTGGTATTTTTGAATCCTTGTAGAATTCTTGATCTGATGGCCGGAATACTCCAATATCATCGTCACCATTGCCGTCCCAATCCCCGATTACCGGGTAATCACCAATATCTCCATATTCATAAGGTAGTAATTTTCCATCTGTTCCCGTTAATCCCAGGTCATGCTGACCGCCTGTTAATTCCAGATCGAAATAGAATGCATTGGTATGTAGGTTTCCTGGATAAGGTGACCTGAATACCCCTAGTTCGTCTTTACCGTCACCATTCCAGTCTCCGATAAATGGGATGTCACCTGTAATTCCAAAAGGAACATCTTTTAACGATTCAGCAGATGAACTTTTTAGATTCAGTTCATACAGGTAAAACACATTATTTTCAGGATTGAAGCCGCCAATGTCATCATCACCGTCTCCATCCCAATCACCTGCAATAGGTATATTCATAGGATAAGAGCCAAAATCTATACGGTTGTCTGCATCTTCAGCTTTGTATGGCAAGTCTTTCCAATCACGGGTTACCAGATAAAATCTAGATTTTCCATCGTCATCTATCGGGCGGAATACTCCAATTTCATCCTTACCATCCTTATCCCAGTCACCAATTACAGGTATATCAGTGTTAAGACCAAATTGGACAGTTTTTGAACCGAAGGTAAATTCTGATGTGCTTGAATCAAAAGTACCGGTGATATCCTTTTCATCAGAACCGTACAAGTTGCCGGATAGCGGATATCTTCTATTGATCGGTGGTGTAAGCGGAGGGTAAGCCCATCCGATATATGGAAAAGTGATTTGATCCAGTGATTCATAATCTTGTTTTTTAATTGATGTTCCGAAATTATGAATGATTTTTCCATTCCCAATAGATAAACCCACATGACCCCAGTGATCATATACTCCCCCTGCTTTTCCATACCATTTATAAAAAACAAATGTTCCCCTTGGTGGTAAGCCTTCATTATTCTCTGCAGCATTTAATGTATCAGCGGCTTCTTTTGCATAGCCATATCTTGTTATGACTGTATTGGCACCCGTTTCTTCATCATATGCATCTTGAACAAACTTTAAACATTCTTTGTTATATGGATAAGGTTTAACTTCGATCGCATCTTCTGCCCATGCAATAGCTTCTCCTATTCTGGGATCTTCGATATAATAGTTAGTATAAACCGCCGATTGTGCAGGTGCAGGAGGATTTATTATCGATGGATCGTCTGCCTGAGTGTCATCTATTATTATTATTATTATTTCGTTACCATATGTCTGCAGATGCCATGATGCAAAATCATTCATTATTGAAACTATACCATCCATTTCACTTTGGCTATTTATGTTCCATTTAACGATCCACCCACGAACTGTAGGTCCATTATAATATTTACCTGCATCAACTGATCTGATTTCATAAGGATATGATGGATGACCCTCGATAGTGTCCATAGGCACCAAAACAGAATATTTTCCTGAGTTCAGTAAATAATCTGCCTTAATTCTCCTTGCGACGACATCCACACATTCATCATCAGATAGAAATTCCCACGCATTATCGGGGTTAGAATATAGAGCTCCATATCCAAACCAATTATGTCTTGTAAAAGCATAATCGGAGGTACCCCAACCCCCTTCCCATGCTGCTAAAGCCATTAAAAATATAGAATTGATGTTATGTTCATTGCCGGCTGATACAATCGAAGAGGCCAGAGGGGCCATAGTTTGTCTGTTTTTATAGGCAAAAAATCCTTGAAATTTTGTAGCATCTACATTTGTTACTTTCACGTTAAGATTTGAATCTGGTGTGAATATAGTACTTAATGGTGCCTCGGGTTCAGATGATGTAATGATTTCTCCAGATTCTCCAATAAGGCGTACATAATCAAAACCGAAAGTATCATCATGAATTTCAGGTAATTCGTCGCCATGATTAGCAGGGTCGATTCTCAGGGCTGTAACAACACCTACCCAGTGAGGGTTTCCAGACACGGAAATGTTATACTCAAACCATTCAGGACCATGCGAGACTGTAAACCCTATTTTTTTATTTTCGTCATATCCTGGTGATTCTTCGGTAGAAAAATAGATAGCACCGATATCATCATTGCAATTGCTTGACATCCTGATCTTGATACTATCTATTGATGATGAATCAATAGAAAGGCCATTATTCTCTATCCACGGATCAGGTCCAACAGGATCGATGATGAAAAAGCCATCGTCCTGTACATTTGTATTCTCATTTATTGTTCCTGCATTATAGGCCAGCCAGCCTTCAGAATCTGCAGGAGTGTTGAATTCCCATGATTGGGCAGACGCTGTATTTTGTACACATAGAAGTAAGAAAATAAAGGAAATTCCTTGTAGCATTGTTCTAAATTTCATAGTTTAACTTCCGTGTTGCAATATATTTCATATGAGTTTAGTTTTTTCATATGATATGAGTTCTATATGTCACTGAATGTGGTTTGAATTTAACTTGAAATTTTTACTTTTCTGAACTTCCCAAATAACCGATAGATATTTGCCTTTGCTGTAATTAAATCTATGTAATTTAGGTATCGATGCTGCCCTCGGGAATCTCCTCCTGCAATTCCCGCACCATCAGAGGAATATTCATCAACACACCCCGGCTGCGCAGCACAGCAAAATCCGGGCCGTACCCCAGTGTCACGATCGCCTTATCAGGAT
>JAUWQD010000085.1 GCA_030611265.1 Methanosarcinaceae archaeon | reverse complement strand
ATGAGCTCCACTATAAGCCCGAATCCCTCCATGCTCTCCATCTGCGTGGCGATCGCAATCGCAAGTCCTCCAAATCCAAAGGCTATCAGGCATATAAAAACCAGTATACCGCCATACTCAAGAATACCCATGTTAATATCCAGCATCATACAGAATAAAATGGTGATCAGTACCGCCCTGATCAGGGATGTCGCCATGCCTCCAAGGAGCTTCCCTAAAACGAGCGAAAACCTTGATACAGGGGCAACGAGCAGCTCTTTCAAAATTCCAAACTCTCTATCCACGATGATGGACATACCACCGAAGGTCGATGCAAACAGCACAGTCATCGCAATAATTCCCGGAGCTAGGAACTCTGCATAGCTGATCTCACCGTACCTTACCCCGAATGCCGAGCCAAGCCCGAGTCCAAATGTACATAACCAGATGAGCGGCATCGCTATTGATGCCACAATTCTTGATTTTGCACGAAGGAACCGTATAACCTCTCTTCGAGCAATCGCACGTATCGCCCTCAGATCGCTTCGCAAGCTCACACCAGGATTCACCGGAACCCTCTCCCAAATCCCATCGGGCGATGAACTTGATTGGTGGATACCATATCCCGCATATTACTTCCAGTATAATAGAGATAGACCTCATCCAGAGTCGTATGATCACCCTCTAAAATCGATTTTAACTCGTCGGGGGTACCGATGGCAACAATCTTCCCATGGTCGATTATTGCAATTCGGTCGCAGAGTTTATCAGCCTCCTCCATATAATGGGTAGTTAGAAAGACCGTGGTACCGTCTTTTTTCTTGAGCGATTCGATATGATCCCATATCCTTTGCCGCGTCTGGACGTCAAGACCCAGTGTTGGCTCATCGAGGAATAGCACTTTTGGATAATGGATCAGCCCTCTTGCAATCTCCAGCCTTCGGCGCATTCCACTTGAATATTCCTTTATAACAGACTTTCCCCATCTCTTCAGGTCAAAGAGATCCAGGAGATTCTCAATCCGATCCTCATTGATATCATATATCCCTGCATGAAGCTGAAGATACTCCCTGCCAGTCAACCATTCATCACTGGTGTGATCCTGGAAGACCACACCGATATTCCTTCTGATCATTCTGGATTCTTTCGAAAGATCAAATCCACAGACTGCAGCCCTGCCATTACTCGGTTTTAAGAGGGTGGTAAGCATCATGATCGTAGTCGTCTTTCCAGCACCATTCGGACCAAGAAAACCAAATATCTCACCGGCAGATACCTTAAAGCTTATATGATCCACGGCTGTAAAATCCCTGAATCTCTTCGTGAGGTTCACTACATCGATCATCTTATTCCCCGGCTTTGCAGGTGTATTTCAACATCACTGTGGCACGCCCTCCCAGGAGTGTATACCCATGCTTTGCCCAGGGAAGACTTCATGCACGCTCACAATGTCTGGCATTTTATTCCTCGATAGATACCTTCCAGAGATAGCGGAGGGAACTCCATCCGGGCACGGGCGCAAAGCCCTGGACTTTTTTGTTCATCGCAATTATGCGATAGTCTTCGATGTAGAGTGCAACAGGCCTGTTTTCATTGATGACATCCTGTATCTCATAAGCAAGTTCAAGTTGCTCTCCATGATCCAGGGTGGAATGGTGCTGATCGATATATTGATCGAGAGTTTCATTTTCGATTATCTTTGCACCCCATCCCCCTGCTCTGGAGATTGAATGATAGGTATGTGAAAAGTCGGGTGGTATCCTTGCCGTCCCTGTATCCACCTTGATCGTCATATCAAAATCGCCCTTGCCAAGAGCTGCAAAGTGTGCTCCTGATTCCAGTACCAGTATTTGCACATCTATGCCCACCTTTTTCAATTGCGCCTGTGTCACCTCTGCGGTACGGGACCAAACCGGGCTTACCGGAGATATAATAAAGGAGACTTCGAAGGGCTTTCCATCTTTATCTAAAATTCCATCGCCATCAGTATCCTCCCATCCTGCTTCGGCTAAAAGTTTATTAGCTTCATCTATATCATATGGATAACCCACATTTGCCGGATTATACCAGACAGTATCCGGAAAGACCGGCCCATCAACAACTCTCCCACCCTCTCCAAGAATTATATTTATTGCATTTTTGTCAATTGCATAGCAAACCGCTTTTCTTACACGCAGATCGTCAAACGGCGGCTTAAGACCGTTGAAAGCGACAACATCAATTCTGAACCCTGTTTTCTCAGATTTCATCAGGTTGATGTCCGGATGATCTCTTAATCCTGAAAGCAGTTCGGTCGGAATGTGACTCCCTGCATCGGTCCCTGTCATATATATTTCACCGGTTTCGAGTGCCATTGCTCTCGTACTGGGATCGGGTATTACTTTGAAAGTCACTTTGTCGAGTTTCACATTGCCTCCCCAATAGTCCTCATTTTTAACAATCGTGAAATACTGATCTTTAGCATGGTCACCAAGTTCAAACGGACCGGTTCCGGCTGCATTTGACACCACGTCATTTTTAGATTCAGTAGGCTTTATTATCGCACCACCAAAGTGCAATTCAAAGAGAAACTGGGGGGAAGGTCTTTTCAAAACGAATTTTACAGTATGGTCATCAGTAACCTGTATCTCCTCTATAGTAGATATTAAGGGGGGATATTTAAACTGGTTGATCGAAGATTTAACGTCATCTGCTGTTAGTGGAGTTCCATCGTGGAATTTTACATTTTCTTTTAAATGAAATGTGAATATTTTTCCATCATCGGAAATGTCCCAGGATTCAGCCAATAGTGGCTTAAACTCCTTATTTTGATCCATCATGACAAGCGTTTCAAAGACCAGATGATCAGCACTGCCGCCCATTGCTGATATTATGTCCGACGGACCGGACCATCCCCTGACACCTATTGTGAGTTCTTGCTTTAAAGCTTCTTCAGGCTCCAAAGCTTCTTCAGGCTCTAAACATCCTGCTATTAAGACACTTAACAATATTAAGCAGGCCGTGCCAATTACCAGTCCAATTGTCGCTTTTCTTGATGCCATTTTTATGCACCACTAAGATCAGCTTTAAGTCCTGTTTCTTCTATCATGTTTACATAGATCGGAAGGATGTTCATGAACACATAATTTTCTCCAATGTCCTGTATCTCACCTCTAAATTTATGAGGGGACATTTTATTTTTCGGTTCAAAAATTCCGTGTATCAGCCTGTGGTTTGCTCCTGCCATTATCCATAGCTGGAGCTGGTCATCCCTTCCGAAAGACCCGTCAAGGTCTATATCCCTGTGGACGAGTCTTACTATTGCCATGGTTTTAGCTATGTCGAACGAGGTTGCAGGAGGGCGGTTTGCCATAGGCGTTCCGGGTATCGGGAAAAAACCTGAGATGTAAACCATCTTCAGGTTCGCAAAGTTTTTAAGATAAAAAATATGGTCTACCCTGTCCTGGTAAGATTCCCCTATGTTTATCATTATACCGCTCGCCAGACCTACACCGTGTTCATCTATCATCCGTGCGACCGATTTTCTCTCATCCAGGCTACCCCCTGGCTTGATCTTCTTGAACACCTCTTCGTTTATAGTTTCAAGCGAGCATCCAATACTATCAACACCGAGTTCTTTCAACTTCAGGATGTTCTCACCGGACATGTCCGCACCGTAGTTGACAAAGACATCAAGACCTGTCACTGATCGAATGGTCCTCGTATCTTCTACTGCTTCAGATCCTTTGTTGCCAGAGCATCCACCTCCACACTGGACACCTTTAAAACCAATTTCTTCTGCATTTTTTGCTGATTCTGCTACTTCTTCTGCTGTTGCTATTTTAGTGAAGAATTTGGATTTATCGCTTGACTGCCCACAGTATATGCATGGTGGATCTATATTGCATCCCTGGTTACTGGATAGAATAAAAGCTTTCAACTTAAAGATCTTTCCAAGATTTTCATCTCGCACATAACTGGCTGTATCCAGTAGTTGGGAAATTTTTACCCGATCGTTTGCCTCATCAAATAGGAATAATGCCTCTTCCTTTGTTATCTCCCTTTCTCTTGCATCAGCCAATATTTCATCAAATTCCATTTTAATTTCTCCTCTTACATATTATTTCATCAATGTTTGTGATGTTCTTTCTCATGCTCAAAAGCAAATTTATCAAATGTATCGATCTGGGTTTCATTTAAAAGCACTTTTGCCTTTACGTTAGCGTATATGATATCACTTATCAAATTTTTGTACTTCTCAGCCAGTTCGTGGATTTTTTGATCGAGACTTTCAGTGTTTACACTGTCCTGGTAAACTAAATCCTGAATATGTAGTTCCAAAATCTTCAATTCGGAAATGTCCTTGAGCACTGCTACATCATGTTCAAGTTTTAAACTTTTCAGCTGGATAATTTGGTCTTTTTCCAAGTTCAAGCTGTCTCTAAAGCTCAAGAAGATTTGTGGAAGCATTCCCAAATGCCGGAGTTGCGTGTAATTGATTTTATCGACGCTGGATTTTTGTTCCATTTTATTCACCTCGATACTTTTCAGCAATGTCCGGCTCAACTTCCATTCCAGCCCCGGTAATGAATCTCACGGTTGTTGGAAGTAAATTTACAAAATCTAACCTGTCATTGATGTGTTTTACTTCTGCACCTGTTGCAGGTAATTTCTGACCATTCCTTACCCTGTGCACAGATGCACCGGCATGAACTACCCTGTTGACTCCAGCCATTATCCAGAGCGGGATATGTTCGTATCCACTGATATGAATGTCAATATCCCGGAAAACCAAACGTGCGATCGCAGCAGTTTTTGCCGCCTCCAGTGGCGAAGCCGGTGGATGGTTAGCCATTGGGGTTCCAGGAACCGGATGGAACCATGTGCACAGGAAGTACTTGAGATTTTCAAACTGTTTCAGGTAAAACATGTGCTCTGCGCGGTCCTCATAGGTTTCTCCCAGTCCACTCATCAGCACACTGTTTAATCCCAGTCCCGTATCGTTTATCATGTTAGCAAGTTTTTTTCTTGCATCCAGGTCATCTCCAGGTTTTACTTTTCTGAATAACTCTTCATTTAGCGGGTTAACTTCGAAAGAGCTCGTTACGTCCACTCCTCCTAAGTTCTTTAGTTCCTTTAATGTGCCTTCAGAAAGCGCAGGACCAACATTAACCCAAATATTGAGGTTCGTTGCTTTTTTCACTGCCTTGACGACTTCAATAACCTTTTCTCCACTATCTCCTACTGTTGTTCCACCACCAATCTCTGTCATGCTTATTCCTGTTTCCTCTATCAGTCTGGCACCTTCAACTATCTCATCAATATTCAGGACATTCTCCGGTCCAAAACCAGAGCTGTTTATGGTACTGGATTTCCAACAGTATGTGCATGGTGGATCAACAGTGCAGGGCGTAGTTAAGCCTATAAAGCCATCCAGCTTAAACACATTCCCGATTTCGTCATCCCGTACCCTGCTTGCAATTTCAAACAGTTTCAATACTTTGTCGTATCTGCCGGTTTCTTTAAAAAGATACAGTGCTTCATCCTTTGTTATTTCCTCATCTTCCGCTTTTATTAAAATTTCCTCGAATTCCATTATCATCACCTACTTTTAACTTACAACTTTTTCACAATCCTTATTTGATGCCAATATCTTCTGGGATGCACAAATTGACATGAAAATCAGGTGTATTGAAAAAATTAAAAAAAGGACTGGTTTTCAGTCCTTTATAATCAAGGTCACACTGGTTTTCTCGATCAGACCCTCATCTGTTGTGATGGTGTATGGAAGCACGATCTCTGCCATTCCATCATCCTCAAGGGTATCTTGGCCTTTGTCGAGCATCAAAGTGGACACCATGAAGTATGTACTAACCGTCACAGCCTTATTTGGAGTGAGTTCATCTGCAACTTCATAGGTATTGCCGTGGAACATCCCATTTATCTTATCAATTCCATTGAAGTACTTATCTCTACCACCATTTGTATAGTCACATGTGATCCATCCAAGCTCCTCGCTGCCATTTTTGGCAAATGCAAAATAACGTTCCTGAGAAGCGGTATTTGTGTAAAGTGACATTACCATAAGGCCTCCGTTCGTCCCCGAAATCTTTGCGCCCCATACTTGACTCTCATCACCAGAGGTTGATGTATTATTTGCCAATGTGCCTGTTTCTGCACTCAGGTTTCCATTAAGTATATCAATACCAGCTGCTAACCCAGATCTCCCAAAGTAATAGGTGTAACCATCGGTATTATCCTCATACACTTTATCAGTACTGTCATTGATGAAGCCCTTAAACGGCGTACCATCTCCTTTGAGAAGCTGGTACCCATTGTTTCTGTCCAGATGAAGCCAGTGGTAGGCCCTCAAATTCGATTCTCCTCCGCTTACAACAGAGGGTACTCCTGCAAATATCTTCACATTTTCCAAAGCTGCGCTGGATGAAACAGTAATCGGAATTTCAACGATAAAGCGCTCATCCATCCAGGCAACACCTCTTTTCCCGTTTAGACCTACCGGACCCGAAATATAATCCTGGGCCCAGGAGATGCGCCCATTTCCTTTAATGTTATCAGTCGATGTATCGTCAGTCGCATCCATCCCTTCGAGGCTGAATTTTTCATCCATCAGATTAATCGCTATATCTGCACTTCCTATCACCATTGATCTCATACTACCGGTTGCTGACTCACCCACCTCTTCCTGTGCGCCTGTCTGGAATGTATCGAACCAGAAGTACAGCCCGGCACCGGCAGCTACAGCCACGACCAGTACCATAATTGTGGCAATGATCGGGCTGATGGCTTCTGAGTCGTCCCAGAAATGTTTAATTTTGTCTACAATCTTTTTATTACTCATTAATTCTTTACCTCCGATTATAATATTACATTTAGAAACATTCGTATGAATTAACGGTACATATACTTTTTTATTTTGATATTATATATACTATAGTTGGCACTATCCCATAATCTAGTGATTTCTTCAATTTTTTGCAAACTAAATCAACCAATCTTTTAATTATACTTCTTTTACAGTCCTTGATTGTTAAAAGTATGCCTCATCTCACCATAAAACCCAAAAATTGTAGATAGA
>JAUWQD010000048.1 GCA_030611265.1 Methanosarcinaceae archaeon | reverse complement strand
TCGTGATCCTTCATTGAATGCCACAAGGTCGATCTCATTGTCCTTGTGCCACCACTTGCCAATTCTCTCAAACCTAAATGGCAGATCATCCATGATCTCGTACAGGAATTCTCGCGAAACATCTTCAAAAACAAAACTTGTATGAACATCCAATTGTGATTTAATGGTCTGGATCAAAGCATCGGTGTTACCATATTCGATCTGTGCCTCGTTTGGATAGATAAATTTAAACCAAAAGTTAAACAGGTTATCTTCCAGATAGTATCGAATATCCCGCACATTTTCTTTTTTTATTGTGATCGGCGTGTATTTTTTGACAATCCTCAAATTATGCAAGACATCTATGTACCTTGAAACTACAGACTTATCGAGTCCGGTTGTGTTTATGATCTCAGATGATCTTGTATTTCCAAATGCGATTGCTTTCAATATGAGAAAATAGTTCCTTGGCTCGCGCACTTCTTCCATCAATAAGAATTCCGGCTCCCTTTGCAATACCGAACCTTTGCTGAGCAGCATGTTTTCGATATTCTTCAAAACACTATTACTGTCATTGAACATCGAAAGATAGAATGGTATTCCCCCAAGTATGGCATACGTCTTAATACAGCCCTGTATATCGTATTTTGGGATAAATTTACATACATCTTTGAAGCGGAGTGGCTCAACCAACCACTGCCCTGTACGCCTTCCATAGAGCGGACTTTTGTATCCGAGCAGTGACTCCATCATTGCGACACTTGAACCGCACAGTATCAGAGTTATTTCAGATTCTGATATGATCTCATCATATATCTTCTGGAACATTGATTCAATATCTCTTTTGGGATCGTGAAGGTATGGGAATTCATCAATTACAATGATTATTTGTTCCTTGAACCGTTTTGAAAAATCCCTGAAAAGTTCAATATAATCAGTAAATTCCGCGGTTGAAAACAATGGCTCATCAACCATTTCAGCCATCTTGGACTGAAGTTCTTTGATGTTGTCATTCCATCGTTTTTTCCCTGCAAGGAAGTAAATAGATGGCGTTTGCGGTTTGCTGTCCATAAATTTTGCCAATAAATGAGTCTTGCCAACCCTGCGCCGACCGTAAAAAATAAGCAGTTGTGGCTTGTGTTCCAATAAACGTTCGTTTAGGAAAGCGAGTTCTGCTTCACGGTTGATGAATTGTTGCAACATGATTATACTAATCGTGTTGCAACTATATAGTTGTTATGATGGTGTGGACTTTGGGTATAAAGTCGAATTATGCCCAACTTTATACACAGATTCTTTACTTTTTACACAGGACGTGCTTTATTACACAAAATCCTCACTACGGGATTTGGGTAAGGGTTGGCAACCACTTCAGGATTCAAAACAACAAATCGTTTTATTTATGTATATGAAGACCCTGTACTATAAGTACAGAGATAGTTATTTGAAGCATGAGAAGAGAAAGAAACAATCAGGACATTGGAGGTATATGTCCCACACTGTACCAAATACTTTAAAAACTATTGTCACGGTTATCGTTTTTAGCTTAATTGGATTTTCGATTAATTATTGTTATGAAATCGAAATGAATGAAGACGTTTGGTTTTGGTTTTTTAGTACGATAGCACAAGTATTTGCAGCACTTATTGCACTTGTTGCCGTATTTTTTATTTCTCGTTTAGACTTATATAATGAAAAAATAAATAATAATATTCGAATGATACGTTCTTCTTATCCATATGACTTTTCAATAGTTGATCACAATGATGATGAATCACTGATTAGTAAAGTTGATGACAAAATAAAAGAATTTGAAGAAAAATCGGAAGAAAAACGGAAAATGAATATTTTTAAAATGTATAGAAAAGATATTTCGAGATTAAAAGATAAAAAGAAAAATGCTCAAAAACATATGAAAATAGTACTGCGATCTACTATTCCGATAATAATGCTTTCGATTTTTCTAATACCATTAGGCTCCCCAAGTAGTAGTAAAGATATCTGGCTATGGGATTCCACGCTAAAATGGTGTTTTATTTACCTTATTGTCGGGCTTTGTATTTCATCTTTATTTAATTTTACTTTTGCGTTAAAAGATTTATTAGACGAAAAAGATGAATAAATTGATTTCATAAACGATGACAGTTGCGATGCCCCGGACAGAGCGTAGCGCCGTCCGAGGTTCGTGACTGCGGGATGGCTATCATGCGCATCCTTTAATCTTCATTTAACTAGTAATCTTCCATACTAATTATTAATTCAACACCTAAATCATATACTTTTTTGGTGTGTCTAAGGAATTTTTCTATTTCAACCTTTCCTGGATTATTAGCATCATAATTAAATTGACCTAGAAGCTGTTTAAATTCAGAATCTATTATAATATGATCTAAATATCTATGTGAAGCACCATGAATCTTTTCTAATTTTATATATTCTTCTTCGATATATTTTATTTCAGAATAATATTGAACCAATTTTTCTATAATCTGGTAGTCCAACAATCCAATTTTGCCCAATAAAGAAGAATAAACTGTTATATCTGAATGTAATTTTTCAGGAAGACTTTTTTCTTCTGAATATTTACAATTATTACAATCTAACACTTTATCGACACAGTCTGATAACGGTTGTAATCTATTTTGATTTATATTAATCTCTGGTTTCAGACTCTGAATTAGATTTTTTTTGGTTTTTTTCATCCAAATGGAATAAGTAATAATAGACACAACAATACCCACAACAATACCCACAACTATCCCGACGAATAAAGGAACTACCACATCATCCACCACCGCAACAGATGAGTCTATTCTATATTGTGAAATGTTCATTACACTGTGTAAATCATTCATTATACCTCTTTAGTTTTTCCATATAATTCTGTGCCTCCTTATTCTTAAAAAAAAACGAATGCGCCCGCCAAAGATGCCCTGTACTGAGCGTAGCGGCGTGCAGGGTCCGTGACAAATTATAATTGCATATCTTAATGATTTTGTTTTAAAAATCGTAATATATCCCGACTTTTCACACAGGATGTACTTTATACACAAAGCCGATGGTGTGATATGAGATTTTAGGTTGAACTATACAAAACCAGGAGCTGATGAAAACAGCGACCAGCGTCTATATCCCATAGCTTTCTTAACCCTCTGCAAAGCGAGTTTTTCAGCAGCTTCGCGGGGCAGGATCCCTTTTGCAACCTCATTCATCACCATATGTGTGTTACGACACAGCTTCTCTTCAATAGCCTCAAATGCTGCTGCCTGGGTAGCTCCCTGATACTCCATAGCTGCGCAGATCACGCCACCTGCATTGGCAATGAAATCGGGAATGCAGAGTATTCCATTTTCATGAAGATATCTTTCCGCAGCATGCGTGATGGGAATGTTAGCACCCTCTACCACAAGTCTGGTCTTGAGGCGATGCACATTGCTCTCGTCTATAACATCGGGCCGCGCCGCTGGAATCCATATATCGCATTCTATGTCAATCACTGCGTCACGGTCGAACTTTTCCCCGCAAGGATAATTGACCACACTCTTGCCCGCCTCCTTCAACTCGATCAATGTATTGACATCAAGGCCGTCCGGATCATAGACAGTCCCTGTGGAATCAGCTGCTCCCACCAGCAAGGCGCCCTTTTCCGTGAGGAAACATGCAGTGTGTTTACCTACGGCACCAAAGCCCTGGATCACGATCCTGGCTCCTTCCAGCTCGAAATCACAGTATTTGAGCGCGACACATGTTGCATGATTCAAACCCCATGCAGTTGCTCCAATCTCATCAAGAGGGATCCCGCCTAGCTCACGGGGCAATCCCACTGCCCTGCCAATCTCATCTTTCACCCATGCCATGCATTCCTCATCGGTCCCCATGTCGGGAGCGAAGATATACTCGTGAATTTCCCGCAGTGAACTGGCAAATGCCCGGATCAATAGCTCCTTCTTATCCTTTGGCATCTTCGGATCACCAAAAAGCACAGCCTTGCCGCCACCATGGGGAAGATCGGCTGCCGCGTTCTTAAGTGTCATAGCACGTGCCAGCCGGAAGCATTCCTCTGTACTCACATCGGGCGCCATGCGTACCCCACCAATGGACGGGCCTCTGGCTACATTGTCTACCACCAGCACTCCCTTCAGCCCTACAGACGGCTCATAAACATGAATGATCTTGGCTGGTCCAAGTTCATCTGCGAAGCAAAACTCATCTTTCATCAATTGTCACCCACGCATCTAAAATTTCCATGTACTTGTGTCTTGAAATACTTTTCGCAGGTTGCAACTATAGCTAAGTACCTAATATTTAACACAAATCACATTTCAATAGTTTTTTACAACAATGCAATTTTCTCATAGAAATAACGTGGTTTATTTCTTTATTTGAAATGCATTGCAAAAAAATCAACCGCCGAGAACGCAGAGGGCCGCAGAGTTGTTCATATTTAGCTTCTCTGCGCCCTCCGCGTCCTCTGCGGTTCCATGTCTTAATATTATGATTCGTAAGATTATCTATTATATCAGAAACAGGTGAAGTTTTTATATCATATACCCATTATGGAAAAGGGGGAAGTAAATGCTCAGAGTTAGATTTCATGGCAGGGGTGGCCAGGGAGTAAAGGTTGCCAGCAGGGTACTTGGGACCGCTGCATTTTCACAAGGTTGCTATGCTCAGGACTTTCCTTTGTACGGTGCCGAGAGAAGAGGGGCACCGATAACATCCTTTACCCGTATATCCAGGGAACCCATTATGGAACGGGGTGTGATATCGCAAGCTGATATCGTGATCGTTATGGACGAGACCCTTCTGCATGATCCCATGGCAATGCCGTTGTCAGGGTTAAAAAAAGGCGGCATTGTTTTCATAAATACGTCTCATAGCCAGGAGGAAGCAGGGGCAGAGTATAAGATCACAGCCTGGGTCATAACACTGGATCTAACAAAGATCGGGATTGAGATGCTGGGAAGAAACATCCTCAGCACCTTAGCAGGTGCTGTTGCTTCAAGGATCGCTGGTCTTGAAGAGGATTCTTTAAGGCATGCCGTGGAAAAAGAGATGTCTGATATTATGACAGACAGGGAATTGATCGAGAAAAATATAGAAGCATCCCTGTACTGTTACAATGCCATCCCACCAGTAGAGATCAAAACGTCCGGAACCAGGGAAGCAGGGACTGTTATTACCATGCCGTTCGAAACTGCCGGCGTGTCCAGTCCTGCCATATATGCTATCGGTAATACCCCTTTGCGAAAAACAGGCAACTGGAGGGTATTCAGGCCAGTCTGGAATTACGATGCCTGCACAAAGTGTATGATGTGCGCTGCAAGATGTCCTGAAGGTTGTATCCTGGTCAATGAAGAGGGCTTTCCGTATACGGATTACGAAAACTGTAAGGGCTGTCTGATATGCGTTGAGGAATGTCCCACAAAAGCTGTAAAGGGGGTGCTGGAGGTTCATGCCTGATCCGAAGAATGTGGAAAAAATGATGCTAACCGGTAATGCAGCTGCTGCATGGGGTGTACGGTTAGCCGAGGTGGATTATATTCCTGCCTTCCCTATAACCCCTCAGACAGAGATCATTGAGAAGCTGGCGAAATGGATAGCAGATGAGGTTATGGATGGCAGGTTTGTTAATATGGATTCAGAGCATTCCATGATCACAGCAGCAGGAGCAGCTTCAGCAACAGGGGTCAGGACCTTTACAGCCTCATCGAGTCAGGGGTTTTTGTATGGGTTTGAAATGCTCTATACTGTGGCTGGATGGCGGGTTCCCCTGGTAATGGTCAATGTATCGAGAGGATTATCTTCACCGATCACCCTTGAGCCGGACCATAACGATGTTCTCGCAGCAAGGGATTCGGGATTTTTGCAGATCCACTGTGAGACCTGCCAGGAGGTTTTGGATTCGATCCTGATGGCATACCGACTGGCAGAGGATAAGCGGGTGCTTCTTCCGGTTATCGTGAATCTTGATGGGTTCTATCTTTCGTTTACCAGGGAACCCGTAGAAGTGCCGGATGTAGCGATGGTCAGAAAGTTCCTGCCGTCCTATCGACCGGAACATGCATTTTTCAAAGCAAGTCAACCTATGGCCCAGGGCGTGGCGGCCCTTGGCGGGTCACTCTATTCTTATTTCAAATACCAGATGCATCTGGCAAGCCAAAAAGCGCTGGAGGTCTACAAAGAGGTCTGTGGTGAATTTGAAAAGGAATTTGGACGAAATTATGACACCATTGAAAGTTACATGGTGGATGATGCCGAATATGTCCTTATTATGACCAATTCATTTTCCACTCTCGGAAAGGTTGCTGTGAAGAAGGCCCGGGAAAATGGAATAAAAGCCGGACTTTTGAGGCTGAGACTCTTCAGGCCATTTCCAGCCGCGGACATAAAAGATGCAATTCATAGCAAGAAGGCTGTAGCTGTACTGGATCAGAATATCAGCATTGGCAAAGGCGGCATCCTGTATTCGGAGATTGCCGGCTGCCTCTACAATGAAAAACAGAGACCACTCTTATTGTCCTTTATTGCCGGACTTGGAGGGAAGAACATAAGCCAGAAGGAGTTTGAGTTCATCTTTGACAAAATGCTTGAGGGTGATACGGAAGATGTGGGGATGCCACGTCTATTGTACACAGAAGCGGAATGGAAGGAAGCGGCAAAATTAAAAGAAATAGCCGGGAGGGGATGAGTATGGAGAAAACACCGGAGGCAGCACCTGTCAGATCGATCAAAGATCTTCCCAGTGAAGAGAACATACTCCCGGGTACACCGGTATGTGCAGGCTGCGGGGGACTTTTGACCTTGAGATACTGCCTGAAGGCCCTGGGAAGCAATGTCGTTATTGTAAATGCTGCAGGTTGTTTCACCCTGCTTTCCATCTATCCATTCACCCCATTCAAAAGTTCCTGGCTATATACAGCAATGGCCTGTGCCCCGGCGGGAGCACAGGGGGTACGGGATGCACTGGATGTACTGATCGAAAAAGAAAGGCTTGATCCAGAAGATGATCTGAAGGTAGTTGTATTGACAGGCGATGGGGCTGCTTACGGTATGGGTCTTGCATCCACATCCGCGGCTATTCACCGGAACCTTGACTTCTATTATATCTGCTACAATAACGAGGCATATGGAAATACGGGCTTCCAGCAGTCAGAAGCAACACCTTTTGGATCAAAGACCGGAACAACCCCGCCAGGAAAAACAAGTCCTGCAGGGAAAGATTTTCCAGAGAAAGATCTCTTTGAGATATGGAATAGTCACAAACCACCTTATCTTGCTACCATCTCGCCAGCCCATCCTGTTGATCTGATCAACAAATTCAAAAAGGCAGAAAAGTACAGGGGACCTAAACTCTTCATAGCTCTTTCCCCATGCCCTCCCGGATGGGCAACAGACCCGTCCCTATCTGTCAAACTGGCAAAGCTATCGGTTGATACAGGTATCTGGGCATTGAAAGAGTCTGTTTATGGTGAGGTAGAACATACATATATCCCGAAAAGTTTTAAGCCTGTGGAAGATTACCTCAAGTTACAGGGAAGGTTTGCCCACCTTTTCAAACCAACAAGACAGGAAGAGACGTTGAAGAGAATTCAGGAGATGGTGGATGATTACTGGAACAGATATAAGCTTCTTCTTTGATCCCGGATCTATTGCTGTTGTGGGGGCATCACCGACACCTGGAAAACCATCTCATATTATACTTGAAAACCTCAAGATAATTGGTTTTAAGGGAACTACTTATCCGGTAAATCCCAAATATTCGTATATTGGTGACCTGAAGTGCTACAGTTCATTAACCGAAATAAAGGATAATATTGATGTAGCTATTTTTGTTATTCCTGCTTCAAAGGTCTTAGAAACCTTGAAGGAGGCTGATAATTTAAAGGGAGCGATCATTGTTAGTGGAGGCTTTAAAGAGGTAGGGGATGAGGGAAGAAAGTTAGAGGAAGAGCTAAAAAAAGTGATCGAGCGGAAAGGGATACGTGTTCTCGGTCCAAACTGTTTGGGCGTATATGATACGATATCCAGCGTTGATACCTTCTTTGTAACCGGAGAAAAGGTAGAGAGACCTAAAAAAGGTGGGCTATCCATACTCACTCAGAGTGGTTCATTCGCATTAATGATCATGGATGAGATGGCAAAAGATGACATTGGGGTTGCAAGGGTCGTAAGCTATGGCAATATGGTTGATGTCAGTGAAAGCGATTGTCTTGATTTTTTGGCAGATGATGTGGCAACGAAGGTTGTTGTCCTGTACATAGAATCAGTAGATGATGGAAGGAAGTTTGTGGATGCAGCATCCCGATGCGCAAAGAAGAAGCCCGTTGTCGCCGTAAAGGTTGGAAAGAGGGAGACCGGGGTCCATGCTGCCAGATCCCATACAGGGGCAGTGAGCGGGAGATATGAGATATACAGGGCTGCTTTTAAAAAAGCAGGGATAATAGAAGTGGATGGATATGAAGGGTTAAAAGATGCCTGCAAGGTTTTGAATAGCTATACCCCGGTGGAAGGAAAAAAAGTTCTGATCATAACGGATGGTGGCGGTGTTGGTGTAAGTATGGCAGACACCTGTGAAGATATGGGGCTTGAAGTGACCGGACTTACAGAGGATACAAGAAAACGCCTGCGTTCCAAACTTCCTGTTATCTCTGCAACAGGTAATCCGATAGATCTGACAGGTAGTGTTACAGATGAGGATTATGTCACTGCCCTTGAGGAGGGTTTCAGGGATGGATATGATCTTGCTATTGTAACGACCCTGTGGGCACCGCCTGAACTTACAGAGGGGCTGGTGGATAAGTTAAAAGGGGTTATGGAGATATGCAACAAACCACTGATCATATGCAGCCCGGGTGGCAAGTTTGCAAGGAGAATGAGTAAGGTCTTTGAAGAGATGGGTATGCCGGTATTCTTTACACCAGAAAGCGCAGCAAGAGCAGCAGCGGTATTAACTGGCTGCAAAAGATAAGATTAAGATGGAAGATAATCTGAATCATCTTGGACTCGACTTAAGAGCCTTCAATGGAATGTTAACAAATGAACAAAGAAGACGCAAAAAGACTCATTGATGAAGCCTTAGCAGTCGGCAGGCAAAACCTCCTTGAGCCGGAGGCAAAGGTTGTGGTCTCTGCATGGGGCATACAGGTACCTGCATCTGTTCTGGTCAAAGGGCCAGAGGATATTGCAAAAGCAGAGATGATCACTCCTCCATTTGTTCTCAAAGTGGTGTCGCCGGACATCCTTCACAAAACGGAGGTCAATGGAGTAATAACGGGAATAGAGAGCAAGGAAGAGGTCGGTAAGGCTCTTACAGAGATGAAGATGCATCTTGCACAGAAAGCTCCTGAAGCAAGGATAGAGGGTTTTCTTTTAGAAGAGATGGCTCCAGAGGGGGTCGAGGTGATAATAGGGGGTTTGAACGACCCGCAATTTGGTCCTGTTGTTATGTTCGGCATTGGGGGTATTGCTGTTGAATTACTGAAGGATGTGAGTTTCAGGCTTGCTCCGCTGGACAGGACAGAAGTCTTTGATATGATGAAAGAAGTGAAGAGCTATCCTCTCCTGACAGGATTCAGGGGGAAAGAACCGGTTGATATGGATGAGCTGGCATCTGCCATTATGAAACTATCTGAGATCGTATTTGAGATCAAAGAGATAAAAGAACTTGAAATAAACCCTCTTTTAGTTTGTGGAAATAAGGTGATGGCAGTGGATGCGAGGGTGATATTAGAAACTATCTGACCCTACATGGATTCGTCTGACCCTCCAATCTCTGCTACCCGTTGCCAGTACTTTATCCCGTCCGTAGATTTGCCGGTAATGAGCCCGGGTTTTTCCATCTCAAGAAGCATTTCCTCAAGTTCATCCGTACTAACGGTAATGTCATAGCCGGTTGCAAGCGCATCCCTGATACTGCCTGTTGTGACAGGCTCTGTCTTTTCATCCGGCTCTGTCACTTCACCTGATACTTCACCGGATTCTGTTATTTTACCTGCCGCTACTGTTTTACCCAATATCTTCAGGATAAAACCAACCAGGTCTTCGTACACTGCCCATGGATAGATGATCCATTTCCATTCTGTGATGGTTTCGGCATAGAAATCCGGTACAAAATCAGAACATGTCTTATGTTGCAGGACTGCTGTATGGATGCTTTTTGGTCTGAAACCTGCGAGATACTCAACGGCCTGTTCAAGTGTTTTTCCTGTGTCGGTTATGTCATCGATCACAAGCACCCGTATATCCTGTATATCGGTGGATAGTGGGAACCTGATAACTGCTTCGTCATAGGGATCCGCACCCATGGTGTAGTGTTCTATTTTTATGGATGTCAGGTCATTATACAGCATCCTGTCGCACACGACCCTTGCCGGCACGTACCCTCCCCTGCCTATTGCCACCACTATATCAAAACCAAGCCCGGAATCTTTTATCAAGTGCACAAGCTCGCGGGCGAGGGTGTATGTTTCATCCCACTCCATGATCTGGCAGGGGAATCTCATACCTGACGGGCGCCGGGAGGGGTCGGCCCGGGATTTGTGGGAAATGGGCGTATCTGTGGGGCGGAGGATGCTCATATTATGTGTATATGTGCGTGCATTTTAAAAAAGTATTTGTGCAGGTTTTGATGGTGCAGGCACAGAATCGTGTATTTAAATAAAAATATATATGCAAACCTGAACTTAAAAAATCCATGGATATCACATACTGGTACCTTTTCCCGCTTGGAATCATCATCTCGGCAATGGCAATGTCTGCCGGAATTTCAGGTGCGATAATAGGTTCGATCCTGTCAGGATATATGGTGCCCTGTATCAAGTATTCCGCTTCAAGTTCCCGTGCTTCCTTTTCGAAGGCGCGTATGAATGCCTCACCTAGAGCCTTGCGCTTCTCTTCGGGGTCTTCAAGGCCTTTCAAGGCTTCCATGAACATGTCCTTTGCATCAACAACCTGAAGGTTCATATCAGAGAATATCTCCTTTATACGCTCTGTTTCGCCTTTTCTCATCAGACCTGTGTCATGTATATTGGTGTTAATTTGTCACCAATTGCACGGTTTGCAAGCACTGCACAAACTGAACTGTCAACCCCGGTTAGATGTGCGATTATGGTCTTTCCCTGAGCCTCTTTTTTATTCGCTCTATGCTTTTGGGTATGAATTTTTGGACTTTTACCATTGGAATGAACTCCTGTTTTGCGTTCTGTGTTTTATGTATGGTAGTATGGGGATTTGTATATGGTAATTTTGGGTTGGCATGGATTAGGATTTGTTCTTCAAAGTTCAGGGTATGGGGGCTGATGCCCGTATTCTTGATATACAACATTGAAAACAAAATTCTATATTTGCGAAAACCCCTCAATTATTTACTTAGAATTAATCTAATCATACTTATGCAAATAAACTGTAATTGATGAGTTATCATTTAATGGAATTAGTAAATCTTTAAATCCAATGGCTTTTAATTTTTCGTTTTTAACTAATATCAAATATTTTTTATCACTCCTCAATATTGTAAAATACTGACCATTTTCATCAGTTTTACCAATATTAACTAGGGGATCATAGCTATTAACATAAGCAAAAATTTCAACATTCGCATTATTCATTGGTTCATTATCACTCTCATATACAGTGATATCTTTTATTGCAGTAATTGTTAGATTTGAGGAGTTAAATCCATGGTCTGACAAAACAGATTCTTCATTTTCATAATCTCTTAAATCACTTATACAGTTGAATAAACTCTGATCTTCAGTAGATAAAAATGAAGCATAATCATTTGATTTAATTGGTTGTGATGGAGTTGTGTAAATTTTATCAAAAACCCACCAATAATTGTCTATATTGATTTCTGGAAATGCATGATCTTTTCCTTCCATGTGAATTATTCGTGTGTCGAATCCTGTAACATCTTTTATTAAAAATACAATTGAGGAGGCGAATTCACCACAATTTCCTGTGTTTTGAACAAATATTAACTTAGAGTACCCATCCACTGGCATACCTTCAAAGTTAAAAAAATAAAATCGTAAAATTGGATTAAATGATAATATCTTTGAACCTACGTTGCTTGATATTTGTCTGCTTGGAATACGGCTATCTTTCACTCCATAAACACCATTATATTCATTATCAAATGAATTAACTATTGACCAAGTTGCATTAACTTCATCAACACCTTCTATTGTGGTTGATAAATATTCCTGGGAGTAATGATCTTTGATGTTGTTATATTCTACCTCAATGCTAATTACAACTAAAAGTTGGACTAAAATCCATACAATCGCAATTAATATAATTATATTTTTCTCCGAAAAATTCAACTTGATTTTTATTTTCAACAAAAATAAGCTTAATAGTATTATAGAGGCTGTCTAACAATTGCTGTGGACGATAAAATAAAACCTTACTTATTGATTTAAAGCCATATTTGTCCTTCTTTTATCTGTGATTTTGGATTGTTGGACAGCCTCTATAACTGAAAAAATAATTAATACAAATGGATTTATTAAAGTATATAATGAATATACAAATAGTAATATAAACAAAAATCCAACAAAAATAGATATAATAAAATTGAGTAATACTCTACAAATAAATAAAATCGGATCATTCTTTATTTCATTTATTTCAGCATTAATTATTTTAGTTAACTTATTGAAGTAAAGCATAAGTGTTTATTTCGTTCTATTCCATTAAAGTATATAGGTTGTTTTTTCAAGACAGTGATTATAATATTGAAGAGTTTCTCTGATGAATGCAAAAATTATCCATCGATATACATTCGATTACTTTCACCCCGCTTGGACTGAGATTATATACAATTACACCATATTAATTGCAACAATAGATTGCAGCAGATGTGATGCAGGTGTACAGATGGGGGGAAATAAAATGATTGTTGAGATGTCCGAAAGAATCGGACAACTGAAAATTGAAGCGTACGAAGAAATCGTATGGTTGATAATGGCCGCTTTGAATGTAATACAGTGCTTAATTAATAAGGGCATCATTAAAATGAGGTATCATGCATGAACACAGAAAAATCAAGCAACCCAATTGTTTTCAATGGCAAGCAGATTAGAAAAACTATGCATGAGGGCGAATGGTGGTTTTCGATTATTGATGTAGTTGAGGTTCTGGTGGGAGGCGAAAGGCCGCGTAAATACTGGAATGACTTGAAAAATAAGCTGCATCAGGAGGGTTATGACCAGTTGTCCGAAAAAATCGGACAACTGAAACTAGAATCTGCTGACGGAAAATATTATGCGACTGATTGCGCCAACACTGAAACAATGTTCCGTATCATCCAGTCGATTCCCTCGCCCAAGGTGGAGCCGCTCAAACGCTGGCTGGCCCGGGTGGGTAAGGAGCGGATCGATGAGATCGAAAATCCAGAACTGGCCATGGCCAGAATGCAAGAACTCTATGAAAAGAAAGGCTATCCAAAGGAGTGGATTGACAAGCGTCTGCGTGGCATCGCAGTCCGGCAGGATCTGACCGATGAGTGGAAAGACAGGGGGGCAAGGGACAGTCTGGAATTTGCCATCCTGACCAACGAGATCATGAATGGTGCATTTGACCTGAAGGTTGAGGAATACAAGCAAGTCAAAGGGTTGGAACGTGAAAACCTGCGCGACCACATGACCGACATCGAGCTGATCCTGACCATGTTGGGTGAGGCAACCACCACCAAGCTGCATCGGGATCGGGATTCACAGGGATTTGATCCATTGAAGAAAGATGCGCAGGACGGCGGCGCGGTTGCCGGCAGAACACGCAAGGATATTGAGACACAGACTTGCAAACCGGTGATATCCGGCGATAACTTCAAGCAACTGGATGTCAGAAGACAGAAAAAGCTGGAAGATGGCGAGGAATAAAGCAAGAGGTTGTTGCCATGCTGAAAAATGCATTCAAGTGTTCTTCGATTTTGCAAATTTGGCATGAATCCCCTATCCGGCTGTCGAAAAATACCCCTGTTAAAAATTGGGAATGTATTAACATTTACAGGATATGGTATAATGAAATATCCAAAAATAAACACAATATGGAAAAGAGATGAAAATGACGATTTCAGGATAATCGAAGGAGATTATTCTAAATTTGAGTTTACAACAGTTAAAGAATGGCATATAACTGAAAAAATAGATGGCACAAATATAAGAGTCATCTATAAAAATGGTTTTGTTTCATTTGGTGGAAGGACTGACAATTCTCAGATTCCTGCTCACCTAGATGAATATCTACAAAAAACATTTACATTACAAATAATGAACGAATCGTTTGGCGACAATGACGTTGTTTTGTTTGGAGAAGGATATGGACCTAAAATTCAAAAGGGTGGAGGATTATATCGTGACGATCCAGGATTTATTTTATTTGATGCCTATATCGATGGATGGTGGGTGTTAAGAGATTCAATAGAGGATATTTCATCAAAAATTGGTATCGATTGTGTGCCATTAATCGGTACAATGAATATTGATGAAGTTGTAAAATATGTACAGTCCAAACCGAATAGTTTGATATCAAAGAAAACTAAAATGATGGAAGGAATTATTGCGAGAAGTCATCCATTGTTATTATTTCGAAATGGCGATCCTTTAATGTGGAAATTAAAAGTGAGGGATTACAAGGGAGAGTAATCTTAATTGTGATATCCTGCAGCTTTGCTGCGATCAGGTTTGTAGTCACAACGTTTGACTCAGTGTTATATCGAGGATATCCGCCATCGTGATTCAGATCTTGCCAAAGGGGGGTGGCAAATTGCCACCCCCCTTTACGGCTAGAGTCACGGCTAGAGTCACTTCCGGCGACAAGCAGAATCTCAACTGCACCAACACCGAGCATTCGATTACTTTCACCCCACTTGGCTGAAAGTTATATACTCTAAAGCCATATTAAGTGCAACAACAATACAACTCATACGACTTTTAACCCCGCTTCCATCGGTATAACTATGCACAAAACACTCCAGAAATACTTTGGTTATACGCTTTTTCGTCCGCTTCAGGAGGATATTATCAATGATGTCCTGAACGGGAAGGACACATTTGTGCTGATGCCGACAGGTGGGGGGAAGTCGCTTTGTTTCCAGTTGCCTGCACTTTTAATGGATGGGATGACAGTTGTCGTTTCTCCCCTGATCTCCCTGATGAAGGATCAGGTTGACAGCCTTGTGGCAAACGGCATTGAGGCTGCATATCTCAACAGTACGTTGAGTTATAGTGAGATAAGGGATATCAAGGCATCCATAACAGCCAATCGGGTCAAGATACTCTATGTCGCACCTGAGCGGCTTATGATGTCGGATACACTTGGTTTGCTCAAGGGTGCAAATGTGAGCCTGTTTGCCATTGACGAAGCCCATTGCATCTCTGAATGGGGGCATGATTTCAGACCTGAATATCGAAAACTCAAGACATTGAGGAGCAAGTTCCCTTCCGTACCAATGATCGCACTGACTGCGACTGCTACACCAAAAGTGCGCAATGACATTGTTTCAGAATTGAAATTCAAGGGGCATAATACGTATGTGGCAAGTTTTGACCGCAAAAATCTTTTCTATCGTATCAAGCCAAAAAAGGAGACCTATGCTCATTTGCTTCAATATTTGAGAGAGACCAGGGGAAAAAGCGGCATCATCTATTGCCAGAGCCGCAAGACCGTGGATACGCTGTCAAAGAAACTCAAAAAAGCAGGATTCAGTTCGCTGCCGTACCATGCAGGGCTAACTGATAAAGTGCGTTCAAAGAACCAGGAGATGTTTATCAAAGACGATGTCCAGATAATTGTGGCGACTGTAGCTTTTGGAATGGGAATCGACAAACCCAACGTGCGTTTTGTCGTCCATTATGACCTTCCAAAGAACCTTGAAAGCTACTATCAGGAAACAGGTAGGGGTGGGCGCGATGGACTTGAATGTGACTGCATCCTGTACTTTGGTCACGGGGATCGGTACAAGATCGAGTATTTCATAAACAAGATGGGGAAAAAACAGGAGCGTGACATCGCGCTTGTCCAGTTGCGCGACATGATCGACTATTGTGAGTCAAATTCATGCCGCCGCAAAGTGATGCTCAAATATTTTGGGGAGGAACTTGAAGACGACAACTGCGGAAGCTGTGATGTATGCCTTGAGCCAAAAGAGATGTTCGACGGCACAGAGGCTGCAAAGAAACTGCTGTTGTGTGTTGAAGACCTTGACCAGAGGTTTGGGATGACCTATGTGATCGATGTGCTGGTTGGTGCAAAGACCAAGAAGATCATTGCCAACCGCCATACCATGTTGAAAACTTACAGTACAGGTCGCGAATATTCGAAATCCCAGTGGCAGTCCATCGCGCGAGAGATGGTGCGGCTTGAAGTGTTGGGTGTTGAAGGTGCAAGGTATCCGTTGTTGAAATTGAATCCAAAAGGCATGGCAGTATTGGGTGGCAGTGAATTCGTACAGATCACAAAACCTGCGGATGATGTTAAAGTTCTGGTCAGGGAAAGTCGGGCTGGCACTACAACTACAACTACATCGAGATCAGTATCCAAGTCTAAATCGAAATCTAAGCCTAAGTCCAATTCCAAGTCAAAATCAACTGCCACAAAGACGCTAAACGCCACCGATTCCGATTTGTTCGAGAGGTTAAGGGTACTTCGAAAAACGCTGGCTAACCGTGCAAATTTACCCCCCTACATTATTTTTGCAGATACAAGCCTGCGGCAGATGGCTGCGAAGCGTCCAAAGACTCAGCAGGAGTTTTTGGAAATTACAGGTGTGGCTGAACATAAACTGGAAAAATACGGGGGTACGTTTTTGGCAGAGATCGCAGATTTCTGCGATAATGATGGTGTGTCACAAAAAGCAAGAGCCGAAAAGCCGATCAAGCGTTCTCCAAAAACTGAAAAAGTTGCAAAAAGTCGCACCGCGAATCCTGATGTCATGTCCACAACTGTGATGGAAACACTTGAACTTTCCAAGCAGCACATGTCAGTAGAAGAGATCGCACATGTTCGAAGCCTTACCCAAAGTACAATTGCCGAACACATGGAAATTCTGGTTCAGTCTAAAAAGATAGAATCAATCGATCACATGGTCGATCCGGATAAAAAGCGCACGATCGAAAATGCGATAAACGATGTTGGAAGCAAGTTCCTATCACGCATAAAAGCAAAACTCGGTGACGATTATTCCTATGGCGAAATAAAACTGGTGCGTGCGGCAATGATGTGTGAGTAAATTGTTCTAAAAATAGATGAAAAACGATACGGCAACCGCGCACAGCGCGGCACGTTCCTGCACCACGACCATAAAATACAATATGGTTTTCGAGTGTCTGCGTATTTGTTTTTATGAGAATTATTTTCTGTCCTTAGAATTGTATATTTGAGCTATGGGTTTGGTAGCAGTGGAATGCGCCGCCTGACGGCGGGGACTGATGCTACGTTTTCTGTAGAAACCTATCGGTCATATTGGAGATTGGAATATACTACCAATAACATTTCAAACGTCAGTCAATGTTGCTTTTACAATTATACAACATTACTCGCACGGGCACAATTCCAAAATCTAGTGATTCCCACTTTTTTTAAAAATCTGGACCAATTATTGTATTCAAAACGTTTTTCACAACACCTCCAATAGTTTAAAAATCGGTCCTTTTACAAATACATCTGAAAAAATCCATCAAGTAT
>JAUWQD010000008.1 GCA_030611265.1 Methanosarcinaceae archaeon | reverse complement strand
ATACTTGATGGATTTTTTCAGATGTATTTGTAAAAGGACCGATTTTTAAACTATTGGAGGTGTTGTGAAAAACGTTTTGAATACAATAATTGGTCCAGATTTTTAAAAAAAGTGGGAATCACTAGATTTTGGAATTGTGCCGGTCTAACATAGTAATATATAGAAATCCGTATATTAAAGAATAACTATCCCTGTACTAAATAGTACAGGGTCATCATATACTTAAATAAAACGATTTCTTGCTTTGAATCCTGAGTGATTTCCAACCCTTGCCCAAATCCCGTAGTGTAGGGCTTTGTGTATAAAGTACGTCCTGTGTAAAAAGTAAAGAATCTGTGTATAAAGTCGGGGCATAATTCGACTTTATACACAAAGCCTCCGCCACCATAATTTATTAATAAGAATATCTCTTTTAGCACTTTGTTACGATTTTAAAAAACTGTATTACGAGTACGGCTAAATACCGCACACACGTATCCGCACACATATATCATAGTTCTAAAAAAGGTGTTATAAAAATGCACATCCCTGATGGTTTGATCCCTTTCCCACAGTATATTATTTATTGGATTATTGTACTGCCACTAATATATCGTTCATTCAAGTGGGCACAGGATGACATGGATGAGATGAAAGTCCCCATGTTCTCAGTGCTTGCTGCCGGTATTTTTGCAATACAGGCAGTGAATTTGCCTCTTGGTGTGGGTGCCAGTGGACACATGGTCGGTGCTGTGCTGGTTTCGATAATATTTGCAAGCCCTTATGCAGGATTGCTTCTCTTGACGCTCGTGTTATTCGTACAGGCTTTTGTGTTCGTAGACGGCGGTGTAATCGCACTTGGTGCAAATATCTTTAATATGGGAGTGATCAGCAGTTGGGTTGGATATTATTCATACACCGCTATCAAAGAGCGGATCGGGGTTGTCAAAGCGTCCTTTGTCGGAGCATGGCTTGGTTTGTTCATATCTGCGCTTGTTACGACCGTTGAGATATTCTTCGCAGGTGCGTTTCCTCTCATGGAAGCGCTTATTGTCATGGGTACTTTCCACGCGATCATTGGTGTGATCGGTGAAGGTTTGATCACCGCTATTGTCATTCAGTCCATAATGTACTCAAGGTCTGACCTGATCAAAACTGCAGATGAAAAAGGTAGGGGTAGGGGCATCAGCAACACGACCATCGTTGCAGCAATAGCACTGGTGCTGATGGTTGCAATCGCTGCTCCTTTTGTGGCTTCAAGCGACCCTGACGGGCTTGAGCAGACAATGATAAAATTGATCGGCGGCGGAGATGAAGCCGTAGTTGAAGAACTTCTCGCAGAGAATACCGATGTATCATACAACACTCCGATCGCGGATTATTCGATCGGGGGTTTTGGGATGTTCGGGGAAGTAGCCGCAATTGCCGGTGGTACATTACTCTTGCTCGCAATCGGACTATTGGTCGCACGGATGTCAAAAAAGAAACGACCTATTGTGGAATCGTCAGAAAATGCGGCACAGATTGATATAAAACCGGATGCAAGGTTAGATGATATTGAGAACACGTTGTTTTCCAGATCAAAGAATGAGATTTTGCAGAGTGCAACCGATCTTGACATTATTGTCGAAGCGAAAAACCTGACACACACATACGCCAGTGGCGGAACGATTGCTCTGAATGGTGCGAATTTCAAGGTATGCCGGGGTGAGCGTGTTGCACTTCTTGGTGCGAACGGTGCAGGGAAATCCACTCTTTTCAAACACCTCAACGGAATATTGAAACCGACATCGGGTGATATTCTGGTTAAGGGAGTGCCGATTACAAAGAAAAACATAATGGATGTCCGACAGACTATCGGGATCGTGTTTCAGGATTCAGATGACCAGATATTTGCGGCGACAGTCGAGCAGGATGTTGCATTTGGACCTATGAACATGGGGTTGCCTGAGGGTGAAGTGAAAGCAAGGGTCAGGGATGCACTAGAACTTGTGGAAATGTCGGGTTTTGAGGACCGTGCACCTCACCATTTGAGCGGAGGGCAGAAAAAACGTGTGGCAATTGCCGGTGTTCTTGCGATGAAGCCGGAAGTCATCGTGCTTGATGAACCAACGGCCGGACTTGATCCATCAAGTGCGAGCAAGATCATGCATCTTATCAGCAAGATGAATAGGAGTTTTGGGATGACTGTCATTCTGTCAACGCATGATGTGGATATCGTGCCGATGTTCGCGGAACGTGTGTATGTTATGCATGATGGAATAATCGAGGCGGAGGGCACTCCGAAAGAGATATTCAAAGACCCTGAATTGATCCAGAAAGCACATCTGCGTCTTCCTCGTATTGCCAAACTTTTGGAATTGTTAAAAGAGGAAGGTATTGATGTCGAGATCGCGATTACGCCGGATGATGCAAGGGATGAACTGTTGCGGGTCATCAATCAGGCAAAACAGAGCTGACCTAAGCGACAATGCGATTAAGTGAGATATATGAAAATAACACTGACAGATATTGAGCGTGAATCCTACAAGGACAGCCCGATCCACAGGCTGGATGGGCGCATTAAGTTGCTTATCACACTCGCAGTAATTCTGTATGCAGTAAATCTTCCAAGGATTCACGACCTTAACCTTATCCGTCTGTCAATGATGGAAGCATACTTGCTCGCACTGATAATAATTGCAAATCTAAATCCTGTTTATGTACTTTTTAGATTTATAGCGATCCTGCCGTTTGGGCTTGGTATCGCAGTGCTTCAACCGTTCATCAGGCAGCCATTTATTGAATCGTTTACGCTATATCCAATTTCGCTGCCATTTGGTTTGACTATAACCTATGAGGGATTGGATTTTGGGACTGTGCTTATTGCAAAGTTCACGGTCTGTGCCACAGCCATTATTTTGCTCTCATCGACAACACAGATGAAAGATATGGTGTTGTCTGCAAGGCGTCTTGGTGTCCCGAAGGAATTTACCCTGCTTTTGACAATGATGGTCAGGTACCTTTTCGTTTTTTGGAATGTATTAAAGCGGATACGGATTGCGCAAAAAACTCGCCTGTTCAATATGTGGAATAAAAAAGTATCTCGAAAATGGACAGTTGAACAGATAGGGCATTCCATAAGTTCGTTGTTCATCCGTTCTTATGAGCAGGGAGAACGTACCTATGTCAGTATGCTCTGCCGTGGGTATGGCGGAAGTCAGCAGGTGTATGTTGATAGGAGGGCACTTGGGAGGATGGATTATATGTTTTTTGGATTGACGTGTGGGGCAATTTTAGGGATTCATCTCTTTGTTTGAGCTGAATGAAATGAACCCAATAAGAAAAGAAAAGCGAACGGGTAATAGAATATTGGGGTGGAAGTGGGGGGTGGTACGTAAAAGAATCCCGTCCGCTAATTGTATATACACTTCATTGACTTATATAACTGTTGCTCTATATATAGGGGTGGTTACCAAAATGGTTACCAACTCCTACCCAAATCCATTGGTATTTTTCATTTCAACAACCACCTAAGTCAGATACGCAACTGAAGCAAGATTCATTTTTTTGTTACTCTTGCAATAAGGGGTATATACGAACCGCAGATGGATGTGGATATGCTCTGCCTTGGTTTCACTGCCTGCGAACAGCGCGCTCGGCAGATTCGATGCACATGTTTTCTTTTCCATCCATGAAGATGCGTATGATTCCTCCAGATTCGGAAACAGTGACTGCTATCGCTACAGTGTCCCTTGTAATTGCGGCGGCGGAGACGTGGCGTCCGCCAAGTCCCTTATCGAGAACAATATCCTTTGCATCAACATCAAGGTATCTGCCGGCAGATTCGATGATGCCCTCTTCTGATATAATAAAGACGCCATCAAGTTGGGCAAACTCTTTAATGGATTCCCAATTTTGTTTGTTTAGGATATCTCGATCCTCTTTTGCATGTCCGGCGTAGGGGTTTAAAATAATCTGGTGTGATCGCTTCATCACTTCATCCTTATCACCCACAATAAATGCATTGCCAACCTGTTTTCCTTCACGTCCGGTTGTAGCAACATCAAAAGCAATTGTGAGCACTGCTCTCATGATATCGGGGGGCACCCTCTCTTCGCACTCCTGCATTGTCCTAACCAAAGGATTATCACTAAGATCATGTATCACAATGGCACTGGAATCCTTTGTAACGTCGATTCCAACAACAATGCCAGACTTCAATTGTCCAAGCATCTGTTCTATCGCTGCTGTATTCTCCACATGTTCGATCTTTGTGGTAGTTTCCCGGCTGATCATAGCAGAAAATTCTTTCGCCTGCCGTTCTTTATCGATACCCGATGAAACCAAGTTGTTTATCACACTCTTTGATTTGACAGATGCAAAATAGATCGGAATGCTTGTGGTAATGCCATCAAACCGAATATCCCCAGATACCACTATCGCAGAAGCTTTTACTTTTTCAGCTAAACGTATTGCTGACCTTACAACTATATCGGTGATATCCATTGCATCCCCTGATGACACTGAACTATTTGTATCATTAATGTCTATGATTTAGTAACCATTAATGTGTACTATTCATAATTGTACTCCATCATAAATATAAATATAGGTCAAACGACCAAAAATCGCGAATGAAAATTGTATTAATCAAAGCATCGATCAAGAGGTAAATGCATGACAAGAACTTTTGTCGCAGTAGATTTTCCACAGGATTATGTGGGAAAGATTGCTCAAATCCAGTCAAAACTCAAAGATTTCAATATCAAATTCGTTGACCCGAAGCTGGTTCACATCACACTGAAATTCTTGGGGGATATAAACGAGAACCAGATCGAACAGATCGCAGGGGCGTTAGATGGGATAAACATCCCGTCCTTTGAAGCAAAGATCGAGAATGTCGGTGTATTCCCAAAGCCCAAATATGTAAAAGTAATATGGCTTGGTGCAGAAGGCAACTTCGGAGAACTGCATGACAACGTTGAGTCCGCACTTAAGCCGTTCAAGTTCAAAAAAGACAGACATGGTTACACTGCCCACGCAACACTTGCCCGTGTGAAATATATATCAAATGAAGAGAAGGAATCATTCCTCAAGGTTCTTTATGAACTAAAGGACATAGAGATCGGCACATTCCATGTAGATGCAATCAAACTCAAGAAAAGCACACTGACCCCAGAGGGTCCAATATATGAAACTTTGCATGAAGTTCGTTTAAGTGAGTAGCGCGTCACATTCATAACTAATTTTTTTTCTGCCCGATCTCGTACTCACCAAACCTACTTGAGCGCACTATCCTCTTATCATCTGTGATTATCAGGCACTCAACGCCATCAAGATCTTCGATCATATCAATCCCCGCATCTTCACCTAGCACAAAAACTGCTGTCGCAAGCGCGTCAGCATCCATCGCAGTATCTGTGATTACTGTAGCACTTATCAGTTCCTGAGATGAATATCCAGTTCTTGGGTCGGAAATGTGGGATACCTTTGCCTCATCACTAAAATAACGCTCATAGTTACCACTTGTTGCGACAGCCATGCCACTTAGGTGTATAATTGTGACTGCCTCATCACTCTTATTAGGATTCTGCAACCCGATGTTCCATGGCACACCCTGTTCATTAAGACCAATGAACCGCCCGTCTCCCCCTGCATTCACAAAACCGCTTGTGATGCCATCGAGTTTAAGGGACTCAATTGCCTTATCCGCAGAATAGCCCTTTGCGATCCCACCAAGTACGACACTCATATTTGGTCGAAGTGAGATGTTGCCACCCTCGATCGTAATACTGGAATAATTCACAAGTTTAAGGGTCTCATTTATCTCTTCAGGAATGGGGGGCATGTATGTGCCACCTGGGCTATATTTGCTACCCCAAAGATCAAGTATTGGCTTGATCGTGACATCAAAGGCACCATCACTGATTCTTGAATAATATTTTGAACGCTCAAGTACGTATCCAAAGTCTGGATCTGCGCCATCCAGATGTCCTTGGGTGTTTAGGATGCTGAGTTGACTGTCATCCCTATACGAACTCATGAGTTTATCTACATGATATATCTCATCAAATGCCCGGTCTATGGATTCCAATGCATGTGTTTCATTGGTATCAAGGACTTCAATGGTAACAATTGTGTCCATTATGCTTCGGGATTTACTAAATGATTTTGTATCACTTGTAAGTTCATATTCATCGGCTTCTTGATCTAAACATCCAGCTGATAATAAGAATACCAGTGTAACTAGTATTAATCCGATAATTGTAACAGTTTTTGTTCTCATGTATATGTAGGGATATTATTAACACGCATTTCGTTTAACGTTCTGCAGACATACGAAGTGCGAGGCGTGGCCCTATGTTCACTATTATTGGATGTCGCGTAAATCATTTTATAAATCTCCCATCATCATTTGACGTTGGAAGTTTATGCACATTATTCTCAAGCCAGCCTATCTTATCAACCTCTTTTGTATCAAATTCGCAGACATATGGCTTAATATCCAAAAGTGGAGTACCATCAATCATATCCACATCTTGAACATGAAGTATGTTTTCTTCAATTTTAACAAGACGCACTACCGAAATACCGATTGAATTCGGCCTACTTGGAGCTCTTGTTGCAAAAACTCCACGTATTTGATCATCCATAAACGGTTTCACTTTTAATGATGGCTTCTTGGATAAGTGGAAGTGGAACACTAATATGATGTGAGAAAATCCATCAACATCCTTTAATCCTTCAGCATATTCTGAAAACACCTCTACTTTTCCATCAATACCTTTAGCGGCTGTGGGTTGTATAGGTGTTCCTTTAGGTTTTTTAAATGGAGAATGAATAATACCTATTGGTTTATACTTTATCTCATCCATAATTTCATCACCTTTCTAACATCGATTTCTAATAACGTCTGCAGCTACCCGAAGTTGCCGAAGGTAATTTAGGGTATCCGCTATTGCATGAAGTTGCATGGCGTGTCATTTAATTTTCTTTAATGAATAGACTTTGCCTTCAAAACCATTCCGATATTTTTAGCAACTCGTTCATATACGCAGTATTTTATATTATTTCGATTTGTAAGTATATAAAAATTTCGAATATTACACATTTCAGAAAGAGGTGGTTACCAATCCATAAGTTCACCATTTAACATTAACTCTTTTTGACATCCACACTATATTTGTTGGAATTCATTCCAGATTTTAGAATTTATATAAGAATGAATTTTAAGAAGAGACGAACATTAGAATTAAATATAGATTGGTATAGCTCATATGGATATATTTTTCGGAAATACTGAATGAGTAAAATTCGAAAGATATAAGTATTTGCGACCATTCACTGCTATAGAATTTAAATATGTATTATTGTTATAAAAGGATGTATTATTATGAGTGACCATACCACAAAAGGTGATACGGCGGCATCTAATGATAAGTATCTCATTGTTGCCATTCATCAACTAATGGAAGAGTACGGCTGGAATGGAATCGAAACAAATTTCGGCGTTGAATCTCATAACATGGTGTACATAAACTCTGAATCACACCTTGAGAGGATCGAAATTAAAGCGCATGTGATGGGAGTTTTCTTAAATGTGAATTTTTTGGGAGTAGCTACTGAAAAAGGAACGCTTGATAAAGCTCTGGATTTCAATACGCAAGAAATTCCTAAAAAGTTTGAAATCAATAAATATGTATCACCGGATCTAAAGATACTGAATGAGCAGCGCTTAAGAAATACAATCGCTGTAGTTATTAAGCAACTTGAAATGGCGGCTGAATAATAGGTTTTACATCCGATGGTGTTAAACAGGAGAATAAAGATGGTTTCAAAATCAAATATTAGTTTCATTGCATGTGTCATTACCGTTGTATTTGTATTATTGCTCATGGGTTTAGTGTCAGCATATAATACACCGAACACATCGCTTCCATTAATGACGGGTATCGAATATGAACTACTTGGTTTGCTAAAGCTTGGTCTGACACTTATTGTTGTGTGTGGGGCATGCTTCCTGACATTCCTTACATTAATTGTACATCTTAGACTTATTAGAAATTAGTGAGGTGAACCATGTCAGCTAAGATGATAGAACGTTTTTCAGAAGCACAGATTGGAGCACATACCGTGTGCGCCCTCTCGATCATGATACTGTATATTACAGGAATTTCACTTATATTTCCTAAAGAACTTGGATGGATTCCAGGACTTATAGGTCTTTCAGAGATGATGTATATCCACCGGGTTGCCGGGGTTGCACTTATTGCATCAGCATTATATTATACAATTTATTTTGTACTCTATCTGGTATTCATCGATTTTTCACCATTGAAGAATGTATTTCCTGGTATCCATGATGGCAAGGCCGCTGTAAAAGATGTCTTGTATTCATTCCACATTGGAAAGCAGCCCGAAGGATACCGCAAGTACAACTGGCTTGAAAAGATCGATATTTTCAGTGTTGCGATCTTTGATGCCCTGATCATGGGAGTTACAGGCATTGTTATCTGGATGCCATGGTTTTTTACATCAATTTTACCTAAATCGATAATACTTTCCCTGAAATTTGTACACGGCAGTTTTGCAATACTGAGCTTGTGCGGTATTTTGTTGCATTTCTATGTGGTACATCTCACACCAGCGCGTTTCCCGGTTGATAAGACAATGTTCACAGGATATATGGATGCGCATGAGGTCCAGCATGAATATACGCAATGGTATGATGAGGTAATGGAAGGTGATTCCAAATGAGTCATAAGAAAAATCCATTAAGAATCTTTGGGATAATACTTGCCATAGTTGCTTTGGTGTCCCTTATATACATGTATCTGTGCATGTCATACACATATATTATGCACACGAACATACTTCTACCGATTATTGAATGGCAGAATATTGTTGACCCTGCAATTATAACACCAGATCTGACGAAACCGAATATCATGGAACATGAAGCTATCTACATGATTGGCAATGTCGGATTGAATATTGCAATGTTCCTTGTCGTAACACAGATCATTGCTATGGTGCTGGGTCTTATAAAACCTATGTACAATTTTTTCTTAAAGAGAAAACATCCTATGTACGACCCGGATAAGGCGGTTGAATATTAACAGGTGGTTTGAAAGATGAATGGATTAATAATAAAAACAGCAGTTATTATTGTCATATTGATTGCTGGTGTCCATATGGGTAACTTGGGACACAGCGGGAATCAGGCCACTGCTCCGCACTATTTGAGCGATGGACATTGGGACGACCTTCAATGTGGCGGCTGTCATGGAAATGTATACGACGATGTTGTAGCATCTTACCACGTACAGCGGGCAGGAGATTTTGAAGACAGTATGTACAATGGCATGTCATATCTCACAAGATTTGAGATTGAATCTGGCAGTGAAGACGACTGGGCAAAGTCATACATGAATTATCATCCAGGCGGCGGACCGCTTGAAACGATTGATGGCGGCGAAGGTATAGACGTTGATTGTAATATTTGCCATGACCCGACCGGAAAGTATGATTGGGATGCACGTGGCAGGGCTATTGCAGAAGGCAGGTACACAGAAGCAAACTTTGATGCGGTAGAAGCTATTCTGACAAGTCAACCTGTGTCATATGGTGTTTCAACAACCCGGACTTGTGCATACACATGCCATTCGGGTGATTCCAAAAAGACCGGGGTTAAATGGACCCAGAGTGATTATGATCAATATGATGTACATGCCAGCTATTCGGTAGAATGCTCTGAATGTCATATTACAAGAGATCACCAGATTGGTAGGGGCGGTGTACCTGATCCAGCTAACAGCAGTGAAGCTATGAAGGAATGTATTGATTGTCATGAGGGTATTAGTCATGGCATGGTAATTGATGGCGCGCACTATGGAGTGGTTGCATGTGATGGTTGTCACATATCCATGCTTCCGGCAGAAACTGTACTCGAATCTGTTAACTGGGCAAATGGTGTGAAGGAAGAGACATACAAGGATTCAAAGATAAGACCTGTACTTGAATGGTCTGATGGAATGAGTAATGATAAACTTCCGGTTCCGGATAGCAAGGATGATCCTAATGTAAAACTGGTACCGTTTAATATTATCACTGTAACCTGGTGGGATGCAGGCATCAATGCTGATGTCAGGTTGAATCCGGACACCAGTCCAGTCATCGGTAATCCGATCGCACTGGCTGATGTGAAGGCAGCAGATGCTGACAATAACGGTCAAGTTTTGTCTGGTGAGATACACGCATACGATGGCGACAATAATGGTCAACCAGATTATCCGAATGCAGTCTTGCGTCAGCAGGATTTGTACTTCAGGGTCAGTCATAATATAGCCAGCACAAAAGTCGGTCTGGCAGCTCCGTTGACCTGCGGCGATTGTCACTGTGCATCAGGGACATCTACTCTGGACAGTATCCACTTCACCGCAGAGGCAATCGAGTGCACGATATGTCATGAATACAGACCTCCAGTGGACTGGTTAGCTCTGGGTTATGATGCAGATCCTGCATCCCCAGGGGACTACTCTGTATTGTCGATTGAAGTGGACAAATATGACCCTCGACCAAAACCAGTAGAGGTTGAGGGCAAGCCAGCATTGGAAGAAGATTCAAATGCGGGAAATTCAAATGACCCAATAGGAGAATAGTGACAATATGGGGAACTATAATAATCTGGAAACAATCAACTTTCTGAAGAAACTTCCGGAAGACGTTGTAATACCCTTGCGCCAGCACAAAGGAGCACCATGCAAACCTCTGGTCTCGGTAGGTGATACAGTTCTTGCCGGACAACAGATCGGTGAAGCCGTGGGTTCAGGATCCGCGCCGGTACATGCAAGTGTTTCCGGAATTGTGGCCGCGATCGATGAACTACCTCATCCCTCCGGTAACAAGATACCAAGTATTGTAATCACAGTGGACGAGCAACAGCAGTCGATTGAGTTTAACCCACTGGATAATCCGGATCAGTCCGAAATTAAACAGATCATAAAGGATGCCGGTGTTGTCGAGATATACGGCACACCTACATGCGAGGTCATCGAAAATATCGATACTATTATCTTAAACGTCACCTATGAATCATCCATGATCGCGGGATGTGTGGGTATTAATTCATACTCCTCGCAGGTCTATAAGGGTTTGAAATTCCTGATGAAGGCATCTGGTGCAAAGCAGGCTATCATTGCAGTCAACAGGAATAACAAGGAAGTATTCAGGATATTATCCAACCTTAAACTTGAAAGCAACATTCGTGTTGTACCGCTCAATATTGCATATACCTTAAATATGGAAAATCTTCTTGTGTACGATATTCTTGGTGCCAGAAACCAGATGGGCGGGATATCGCAGGATGTCAAAGTCGCTGTATGCGGAGTCAATCCGGCTTATGAGGTGTATGATTCAGTAGTAAATGGCAGACCCTCCATGCTGATGCCAGTGTCAGTGTATGGTCCGGTGGGCAATCCGCAATCTATACTGGTGCCCATAGGTATGAGATTTAAGGATATCTTTGAGGAATGCGGTGGGTGCAACGGTGAACCCGGAAAGATAATAGTCAACGGGCTGTATACGGGCATTGCCCAGTACACAGATGAAGTACCAGTTGTAAAGCAGACTGCCGGGATTCTTATACAGTCTCCCTCTGAGATTTTGTCTGTCCAACCCGTACCATGCATCCATTGTGCCCGATGTGTTGATGTGTGTCCTGTTGATATACTCCCTACACGTATAGCAATTTTAGCAGATCAGGGTAAATTCGATGATTGTCGGTTGATGCATGTTATGAATTGTGTAGAATGTGGTCTTTGTGCAGTGGAGTGTCCTTCGAAGATACCGCTGTTGCAGCTAATCAAGTATGCAAAGGTCGCGATTGAAAGAACGTATGTTGACATGGCAGAAAAAGAATCGTCGAATCTGACACTCGGGTGCGCATCTTGTGAAGGAGGTATCTAAATGACCCTGACGATTTCAGCTCCACCCCATAAGGTAAAAGGCATAACTGTTAATAAGATAATGTGGGGCAAAGTACTTGCTCTTGTACCGGTGAGTCTGGTTGCCATTTATTTCTTTGGATTCCCCGCACTTGGAATACTTCTTGCAAGCGTAATAACAGCAGTTGCAACTGAAGCCGGGATCCAAAAAGTGTTCAATCAGGAAATTACTATAGCTGATGGACATGCAGTTTTGATAGGATTGATGCTTGCACTGGTCCTTCCGTATGATGCCCCGATCTGGATCGCGGTTATAGGCTCGTTCTTTGCTATCGCGATAGTGAAACATGCATATGGAGGCATTGGTTCTTATATGTTCAATCCGGTTTTGGTATCGTGGGTATTCCTGAATCTTTCATGGACATCAATTATGACCACGAAGTCAACACCTCATATTATAGCATTAACTGATCTTATTCTGGAAAATGGAGCGGGGTTTTTGGTTGGTGTGTCTCCGATTGCATTGATTGGTGGTGTTGTACTTATATTAATGAGATATATTGAATGGAGAGTACCACTCAGTTATCTTATAACAACATTGCTGCTGGTCTTTTTGTTAAAGGATGATCTTTCCTATGTGATCACAGGTGCTTACCTGTTCGGGGTGTTGTTTATTGCAACTGATTCTGCAACGATACCGATTACTAAAAAAGGACGTATTATTTATGGAATCGTCTGCGGTGTCCTGACAGTTCTGTATGGATATTATGCAAGTTATGTGACAGGGACGTTCTACGCACTCATGCTTGCAAACTGCATTGCACCGTATATTGAAATTAAGACATTGCCAAAGCCTTTCGGAGGTGATGGCAAATGAGTAAGGACGAAAATATCGTAGTTATTATTGGAAAAATGGTGCTGATCTCAGTCATTGCGGCTGCTTTATTAGGTGTGACTTACGGTCCGACACAGGAGCAGTTGAAAAAGAACTATGATATTGCACAGAAGGAAGCTTTATTAAAGATTGTTCCGGAAGCAGTGGATTTTGAAAGCGTGTATGGGAATCAGGTGATCAATGAAGAAGGTGATCTGGAAATACTGTATTACCGTGCACTGGATGCGTCCGGTAACACAGTTGGATATGCGTTTTTCAGGGATCAGGTTGGATCCCAGGGGATGATACAGGTTGCAGGAGGAGTGGATGCGCAATTCACCAGAATAACCGGAATAACGATTATGAAGCATTCCGAAACACCCGGGCTGGGTGCAAAGATTGTTGATATCGAATTCACGAACCAGTTTAAGGACGTGGGAATGGAAAATCTAATGCTTACCAGCGATGGTGGAAAGATTAATACTATCACCGGTGCTACAATCTCGTCACAGGCTGTGATAGATGCATTGCGTGGACAGGTTGATGATTTAAAGAAGCAGGTGTGATCTTATGAGTAAAATAGTAGACGAATATATACGTGGGATTACGACAGACAATCCTGTATTCGGACTTGTACTGGGTCTGTGTCCATTACTGGCAGTTACAACATCAGTTGAAAATGGCATAGGGATGGCAGCAGGTGCTGCGTTTGTACTGATCTGTTCGAATATGATAGTTTCAGCACTTCGAAAACAGATACCGGCAGCGGTCAGACTTCCGATATTTATTATAATAATAGCTACGTTTGTGACAATTGTTGATATGTCAATGGAAGCATTTACGCCTGATATGTACACGCAGCTGGGCGTGTTCATTCCGTTGATAGTGGTCAACTGCATCATTATCGGACGTGCTGAAGCTTATGCGAACAAGAACAATGTCTTTTATTCATTAATTGATGCACTTGGCAGTGCTACAGGATTCTTACTTGTGCTGGTGCTCATGGGTGGTATCAGGGAACTTCTCGGAACCGGTGCAATCGCGCCATTCGGGCATACATTGATAACTGTTCCAATAAATCCTGCAACCTTTATGATAATGCCACCTGGTGCATTTTTGACAATAGCAATATTGATGGCGATTGTAAATTACCGCAAAGCAAAGAAACTTGCAAGAGGTGATTAAAGTGGTAGAAGAATCCTTATTGGCAGTATTGATCAATGGTGTGTTTGTTAAGAACTTCCTTTTGATACAATTCCTTGGCCTGTGTTCATTCGTTGGTGTTACAAAGGATCTAAAGAGTGCAACCGGGATGTCAGGAGCGGTCATATTTGTTATGACCATGGCGGCGGTTGCATCATTTGCGATTTATACTTTTATTCTGGTTCCTTTGAAGCTTGAATTCTTAACCCTCATCTGCTTCATTGTGGTAATCGCGTCTCTTGTGCAGCTGGTGGAGTTCGTACTCAGGAAACACGTAACACCACTGTACCGGTCACTGGGAATATTCCTGCCCCTGATCACAACGAACTGTGCGGTACTGGGAGTTGTAATGCTGAATGTGATGAACGAATATCCGTTTATATACAGTGTTGTATTCGCTATAGCAGCCGGTCTTGGTTATATGATCGCTATGTTGATGATGGCATCGATCCGGGAACGAGCAGAATATGTCAATGTCCCGGGTGCCATACAGGGACTTCCACATGCGTTTCTGGTCGCAACGATGTTGTCAATGGCTTTTGTTAACTATTTCAAGGTGATTCCCCTATGACTGCTGATACTTTAATTATACAATCAATGGCAGTTTTAGGAGGTCTTGGACTTACTGTAGGAGTCATGTTGATGGCAGCATCCAAGATATTCAAGGTGGAAGCCAATCCCCTGGTTGAAGAGGTGGTGGAGGTCCTGCCTGGTGCAAATTGCGGTGCGTGCGGTTTTGCAGGATGTGCTGATTTTGCAGATAAAGTTGTCAATGAGAATGCACCGATCGACGGATGTCCGGTAGGTGGTTTTGGTGCAGTAAAAGCGATTGGCGGTATTATGGGTCAGGATGTCTCTGAGTCAGAAAAGGCGTATCCGTATGCGCGCTGCAACGGCGGTGTGAACTGCGTGGATAGGTTCGATTACGAAGGCATAGAAGATTGTAATGCAGTGATGATGCTCTCCGATGGTGAGAAAGGATGCAGTTTCGGCTGTATGGGCCGGGGCACATGTGTACGGGTATGTCCGTTTAGTGCTCTCATAATTAATGATAAACGGCTCCCTGAACTCAATCCTCACCTCTGCAAAAGCTGCGGCTTATGTGTGGATGCATGCCCAAACGATATACTTGTGCTTGCAACAGCGTCTGAAAAGGTGCATGTACAATGTCGCTCTCATGACAAAGGTAAAGCCGTTAAGGCAGCATGCACAATTGGGTGTATCGGTTGTAAATTGTGTGTAAAAGCCTGTCCTGAGGAAGCTATAACGGTCACTAAGTTTCTGGCAGAGATCGATCAGGAGAAGTGCACAGGATGCGGTGCCTGTGTTGAAAAGTGCCCACAAGGTACTATTGAATTGAGATGAGATTGTGTTTATTGCACAATTTCTTTCTCATTTTATCTTAATCACCATTCCCGCAGAATAAAGAAGAGCGATTACTCGCTCTCCCTCTTCTAAGAACCGTACATGCAACTTTCACCGCATACGGCTCAAGCCTTTCATAACCCTTTCGGGCAGCAGTTTATTAATTCAGTGGCATTAGTTTTTTTTTCAACTACAATATTTTATGCAATCGTCGCTTTGTTTGAAGATATGTTGACTTTCTTACATTCATAGGTCATACCTCCGTTCATACAATAGAACACCGTAGAGTAAGTTAGCATCCTTTCAGACTAAGGCAAATTTTGAACTTCGATTCAATTCATTACAAATTGACCTTTGCTTTTCCCTCTGCATCATTGTTGTCTATTGCTAGATTCCTACCTTGAGGGAATGCATAGGGCTTACTAAGTTCTACATCATAAATAATCTTGAATACTTTAGAAGCCACCTATAAGCCAAAAACCATTTGTCCATTTATTATAATGTTAACCAAGCCATTATAACCCGATTTTGTGCCTTTTGGTTAAGCGTATCAGTCTCATTTCGCTTATTCACGCTAACGACTCTTACGGTGATTCAACATGTGTTTCTTCATGGTATTCTTATCCTAACAGATTGGATGGATCAGACTTCCAACATTTCCATATTGTCCTATGAGCTCTACACCTTGGCGTTACCACCAACGCATATCATAGTAGGATTACCCCAAATAGATGGAGTAGCACAAAGGCAATTTATGATGTAACTTCTTGTCACAGTGGTTTAAGCGTGGCAGTCCAGTTACGCTTATTCGCAGTCACGATTCTTACGATGGTTCGCATTACACTCTTCATAGTTTCCTTATCCTTGCAGTTAAACCGAATTGGACTTTCGGGTTTTTTCACGTTATCCTGTGAACTTAACACCCCAACGTTACCATTGACGCATCCCACAGTAGTATTACCCCGAATGAAGGGGGTAGCCGTGAGGCAATTTGTGATATAACTTCTTGTCATAACGCAGCTCTGCTGCGGTTGTGGTGCCGTCGCAACGTTTGACCAAGTGTTTATGTCACATAATTGAACAATGGTCTGAACAACATCAAAATATAATTGGTGGATTTTTTGGTGAAACATAAACGGCTGACGAAAATCGGTGATAAAGTTAAATTGGCTACAAAGATTGGATATGACTATTACTTTCAACCTACTCGGATTAGCATTATTAAGTAAAACGTCATTATATTGCCAAAACAAAACAGGTGATATAAAAAAATGACCGGAAAAAAAACAATTTACCTCGCCGCACCTCTATTCTCGGAGGCGGAACAGGAATTTAACCGCAAACTTCGCGACCAAATTGTTGAACGCGGTTTCTCTGTGTTCCTGCCACAGGAAGATTCCAATGACACCATAGACATGCGGCATGATGAAAAACAGAGTTACATTTTCAATAAAAATCATAAAGCGATTGACAATTCCAACCTCATCGTTGCAATCCTTGACGGAGGCAGCGACGTTGACTCCGGCACTGCGTGGGAACTTGGTTATGCGTTTGCCAACAACAAAACAGTCCTTGCCCTCAAAACAGATTTCAGGACACTCGGCTCAGAAGGTATCGTGAATCTCATGGTAGAAGTATCGGTAGACGCACTCGCAACCGATGTTAGCGGACTCATGGATGCCCTTGAACAGCATCGTTGATCAAACGATCTCACCGCATTCAAAATCCGCAATATCCTTGTGATGTGCAGGTTCATCCACCTTCTTCCATACAATTGCAGCAGCAACCACCATCAGAGCCGCACAGACATAGAACGGTGTCTCAAAAGTAACATATCCTGCAAGCAGTCCGCCAAATATAGGACCTATTGCCATCCCGCCTGCATAGGCTGTAGTGATCATACTCAATTTTGAGCCGACCATCGCTCCACCCGACAAGTCGCCCGCCAGTGCAATTACAGGAGTGTCGATGGCTGCGATCGTGAATCCCTGCAACGCACGAAGCAGTATCAACTGTTCGATACTTGTCACATAACCGGTACCAATCACAAGAGGGGCGCTTAATATCAAGCCCCCGACGATCAACTTTTTCCTGCCTATCTTATCTGACAATGCACCGATCGGTGTTTGAAATATCAAACGAGCAAGCATATATGCAGATAACGCTACCCCCAACGAAAATTCCGATGCCTCGAGTCGAATTTCATATTCAGGCAGGAGTGCAACGATCATCATGATACCGACCATCATCATGAACATAGCACCTGCAAGGACAAGTATCGACCCTTTACCACTCTTAACATCTTCATCCACAACCTTCTCAACACAAGTGCTGTGTGTCTCTTTAACAAGAAGATTGACCAATATGAAACTCACAAGACCAAAAGCGGCACACAGGTAAAAAGCGGTATTAAAGCTATAATACGTTGCAACTGCACCGCCAAGAACCGGACCCAGACCAAAACCCAATCCACGAATTGTAGAATATATGCCAACAGCCTTGCCTCTTGTAGCCGGAGTGGACAGGTGCGTCACCATCGCAATTATTGCAGGTATGGTTGCGCCAACCGTTATTCCCTGCATGACCCTAAGAACAAGCAACTGCTCATAACTTGTAACGTGTGCGTACATAAGCGAAAGAACAGTGTAGCCGACCAATCCAAAGATGATGAAAGGCTTTCTCCGGTCAAGTCTATCTGACAACTTGCCCATGACAGGTTGTGCGATTGCATTGAACAGACCAAAAACTGTCATCACAATACCGGCTTTTAGAATAAGCGGAATATCCGGCAAAATCGATGTATGCAGATTAACAATGTACAGCGGAATAAGGGTAACCAGCATCCCGGTTCCCATGTCCTCAAAAAATCGCGATAATGATAATATGTATAGTTCCCTGCTAATACCATCAGGCACTTGTGGTTTCATTGTACTGTGAATGCTGCTGTTTTTCATTTTATTTTACTCTTATGTGATGTGTTCAGAGATTAATAGAAATTCGCCATTAAAGAGTGTTAACAATCGCGTATGAACCATAATATCTTAACTGGTGTTTATCCAATGCACTTATTTGATATTGATTATTGATGATATTATAAATCACCGCTTCATTTGAATTGTTATTCAATTAATCATCACCAACTACGAATAATTTATTTTCATCCAGAATATACTTGAAATCGCTTTCTTTATAAATTTATTGTTATATGGCGAGACTGTCAAAAAGTTTGGTGTTGAGGCGAAAATCTGATTTTCACATGCTTGCTTGCTTGCTTGCTTGCATGCATGTCGGTTTGCACGGATTAAATTTTATTTTACACTGATAATCGCCCCACCACTTCCATGACAACAACTTGCCACCCGCAAATTGCTCCGCATCAATCAAACACAATCCGACCTACTATTTTATATAATATGACCACTAACTAGAGGTTAGTACCCAAATGACATACCTCCTTGGTTACTAACTCTCTGTGTATATCTTCCCCCTTCACAAATAAACCCTTGCTAACGCTTGGATTTACTTGTTTAACCTTGGGTCCTCCCCCAAGGAACACCACAAAGTCGGACTGACATGTAACAAGTTAATTGAGGAAAAATATGGAATCAGCACAAATGCTTGACATACTGGGCAACGAGAACAGGAGAAAGATCCTCCAACTCCTGTCCAACCGCCCATGTTATGTCAGTGAAATATCAGGACGACTCGGGGTTGGTCCAAAAGCAATTATAAATCATCTGGGCATGCTTGAGGAAACAGGACTCATAGAATGCCGCGTGGATGACCAAAGACGCAAATACTTCAATATCGCAGACAACATGCGCATTGAAGTAGCAGTATCACCTCATTCTTATGCCGTATCTGTGCATACGGCTCCAATTAACACAAGATGTCACTTAAAACAAGATAACGATGAAACGATCGAAGTGCAAAAAGCACACGCTGCATCAATACTTGCAGAACTGAACCGCGAAATACGGAACACGAAAAACAAACAAGAAGAACTTGCACGCAAACAACAGGAATTGCAAGTCGAATATTCCGAACTCATGGACGTCTGCATGGATGCGATAGATAAAGTTGCAGACAATCCTCTTCAGGCAGAGATACTATATGCACTGCTCAAAAACGAACATGGCATAGCATCGCTGTCCTACAACTTTTCAATACATCCGAGCCTCATCAGTGCGCAAGTATTAACGATGGCTAAAAGAGGGCTCATTGAATATACGATAAGGGATAATCAACGATACTGGAAAATACTTGAATCTGAAAATGAAACAGGCGATAAACAATGAGTGGAGAAATTGTTGTACGGGTAGCCGAAGCATACCACCGGGACGCTGGCAGGGGCATTGCCAGACTTGACAAAGACTTGATGGAAAATGTAGGTGTTGCAAGCGGTGACATCATCGAAATCAAAAGTAAAGAAAAAGCATACGGCATCGTCTGGCCCGGATATCCCGATGATTCAGGAAAAAGCATCATACGAATTGATGGTAACATCCGCAACAATGCCAAAGTTGGTCTGGATGACAAAGTGAAAATCAAAAAGGTAGATGCAAAAGAAGCAAAACGGATAACACTGGCACCCACAAAACCGGTCAGACTGGTTGGTGGTACGCGATACATCCTGAGGATACTTGAAGGACGGCCGATAGACCGCGGCCAAAACATACGCGTTGAGACCGTCAACAACCCCCTATCGTTCATTGTCATGTCAACAACCCCCTCCGGACCTGTTATTGTTTCACGTAACACCGAGATCGTGCTCAAGGAAAAACCAGTTGGAGAAGGCATAACGACCGAACACCTATCATACGAAGACATCGGCGGGCTCAAACGTGAGATCGGACTTGTGCGCGAGATGATCGAACTACCCCTGCGTCATCCTGAACTGTTCCAGAAACTCGGCGTCGAGCCGCCAAAAGGAGTTCTCCTGCACGGACCGCCCGGAACAGGAAAGACCATGATCGCAAAAGCGGTTGCATCCGAGACCGATGCGAACTTTATATCCATCAGCGGTCCGGAGATCGTATCAAAATACTACGGTGAAAGTGAAGAGAAACTGCGCGAGATGTTTGAAGAAGCACAACGTGATGCTCCATCGATCATATTCATCGACGAGATCGACTCGATCGCACCAAAACGCGGAGAAGTTACCGGTGAAGTTGAGCGCAGAGTTGTTGCACAACTGCTCTCACTCATGGATGGATTGCAATCCAGAGGCGAGGTTGTCGTTATCGCTGCAACCAACCGCCCGAATTCGATCGATGAAGCCCTGCGGCGCGGCGGCAGGTTTGACAGGGAGATCGAGATCGGCATCCCAGACCGCAATGGAAGGTTGCAGATTCTCCATGTCCACACCCGCGGAATGCCGCTTGAAAATGATCTGGACCTTGAAGAACTTGCAGATATCACGCACGGATTTGTAGGTGCTGACCTCTCATCGCTGTGTAAGGAAGCAGCAATGCATGCACTTCGAAGAATGCTTCCCTCAATAAACATTGAGGATGAGATCCCTCAAGAAGTCATGGACAAACTAGAGGTCACAAAAGAGGATTTCGATGAAGCATTGAAGAACATTGAACCCTCGGCTATGCGTGAAGTGTTCGTAGAAGTGGCGCATGTCAAGTGGGACGATATCGGCGGGCTGGATATGTCTAAACAGGAACTTATCGAAGCAGTTGAATGGCCGCTCAAGTACCCTGAACTGTTCAGCGCCATCAACACCAAGCCCCCACGCGGGATCATGCTATTCGGACCACCCGGCACTGGTAAAACAATGCTCGCAAAAGCCGTTGCAAGCGAGAGCGAAGCAAACTTTATCAGCATAAAAGGGCCGGAAATGTTGAGCAAGTACGTGGGTGAATCAGAGCGTGCCGTCCGGGAAACATTCCGCAAGGCAAAACAGGCTGCACCGACCGTGATATTCTTTGACGAGATCGACTCGATCGCACCGCACCGCGGTACAAGTTCCGACTCGCATGTCACAGAGCGCGTTGTCAGCCAGATACTTACTGAACTGGACGGGATCGAAGAACTCAAGGACGTTGTGATCGTAGCCGCAACCAACCGACCGGACATGGTCGACCCCGCGCTCCTGCGCCCCGGCAGGTTTGATCGGCTGATCTACATCACAGTGCCAAATAAGGAAAGCCGCGAGAAGATATTTGCAATCCATCTTGAGGGTAAACCGATCGCGGATGAGGTTAAATTGTCCGAACTTGCAGGTATAACCGATGGATACGTTGGTGCAGATATCGAGGCGATCTGCCGTGAGGCTGCTATGCTTGCAATGCGTGAGGTGATCAAACCCAATGTAGATAAAGCGGAAATGTTAAAGATGGTGGAAGGAATACAACTGACTAAAGACCATTTCAAACATGCAGTGTCGCGTGTTAAACCCACAACATCGAGAAGTGCGCTAAACCTATATGAGCAAAGTGCAGAGACATTTGCAAGATATGCGGCTAACGATTATGAACCGCAAGAAGAAGGTGCAGATGAACATAGAATAGGTTCCACAACAGATTACATTAGTTAAACAGACATCAAGAGGTGATACATTATGGCAGACAAAAGACGAAGAAAAAGTTTGTTCGATGATATCTTCGGGGCAAACCCCTTTGAAGATGTCGAAAGTGTGATAGATCACATGTTAAATGAAATGGGAATTAGCATGGATGAACTTTCAAAACAGCCTTTCGTGTATGGATTCTCAGTGAGCCAGCGTCGGGGTGAAGAGCCGGAGATTCGTGAATTTGGTAATTTACCTCCTGAAGCAGTAAGCGGAAAAACAGAAGGAAACCAAATGTACATAGGAGAGAGAAAACCGCTTGTCGATGTCTTTGATATCGAAGATAGTGTACATGTGGTTGCTGAAATGCCCGGTATCGAGAAAGAAGACATACAATTGGATGCAACCGATTCAGCAGTTGAACTTAAAGCAACACATGGTGAACGAAAGTATTCCGAATACATTGAACTGCCTGTCAAGATTGACCCGGACAGTGCAAAGGCGACCTATCTCAACGGTGTACTTGAGGTCATCTTTGAGCGACGGGATTCCGAGAAAAAGACCTCGATCCAGATCGAGTAGATTACAGTTAGAAACCATACAATGTTAGTCAGCATTGTTTGGTTTTTAACTATAAACGGTGTTGTCTGAAATATCGGCGGTCAATTAAAATGAACCGCAGATGCACGCAAATGAACGCAGATATTGCTATTATGTTTATTGACGCACCAACCTTCATGTATCACAACACCAAAGTATTTTACAGCCCCAGAAAACCGAAAGATTTAACTGCAATAATATAAAAATTGTTATAAGAAATATTCACTGTCTGTTAATCGTGTGTACATATGCAAGAATTGACGATTACTGAATTATGCAAAGTGGGGATTAAATGAAAGGAGATTTTAGATAATGGATTTTATTGATGAAATTAAATTGCTGGCATCAAAAATACCAGATATGGCTGAAAATATAACCACAGAAGAAGCCACGAAAAATGCTTTGATAATGCCCCTTATTAACATATTGGGATACAACGTGTTTGATCCGACCGAAGTTACGCCGGAATTTACGGCAGATGTGGGAACAAAAAAAGGTGAAAAGGTTGATTATGCCATATTCAAAAATGGCAAACCTATCATGTTAATTGAATGCAAAAGCATTGACGCCGACCTTGACAAAGAACACGCATCTCAATTGTTGAGGTATTTCCATGTAAGTGACGCTAAAGTTGGGATTCTAACTAATGGAATCATCTATAGGTTTTATTCGGATTTGGAGTCTGCCAATAAGATGGACGAGAAACCGTTTCTTGAAGTCGATTTACTAAACATCAAAGAATCTTCTGTAGAAGAACTCAAACGATTCAAAAAAGAAGAATTCAACGTCGATGAACTGGCCACAGTGGCCAGCGAACTAAAATACGCCAAGGAAATCAAGCACATTCTTTTGAAAGAAATGATGTCGCCTTCGGAGAATTTTGTTAAATTTTTTGCCAGTCAGGTATATACTGGAAAAGTTTTAACTCAGAACGTTAAACAAAGCTTCATCCCAATTACAAAAAACGCATTTAATCAATTCATAAACGAGCGAATCAATGAACGGTTAAAATTCGCCATGGCAGATGAGAAAAATGTATCTGAAATCGATGCGGTTGACACTTCAATAGAGTCTATCATAGATGACGGAATAGTTCTCACTGAGGAAGAATTGGAAGGATACTACATCATAAAAGCAATTCTTAGTGAGATTATTGACCCAAGTAGAATTGTGGCACGTGGCACCAAACGATATTGTGGAATATTATTAGATAACAATAACCGTAAACCAATATGTCGCATGCATTTTAACAGCAAACAAAAGTATGTTGGTGTATTCGATGATGAAAACAATGTTAAAAATGAAGTGAAAAATCCTATCAATAACCTGAACGAGATATATCCACTTGCACATAAATTCAAGAATGTTGTGGAATGGTTTGATAAGGCAGAAGGCTAAACTCTTGGATATGTGAAGATAGGGGTACATCTCACCCTTGCCTTTGTACAATTTTAAAAAACGGTTTAATGTGTAATCGGCTTTGTGTTAAAAGTCGTGCCTGTTTAAAAAGTGAGATTTATTATTATCTTCTGGAATGGTTCGGAAAACCACAGAGGGACACAGAGAAAAAAAGCAATGGCTTTTATGATAATATGCACAAAACAAAATGGAAGTTGTTTAGATGAGCGATAACGAATCAATTGATCAAAAAGATCATAAAAAACAGCAAAATGCTCTTGCAAAGAACCGACTTATGGGTTTGACCGAGAAATTATACAACCAGTTCCTTGACGAAGTTGTGCCAAATGTCAGCCTTCCAAGCCGTACTAAAGAGAATATCCGCTATGATGATAAAAGCAATGTGTGGGTATATGGCGACCGTGAGAGTGAGAGAAGTGCAAAGACTGTAAAGGGTGCGTTCCAGTTGTTAAAGAGCACACATGTGGTTGATTTTATCATAAAGAACCATCTTCAACAGGATCGCGGCTCGACGCTCAGGGAGTTGTATTACATATCAGAGAACTGGGACATAGCCAAGTTCCGTGAGCAGCCTGAGAGTGACAGGCTTATCGAAGACCTTGAGATCATCACAGGCCTGCAAAGGGAATATTTCCACATGCGACCTGAAGAGGACGGTGCTACGATGTTTGGTCCAATAAGGATACGCGAGCAAACAAAGCGCGGCTCCCGCACCATTCACTGTCAGGAAGATATTGGTGAAAGTGGGTATCAGATCCCATTCAATGTTGAGAACATCGAGTTCCTTGACCATGATGCAAAGTTCATTATTGCGATTGAGACTGGTGGTATGTATGCACGTCTTATAGAGAACGGTTTTGACGAAAAATACAATGCCATCCTTGTTCACCTCAAAGGTCAGCCTGCACGTTCTACCAGACGCATGATAAAGCGTATGAATGAGGAACTTGGCATACCTGTCACGGTATTTACTGATGGTGACCCATGGTCGTATCGTATCTTTGCATCGGTCGCATACGGTGCAATTAAGAGTGCACACCTATCGGAATACATGGCAACCCCGGGCGCACAGTTTATTGGCGTACAGCCATCTGATATTGTTGAGTATGAACTCTCAACCGACAAGTTGACTGACAAGGACGTGGCAGCTCTACGAAGCGAACTTTCAGACCCAAGGTTTGAGTCTGACTACTGGAAAGAGCAGATCAAGCTCCAGCTTGACATCAAGAAAAAGGCAGAACAGCAAGCTTTCGCAGGCAAGGGTCTGGATTTTGTAACAGACAAATACCTGCCGGAAAGGTTGACTGATATGGGGATCATTTGATCCTTCATTTCATTTCTGAGATTAAACTTAACCTTATTACTTTTGTCAAAACAAATGCAACAGCCGATATTCCCACTGCCATAAGGATGACCATGAACAGATCGCCTTGGTCGGCAAACATCAAGAGTCCTTTGAAAAGCAGGGCTGTGACTATGATTCCGATGATTGTAATAATTGGTGCAGAATTTTTGTAGAGCTTTTTAACTTGACCTTTTTTTGTATCGTCCATAGTCTGGCAGATTACTATGATTGGTATTATATTTTGCCCCTGATTCAGGCATAATTCATAATTGAAAACATAATCGAGAAAATCCTCGCTATGCTCGGATTAACTTGAACTATATAAGTCTATAAATTATATACAGCAATGACAAACTATAAACATATCTATGCAGAAATACCATCATGGGTCTGAACTTTGCATTATCCTCATTCATTACATTTTTCATAATAGTTGACCCCATAGTGAACGTGCCTCTTTTTAGGGCTTTTCTCAGCGACTTCGATCAAAAGACCCGCCAAAATATGGTGAAAAAAGCAGTAATTGTGGCGGCTGTTGTTCTGGTAATCTTTACCCTTGCTGGAAATACGATTTTTCACTTCCTTGGTATAGAGATGTACTCTTTCAGGATAGCCGGGGGTATCATATTACTCATCATTGCCATAGAGATGCTTTTGGGCAGAAGGCCGGGAACTAAAACCAGCGCAGCGGAAGAGGAAGAGTCAATGCGAAGTGAGGATCTTGTAGTGACACCTCTTGCAGTACCTTTACTCACAGGACCGGGTGCCATTACCACGGGAATCGTCCTCTTCAATACGGCAAGCGGAATTACAGATCAAGCCATCCTCTTTGCCGTTATCGGTCTGGTTTACCTGCTTTCATATTTCATCTTGTCCAGATCCGAAAAGGTCTTTGACTCCCTTGGCCATACAGGCACGATGGTCATAGTAAGGATCATGGGACTTCTACTTGCAGCCATAGCGATCCAGTTCATGATAACAGGGATTGAGGAAGCGGTGGTGAATTTTATGGTGGTGTTGGTTTGATGAGTTTAGCCTTCGGCTAAGCATAATATGATTTTGGGGAATCCCATTCATTACAGTTGATTCCACTCATCCAACTTGATCTTTCGATTTAAAATGTTTTCAATTTCCCGAATCATCATTCTAAGTTGTGGACGGAATATTCGGCATTTGAAGGAATTGTCATACGATGATTTTCAAAGACTAAAAATTGATGACGGGTGCCAGAATATGGACCTACAAAGCCAAACTTGTGGAGTCTCTTTATAAAATCTCGTCGTTTACATGGCTTCCACTGGCTCACACGAAGGCTCCTGATTAAGATTTATCTCTGCAATTACAGGCAATGGATGACCTAACTTAAGCCCCAACAAAATCCAATCTTCCAGAGTAGAGTGAAGTTCATCCTCGCATTCACGCAATGTTGTTCCAAATGAAACTACCCCAACACATTGTGGAATTCGTCCCGAATATGTACCATCATCCAACTTGTCATAGACAGCATGTGCCAATAGCTGATTTACATAATCAGTAAGAATAAATTGAACGACCATTGTTTAATACCTATTCTGTTTATGTTTATAAAATGTACGTCGTGTGATTAGCCCATTTAATGAGACGATCTAGGTTCATACTTTCCAACCCTTTTTGGTAGTATAATTTGCCTTCATCACGATTTGTTACAATTTCGTAAATTGCACTCAATTGTTCTTCAAGAGCAATCGCGCAATGAAATATTGTAACTGAATAAAGCTCATGATTAAATGATTTTCTCGCTACATTAATGTGATAAACAACATTCGCATCAATCATTGCATTTGCATTCAACTCATATATATTTGGTAGAGATTCCATGAACTTTTAAAAAGTTTATCTACTATGTAATCTAATTGAAATGCACCCATAATTTTTGTTATTCGCATATATTTTCAACAATTGAAAATGTATGCTATAACTCCTGTTATTTATTCAAAAATCCCACAAAATCAATCAAGGCGCAACCCCAGCCACCCACAACCCCTCTGCCTCCTCAAATCCACACATCAAATTCATGTTCTGAATAGCCTGCCCGGACGCGCCTTTCACCAGATTGTCGATTGCAGAGATAACAACAACACGGTTGTTCTGCTCGTCAACCTCGAAACCGATGTCACAGAAGTTCGAGCCCCTGACCGCGCTCAGCGTTGGGATTCCATCTATCACGCGCATGAATGGCTTGTCCTTGTAGAAATCCGTGTAGATTCGCTTGACCTCATCTGCCGAGAGGGTGGATTTTGTGAAAATGTGCGCCGTAGTCAATATTCCACGAACCGATGGGATCACATGGGGTGTGAAACTGATGTTCGTAAGTGAATTATCCAGGTGGTTAAGTTCCTGGAAAATCTCGACACGGTGGCGGTGTGTTGTTAACTTGTAAGGCTGTATATTCTCAGCCATGTTCGGATAGTGCGAAGTCACGCTTGGGTTGATGCCCGCACCTGAAATGCCGGACTTTGAATCAAATATTGCGGCATCGACCAGACCCGCAGCCACAAGCGGTGCTGCCGAGAGAATCGCCCCTGTGGGGTAGCAACCCGGATTTGAGATGAACATCTCATCCGCAACATCGGGGTGCAGTTCAACAAGACCAAAGACTGCATCTATCGGGTTTGTGTGTTTGATCTCATACACCTTCTCGAACACATCGGTCTTTAGGCGATAATCTGCGCTCAAGTCAATGACCTTAGTATTGCCATCAAGTAACTGCGGCACAATATTCATCGAAGTTCCGTGCGGAACAGCGACGAACACAACATCGCAGCGGTTTTTTATCTCATCAGGACTCAAATCCTCGAATTGCATATCCAAAAACCTGCGCAGGTGTGTATGCGTATCGCACACATCCTTACCTGCCAGACGCCTTGATGTCGCTGCCTCGATGTTAACATATGGATGCCTCAGTAACAGGCGCATCAATTCCCCGCCTGTGTATCCAGACCCGCCGATAATTCCTACGTTTATCATATCGCTCATGCCACAATGTATAGTTCCAATATTAATTAAAGTTGTTATTAGTCGAGTTCGGTTTTGATCGGAAGAGGGGCGCTTAATAGCAGACCTCCGACGATCAACTTTTTCCTGCCTATCCTCTGACAATGCATCGATCGGCGTTTGAAATATCAAACGAGTAAGCATATGTGCAGATAACGCTACGCCCAACGAAAATTCCGGTGCTCCAAGTCGAATCTCATATTCGGGCAGGAGTGCAACGATCATCATGATGCCGACCATCATCATAAACATAGCACCTGAAAGAACCAGTATAGACCCCTTGCCGTTTTTCACGTCCTCATCCACAACCTTCTCAACACAGGTGCTGTGTGTTTCTTTCACAAGAAGATTGACCAATATGAAACTCATAAGTCCAAATGCGGCGCACAGGTAAAAAGGCAGTATTAAAACTATAATACGTAGCAACCGCACCGCCAATAACAGGACCCGAACCAAACCCAATCCACGAATTGTAGAATATATGCCAACAGCCTTGCCTCTTGTAGCCGGAGTGGACAGGTGTGTCAGGGTGACCAGCATCCCTGTCCACATATCTCAAAAAAACGAGACCGTGAAAGAATATGCAGTTTCCTACTGATACCATCGGATACATTCGGTTTCACTGCACTGTTTATGCTGCTGTTTCTCGTAGTATATAATTTATAGAATTATATAGTGCGAGTCAATCTGAGCGTCAGCGAAGATTTTCTCGTTTTATTATTCTCTTATGTGGTAGATCCACAAAATACTACAAATTCGCCATATAAAAGAGTGTTGAAAATAGCACATGAACCAGAATATCATAACAGGAGTTCATCCCACGTGGTTATACATTTCGTTTAAAGTTGAACGATTCGCATAGATAATTTTAAATACTTGTACGATATGGTACTACTTACTCTATAGAGGCTGTCTAATAATTGCTGTGGACGATAAAATAAAACCTTATTTATTGATTTAAAGCCATATTTGTCCTTCTTTTATCTGTGATTTTGGATTGTTGGACAGCCTCTATATCTAATAAAATGTGAATTGGGTTGGATATGAGTGGGGTTATCGTGCCCTTTTATTGTATAATATACCATAAGGATACAATAAATGGGCACAACTATTGATTTTTAGATTTTTAAAATTGTGTTAAAGTAGAACAATTTCGAATACTTGAACTTTACTTCAGTGCCATTTGTATTCTTGCTTCCAACTCTCTTATGTCAAAAGGCTTTCCAATATAATCACTTATACCAATATCCATTGCCTTAAGTTTATCTTCCACACTCGTTTTAGCAGACAATATTATAATAGGTAAATCTTTTGTAGCATTTTGTTTCCGTAGTTCTTCACACACTTCATAACCATCCATACCAGGCATCATGATGTCTAAAATCAAAATATCAGGTGATTCTGCAAAGACCATTCCTAATGCTTCTTTTCCATTTAAGGCTTCAACCACCTCAAAAATATCAGGGTTGAGGGAATCCCTGATAATGTCTATTATATTTTTATCATCATCTGCAACCAGCACCTTGATTGCTTTTTTAGTTGTTTTCCCTTCTGTTTGCAAGAACCAGATCTTTGTAGGACCAATCTCTTCAAAATCAACCAAACCTTTTTCTTTAAGTGTTTCCAGATACTTCAAAGCAGTTACCTTGCTCATATTTACCCGTTGTACTAACTCGCTGGTTGTCAACTTCCCTTCTTGCAGTGCATAATGTAATTCTTTTTCTCGCCAGTGCATGTCCATTTAAAATCACGTTCAAATTTGAATGGATTGATTATTCAATCATGTTCTACTTTAATGTTTCTGTGCTTGTGGGCTGTATGGCTTCAATCGGTAGTAAAAAAGTAAAAGTGCTGCCTTTTCCATATTCGCTTTCAACTATAATTCTCCCCCCATGCAACTCCACGAGTTGTTTTGAAATGGCAAGACCCAACCCGGTGCCGCCGTATTGTCTGGTATTCCCTGTATCAACCTGCTGGAACATATTGAATAGTTTTCCCATATCATCTTCCCTGATCCCTATGCCTGAATCCGAAACCGAGAATTGTGCCATATCACCTTCTTTTTTAGCGGTTAAGGTTACTGTTCCTCCTTCTTTCTTGCTGAATTTCACTGCGTTGTTGAGCAGGTTTAAGAGTATCTGCTTTAATCTCTGCTGGTCGCCCTCTATAACGTCCAGTTGAGGATCGATTTCACTTTTAAGGATTACATTGTGTGTTTCAGCATTTTCTTTTATGAGGTTAATTGTTTCGTTCAGGACTTCAGGCACTGGTATCTTTACAATGGTCAGTTCTAATTTCCCTGCTTCTATTTTGGTCGTATCGAGAATATCGCTAATAAGGTGAAGCAGGTGACTGCTGCCTATTAGAATATTCTCCACATAGGACTCCTGTTTTTCGTTCAATTCTCCGTGTTTTTTCTCCTTCAGGAGTAATGAAAAACCGATGATTGAGGTAAGAGGAGTGCGAAGTTCGTGGCTCACAGTAGCTAAAAACTCGCTTTTGGCTTTGCTTGCATACGCAAGTTGCTCATTTTCAAGGCGTAATATCTCAGCCTGCTTACGCTCCGTGATATCGCGTACAATGGCAAGGACTTCGTCTTGTCCGCTAACCACAAACCTTGCCTCGTAAACATTCAATTTGCCTTTCTCTTCAAGCTGGAACTCGAATATCTGGGTCTCACCGGTTTGCAGAGTTTGCCCTGTGAAGTATACAGCCTGCTGAACTACTTCTGCCGGCAAAAGCTCATTCAATTTCATATTTAAAAAATCATCCGGAGCCAGCGAGTCGAGGTTTTTTGCCGCCTTAAAGTCCAGAATGGTGCAGTCTTTGCTGATCCGGAACATCATATCCGGTATAGCATCCAGTAAAGCCCGGTTTTTCGCTTCGCTTTCCTGTAGCGCCCTTTCCGCCTGTTTATGTTCCCGTCTTACCTTTGCCTCCTGGAGTTCCCTGTTAATGACAGGAACCAAACGGGCCAGATTGTTTTTCATGATGTAATCATGTACACCTGCTTTCATGGCAGCTACCGCTATATCCTCGCCTATCTTACCTGATACGATAATAAACGGCAGGTCCAGTCCGCTTTTCTGCATCAGCTTCAGTGCTTCAGGCGCACTGAAGTTAGGCATGGAATAATCGGCAATTATAATATCCCACGTCCGCTTATCAAGAGCGTTGGCCATAGCTGCTGGTGTATCTACCCGTTCAAATATCGGGTCACAGCCGCCTCTCCTGAGTTCACGCAGCAGCAGAATAGCGTCGTCTTCTGAATCCTCAACAATCAATACTCGAAGTGATATGCCCATTTAAATTCCACTTTCTATTACCGGAGGTTCGTTCAAAACGAGCCAGTACAGCCCCAGCTGTTTCACTGCTTCTATAAATTTAGTGAAATCCACTGGCTTGCGAATATAGCTGTTTGCGCCCAGTTTGTAGCTGGCTATTAAATCCTGTTCTTCCCTGGACGAGGTGAGAACGACCACGGGAAGTAGTTTCGTCGGGCCGTAGTTTCGTATTTGCCGCAGCACTTCCAACCCATCCACTTTGGGTAGCTTCAAATCCAGCAGGACCACCTGCGGGATATCATTGGTGTTGCGGCCTTCGTATGCTCCTCTGGCAAAGAAATAATCCAGCGCTTCGACGCCATCGTTCGCCAACACTACTTCGTTCAAGATATTGTTTTTCTTGAGTGCACGTAACGTCAGTTCTACGTCGTCCGGATTATCTTCTACCAGCAGGATTATTTGGTTGTTTTTTTTACCTGTTTGCATATTATTCATGTCCTCCTTAGTATAGTTAAAGATCATAGTGTAAAGTAGAATGTTGCGCCCTGCTCTACTGCCCCTTCTGCCCACACCCGGCCGCCGTGTCGGTGAATGATGCGCTGTACCGTGGCCAACCCGATCCCGGTGCCGGGGAACTCAGTAGTACCGTGCAGCCGCTGGAAGGCACCGAATAGTTTATCGGCATAAGCCATATCAAAACCGGCGCCGTCGTCGCGTACAAAATATGCCGATTTACCGTTAACCTGTGTAACCCCACATTCTATTCTTGCCCTTGGATGCTTTTCAGTGAATTTCCAGGCATTGCCAAGCAGGTTCTCCAGTACCACCATAAGCAGCCTCTTATCTCCATTTACCTCTATCCCTTCTGCTATAACGAATTCTACCTGGCGTTCTGGCTCCCTATTCTGAAGTTCGGCTGCAGCGGCTTTCGCCAGGGCACTCAAATCTACAACCTCACGCCGCATCCCAGTGCGCGTCATACGTGAAAGATTTAGCAGATCATCGATGAGCCGCCCCATCTTCTGGCTGGCGGCGCGTACACGCGTAAGGTAATCTTTGCCCTCTGCATCTAGCCTGTCGGTGTAGTCTTCCAGCAGTGCCTGGCTGAACCCGTCGATACTGCGCAGGGGCGAGCGAAGGTCATGTGAAACTGAATAGTTGAACGCCTCCAACTCTTCATTGATGGCTGCAAGTTCTACAGCACGCTGCTGCAGGTCCTCATTCAGTTTTTTGATTCTTTCTTCGCTTTTTTTGCGATCGGTGATATCACGGGCAGCAGCAAAGGCACCCTGTATTTCTTCCGCATCATTTTTGTATACAGTTGCATTAAATATCACGTCTGTTATGCGGCCCGATGTGTGACGAATAGAGAGCGGATAATCCCTGATAAACCCTTGAGAGAACGTCTGCTGATATCCTTCTATGGCTTTCTCGGTTTCAGTGAAGTAGTCTAAGAAATCGCTACCTATAAGATTTTCACGAGAAATGCCAGTCGCCAGTTCAAAAGCCTTATTCACGTCTGTAATCTTGCCGTCATGGCCAATGGTGACGAGGGGGTCGAGACTTGCCTCGATAAGATCGCGGGCGTATGATGAAGTGGCTTGCAGCTCCTCATGAGATTTTCTCAGCTCCTTTTCTCCCGTTGCAATTTTCCCGCTCAACTCAGCAACCATGAAACCAATGACTATAAACATTAGAGATCGAATCTGGTCGTTATAGGTCACCACATCCCCTCTAAAATAAATGTAGCTAAGATTTAGCATTAAGGCTAAAAAAATAGGAACGATCAAGCCTTTTCTTTTCCACCAAAGGGTTGCGAATATGATCGGGATATAAAATAAATGGGTAAAAAGGACACCGGTTCCACGTACTGTGTGAAAATAATAAATAAGACTTGCAGCTGCAGCTAAAAGGATAGCCACTACCACAATTTTGTATTTTTCTGTTGGCTCAGACATCACTCGCTCCAATTATTCGCCGGGTTGTAGGCAACTGCTTAAGTTTAATTTACAGCAGAAACAGTTATGGAAGTAGACCGATCAAGTACAATAATATTGCTATAATGTTGTCTGACTAAGCAGGTTGATGTGGTAAGTCATTGTCAGTCTAAACAATTCCACTATTTCCGCATTCTATTTTTTTTATGAAGTCTTGAAGGATCTATCGTACATAAAGTATAACTTTATGTCAGTCCGACTCTGTCGGACTCCTTGGACATGAGTCCAGGGTTTCCATGTAAATGCGAGCGTCAGCGAGCATTTTCTCTTATTGCATTATAATTTTAGAGTTATTATAGTAAACGTATGATATAAGATTTTCGGGATTGGGGTGTCAAAAAGTTTAATGTTGATGTTGTTTTGAAGCTCTTCTGGCTTTAAGTTTCATCAATGGCATCGAGTTTGTATGCCTGTTAATGCCTGTGTTTACAGCATACCCTGATAATCCAGCCAATTGTTACTAAAAACAGGTGAAGGAAATCCCCACTCCCCTACCCGCTCATTTTAGTAGATTGCCATGCACATTCTGGCAGATGACTACATGCTATACTCATATTTAAATCTTTGTGAACCGTTCATTCATATTTAAACGGTTGTGAAACCCTGATTGTTTGCCGGGTTTTTGTCAATATTCCCCAAAAATCTCTTCAACCACATCCCCACGCGGCACAGTCTCCTTGAATATCTGACCCTCGAACCAGTACACCTGCGCACCCCTGCGCCATGCGTCAGGAGGCAATCCGGCTTTCAAGCATGTATGATCCAGTAACTCAACCTCATCGAAATTGTTTTCCGGTGCTACCTGTGGAAGCAGCAATCCCTGATTGTAACCTTCCTTGACGATCAAACCATGCCTGCCAATCTCGATTATCTCCGGCAGTTCATTTGGCTGCACATTGATGAGTTCAGGTTGTGTCAGAACAGTAACCTCTACTACAATGTCATCCATTTCACGACTTTGAACCAATGGGAATCGTGGATCTCTCGTCGCTGCAGATATTGCAGAATCGATTATTGCACTTCCAAGTGGCGAATCAGGATACGGATAACCAATACAACCTCGCAGTATGCCTTGTTTTGTAAGTGTGACAAACACGCCGCGCTTTTCATTAAAAATATCAGACAGGCCAATATCAGATAATTTGGGAACTGTGCCCTTATCCAAAAAAACCTCTATCGTGTTTCGTGCCAGGTGAACTGCCATATCACCATCATTATTTGTAAGCATCATAATTTTCCCACATTCTCATATAATACTATGTAATATGCATTGCCAGAGTATCAGTGTAGCGATTTTTCATAGTATATAATTTATAGAATTATATAGTGCGAGTTAATTCGACCGAAGGGAGAATTTTCTCGTGTCGTGCTGCAACATACTTCAATGCTTCAATGCCGGGAAGTTTTTCCCCTGCAAGATAATCAATACACGCTCCACCGCCAGTACTCAAATGAGAAAATTGGTTCTCAAGTCCCATATTAATGACCTCTGCGGATATGTGCCCACCTCCAATAATGGAAAACTCAGACTTTGCTGCAGATCTGATGATCTCATGTGTACCAAGTGCAAATTCATCTATCTCGGAAACGCCTGCAGGGCCGTTCAAAACAACCGTTTTTGCATTTTCGATCTCTTTCGTGAATGCAACAATGGTCTCGAGTCCAATGTCATTAACAGGAAGATCATTCTTCGAAAGTTCATTTACAGGTACTTCAATTCGTGTGCCGTTATCATTCAATGCGACATCAACCGGCAACCCGATCTTCCCATCATACTTCTCAATAAGACCTTTTCCTTGCTCGATCAGATCAAGGTAACCTTGCGATTCAATAAAATCCATATTAATTTTACCAATATCCACATCCGATGCCGCAAGCATCACATTACCAACAATACCTGTCAGCAGCACTCTATCCGCATTGCTATTTGACAACACATTTTCAGCGACCTTGAGTGAATCATCCACCTTAGCTCCACCAAGTACAAAAATACACGGGCTTCCACCTTCTTTAACACCCCTGTCAAGTGAGATGATCTCTTTTTCCATAACCCTTCCCGCACCGCTTGGAAGAGTTTCGGTAAAGCCAAGTATCGACAACTGTGCCCTGTGTGACACTGCAAATGCATCATTTAAAAATATGTCAAAAAGTGGCGAAAGCTGTTTAACCATATGAGTCTCAGCGTGTTCTGATGCTGTTCTTTTCAGCATCTCTTCTGAATAGAACCTCACATTTTCAAGAAGGATGACATCCCCTTTCTTCATCGACGATATGCTTGACCTTGCATGCGATCCAAAAATATCATCAACATACCTGACTTCACGTCCAAGATAAGCTGACATGCGCAAAGCATGTGCCCTCATAGTAGTGAAATCGTTTTTTCCGGGTCTGCTCTGGTGAGCGAGCAAGACAACTTTCGCATTTTCAAGATCCTTTAATGTGACCAGATGACTTCTTATCCTCATATCATCAAGAATATTGCCATCAGGGTCCATAGGAGAATTCAAATCAACACGAACAAGAATTGTCGCATCACCTATGTCAAAATCATCAATTGTGAGAAAATCCTTGGTAATCAACATATCCCTCAGAACAACTTGTCTTACAAAATATACTCGATATTGTCTGGTATTATATTTATGTATGTGGTTTTACTTTTGAATATAAGGTCACAATCCAATCGTTTTGGCAATTGTATCCACATCAACGTTGTTCTCGATAAGTTCCACGATCCTGTTAAGTTTCATATCCTGCTTTATCCGCGCCCGTCCGATCAGATGTTCAACTCTCTCGATCGTGCCCATCGTGTCTCCCCGCACAAGTATGACAGGAATATCCGCATGCTCCGCACTACCAAGTACAGCCTCACTTGGACGCAGGTTACCTGTCAGGATTAGACATCGAACCTTTGCCTCGATGGCTGCCAACTGGATGTCGGAACGGTCGCCGCCTGTGATTACCGCACTGTTGGGTGCACGCCTGAAGTATTTGATCGCGGAATTCACTTCCATAGCCCCAACAAAATAGTGCTCGACCAGATTATCAAGATGGTCTGCACCTGCAAGAACTTCACCATGCAGATCCTCGATTATATCGGATATAGTCACCGAACGAAGAGTCGCATCCTGCGGTATAACACCAAACACGGTAATGCCCCTGTTTTCCAAAAACGGAACCACAAGTTCAGTCACCTTTTCATATTCACTATCCGGCACCTCATTCAATATCACTCCGACGATCATGTCCAGATCATCGATCGTCTTAAAATCACAAAGGATGCGGTCAACAGCAAACACAGAATCGTATCTGGTGATCAGTAGAATATGTGTGTTTAATTTTGAAGCAACCTCCGGGTCGGATAGATTATACATCGCACCGCCGCCAATGCCTCCTGCACCTTCAATAAGCACCACGTCTTTTCCCTCTGAAACATTGGAATATGCATCATTCAATGTCTTATCAAGTTCCTTCTCAACTCCCACGAGCGCATCATGGGTGAGATTCTCTGTCAAAAGGATTGGAGTAATATCTTTGATAGGGTCAGTCAGCCCGAATATTCTGCGCATCTCTTCTGCATCTTCGTCTGCAAGCACGCCATTTATATCAACCAGCAGGTTCCCGATCGGTTTCATGTATCCAACAGTATATCCCTTTCTTTTCAGTATGGTCCCAAGCCCGATGCATACAGCACTCTTTCCGGAATATTTCTCAGATGAACTTATCAATATAGATGCCACAGTTTCCCTCCAGTATTCTGATTACGTATCAGTTCAATCATTAGAATGATATAATTAGGTTCGTTCCTATTCAACATTTCTATTCATCCCCCCGCGTCAGCCTGATATCCATAGCAACACACCCCTGACCATCAGGCAAAACCATCAGCGGATTGATCTCAAATTCAAGTATCTGTGGGAAATCAACAACCATCTGCGATACCTTTGTAAGAGTATCAACGATCGAATCGATATCCGAAGGTTCCTCTCCCCGCACACCCGCAAGCAGTGGATATGTCTTGATGGATGCTACCATGTGCTTTGCATCGTCCTTGTTGATAGGTGCCACAGCAAAGGACACATCCTTCAAGAACTCTACATACGTTCCGCCAAGCCCAAACATCAAAAGCGGACCAAATTGAACATCCAGATTCATCCCAATTATGACTTCCTTGCCACCTGCCACCATCTTCTGCACCTGAACGCCTGCTATGTGTGCATCCGGCATGTACCGCCTGACATCCGACATCATGGTGTGGTATGCCCTCTCAACATCATCCGCGTTCTTTAGGTTTAATCGTATACCTCCTACATCAGATTTGTGTGATATATCAGGAGAAACGATCTTCATAACCACAGGATACCCAATCTTCTCACATGCTTCAATGGTCTGCGGAAGGGTTTTTGTGATCTCTGTCGCAACCACGGGGATGTTGTATGCTTTTAGTATATCGAATGATTCAAGACCAAGTGTTCGTTGATTTCGTTTAGCAGCATTTTCAAGGATTTCAGCCGCCATCTCTTTGTCAGATCCAATGGACAGCGGCGAGTTGTATGTCTGTCCCCTTATTTCAGAATAGGCACACAACGTGCGCATACTGGCAACCGCACGCTCAGGGAATGAATAATTAGGTATCTGGCGGCTGTTAAGTATTCGCTCCCCTTCTGCAATCATTGTGCCTCCGACAAAACTGCACAGAATCGGTTTTTTGGATAAATCTGACTTTTCTGCAACGATTGTTGCAATCTCATCCACAGCAGTCATTGCCTGTGGTGACGTTAAAAGAATTATGCCATCTACACCCTTGTCGTCAAGTAATACTTCAAGCGCATACCCGTACAATTCTGCGCTCGCATCCCCGAGTACATCCACAGGATTGTAGAAATTGGCGGCAGGCGGCAGGCGTTCACGAAGGCGAAGTATCGTGTTTTCTTCAAAGGATGCAAGAGATAGTCCTGCCGTTGAACATGCATCTGCTGTCAATATTCCAAGTCCGCCTGCGTTTGTAAGTATCGCAATGTTCTTGCTGCGTGGAATTGGCTGGGAGGAAAATGCGCGCGCATAATCCAGCATATCTTCCACAGAATCGGCACGGATGACTCCGCTCTGGCTGAATGCTGCATTGTAGGCTTCATCTGAACCTGCAAGTGTACCCGTGTGCGAGGACACTGCCCGCGAACCGACAGCGGTCCTGCCTGATTTTAGCACGATGATAGGCTTTATCTTTGAGACACGGCGCGCAATATCCATAAATTGCGGTCCGTCCTTGATACCTTCAAGATATGCCGTGATCACGGCTGTTGAATCATCATCCGCAAATTCCAAAAGAAGGTCATTTTCTGTAAGGTCTGCCTTGTTGCCAAGGCTGACAAATTTTGAGAATCCCACTTCATTTGCATCTGCCCAGTCAAGTGTTGCAGTACAGATAGCACCCGATTGCGACATCAGTGCAATATTCCCGCTATGCGCCATGGACGCGGCAAAGGATGCATTCAGGTTTGAAGTTGTATCTATAAGACCAAGGCAATTCGGACCAAGCATCCGCATGCCGTATTTTGTTGCGATCGCGACACATTCCCGCTCAAGTTTTGCACCTTCCACACCTGATTCTTTGAATCCTGCTGAAATGACGATGACATTTTTGACACCTGCACGACCGCATTCGTTTATCATTCCGGGAACAAAACGGGCAGGTACGACTATCACTGCAAGGTCAACCTTGATATTATCAGGAACGTCCAGAATTGTTGGATAACATGGCAGTCCCAATATCTCATCGGATTTGGGATTTATGGGAATGACGCTGCCTTTGAAATCATTGAGCAAATTCTCAAGTACCGCGCGCCCGACCTTTCCTTTGGTTCGCGAGGCTCCTATGACTGCGACCGATTCAGGATAGAACAACTCTTTAAGCATGATTATAGATTACCCCGTTTTCACTGTATCCCGTTTTCACTGTATCCCCTTTTCACATTAGATTAAGATGCAATTGTAGATAAATTTAGGGTACGTAAATTTAAGAATTGCAAGTTCCCCATCGTAAAAGTATTATATACTTCCACCATCAAGATGTGTAGAACACCTCCCCATCGGGATGTATTACATACATCCCTAACGAGAGGTGCAAAGCACCTCTCTATCCAAAAACTAATATCCATATAATCCATATTGTGGTCGGTGATTTTTATGAAGATTTTAGGAATATCAGGAAGCCCCACAGCAGGCGGGAATAACGAACATTTGATCGATACTGTGCTAAATGCTGCAAAAGCAAGAGGTTTCGAGACCGACAGCGTATTTTTGTCATCGGCAAAGATCGCACCGTGTACGGCATGCGGTGCATGCGGTCGTGGTGAGAAATGCTCGATCAATGATGATATGGAAGAGGTGTATTCTAAATTGACCGATGCCGATGCGATCATCGTGGCAACACCGGTCTATTTTGGAAGTGTCACTGCACAGGTAAAGGCATTGTTTGACAGAAGCGTACTCCTGAGACGTCAGGGATTCCAACTCAAGCACAAGTTGGGTGCGGCAATGGCTGTTGGCGGTTCCAGAAACGGCGGTCAGGAAAAGACGATACAGGTTGTTCAGGACTGGATGCACATACACGGCATGGTCATTACAGGCGATGGCGGACACTTTGGAGGGATCGTGAAAAAACCTGCGGCTGATGATGAAGAAGGTATGATCACGGTAAAGGATACGATCGAGAATGTTTGCGATGTTCTTGAGATGAGAAAATGAAATTGGATGTGGGCGGTGTGCCCAATCTTTTTTATGTATGATGAAAAAATAAATGGAAGGCGGACACATAAATCATATGTGTCCCCGTAATAACCCCCAACAAGCATATAGCTTTACTACGACCTTATCACCCAATCGTAATCAGCAAAATCATGCCGCACCACCAGCTTGACTCACAGATTATTGTTAATCTGAACCGCTTGCCATTTAACGACATGATGTAGTAATATATAAATGTAACTGTTATTTATAACGATTGTTTATGATTATTGTTCCTTATTCAGGATAAGTACTACAGTACATCCTATGACAAAGCAAGCTATTTCACTATTTTTGCACCTGTTGCCGCACCACCCATAAACTTTCTAACACACCTTTGTTTCAAAAGTTATATCTATAATGTATCGTTATTTTCCTTAAATTATTTTTGAGCAGAGATTACTCTAAGTGACCTTAGATGACCCCGAGATGACCATATTTGCAGGGAAAAATCGTAAACAATCGAACATATAACATTAAAAATAGAATACTCACTGAATCCACCATATCCAATTCCCTTGCGGTACTGATTGGGATACTCACCGGTCTTGCAATTGTATTGTACGATCGGTTGATACTTCAAAGCAACAAACTGTTCTTTGGAACAATATCCGACTCACCTAATTATTATGTCATTTTTATTCCTGCAATTGGCGGGCTACTTGTAGGAATACTTGCCCATTCATTTGTAAAAGCAAGACGCTGCGATATTGAAGAGGTTATCGAGGCATCTACCCTGCATGCCGGCAAACTGCGAACGAAAAATGCATTTTTGGAAGTACTGGCTTCCGTAATTACAATCGGTTCAGGCGGTTCTGCCGGTAAAGAAGCGCCTGGAATACTTGCCGGTGCAGGTATCGGTTCCCTGATTGCACAGATCTTTAACATATCAGGCAACCGTTTGAGGATCATGCTTGGATGCGGTGCATCTGCCGGAATTGCAGCGGCGTTCAATGCACCTCTTGCGGGTGTTGTTTTCGTGGTGGAGGTCATCTTTGGTGAACTGGAAACAAAAACATTCATACCGATCGTCATATCTGCCGTTTTTGGCACCATTGTAGCAAACCTTGTATTCGGGGTCAGGCACATACAAGTGTCCTATTACGGTCTTGTCAATCCATTATTCGAATCAGTGTTGTATCTCATATTAGGACTGCTGGCAGGAATTGTCTCGGCATTGCTCATCCGATCGATGTACTTGTTTCATGATGGTTTCGAAAAGATTCCAATTCATCCAATGTTTAAACCCGCAATTGGTGGGCTTGGTGTCGGCCTCATCGGATTTTTTTATCCACAGATATTCGGAGTGGGATATGATATTATCACGGATGCACTGGCAAACAAGTTGGCACTGGATATTCTGGTAATACTTATTTTTCTCAAAATAATAGCATTTTCACTGACAGTGGGATCTGGGGGCGCAGGCGGTTCAATTGTACCCGCCCTCTTTTCGGGCGCAATGCTTGGCGGTGCATTCGGCACAGTGGTTCACGCTGCATTTCCTGCTATAACCGCCCAACCGGGTGCGTATGCACTTGTCGGCATGGGTGCCGTACTTGCCGGAACTGCACGCGCACCTTTGACTGCAATGCTGATCCTGTTTGAGTTGACAATGGATTACAATCTCATGCTGCCACTCATGTTCGCATGTGTGGTCAGTAACGTGACATCCAGTTCGCTCCATTCCGAATCACTGTTCACAGAAGGTCTGCGCCGTCGTGGTTTTACGATCCGGAAAGGACATGAGGTCGATGTTATGGAGTCAATGCTTGTACGGGATGCCATGAAACAGCACGTTCAGACGGTCTCCGATAACAAGAATGTAGGTACTCTTGTATCCCTGATGCAATCAAGCCGTCATGCAGGATTTCCTGTTCTTGACCAAAAAGGCAAACTGTGTGGTATCGTAACACTTGAAGATGTTCGGGAAAAGGTCAAATACGGCGAACTTGACAAAATGATCGGGGACATCGCAAGTCATGATCTGATAGTGGCATATCCCGACGAATCGCTTAACACGGTACTTGAACGGCTTGCAATGCAGGATATAGGACGATTGCCTGTTGTATCAAGATTTGATGATACCGAACTTCTGGGAATGATAACCCGCAGTGATGTTGTCAATTCTTACAACAAGAAAGTGGTTAGTAAAGTTCAAAAGAAGAGGGAAGTGGAATAATAGTTCCCTACGTGAACGTTTATACAAATATCACAATACTTCGAATAACTCACCATTCGAGTATTCCAATGTCATTACGACATTGCCATCTTTTATAACTTCCAGCTCCACATGGCAGTCATAATCAATGGCATTTATGGTAACGTCGGAGTCACCATATTTGTCCACATAATATGCAAGCGCCTCTTTTTTTAAATCATCAAGTGATGGTTCGGTGTCAGAATATCTATTTGCATCAATGATTACGACTGCAAATATAGCCACAATTATCAAAAGTACAAATACGACATTCATTTTTCTAGATGACATAGTTATACATTAAGCGTGTAATATAAATAAATTGTCTTCAATGACGAAACAAAACGATGGCGTCAATCTAACATTTGTGCCAATAAAATTATACAGCCCCATACTAACATTCCCCCGGGTACGTCATCAAATGTATGCCTTCGAAAAGTGGTTAGCAAAGTAAAAAAGAAGAGGGAAGTGGAATGAACATTCCCTCTGTGAACGTTTATACAAATATTACTATAATTCGTAGACTTCACCGTTATATCCCAACATCATTATGACATTGCCGTCCTTTATGACTTCTATCTCCTGATGGCAGCCATAATCATTGACCTTGATGGAAACGTCGGAATCGCCATATGTATCTACATAATATGCAAGTGCTGCATTTTCTACAGCATCAAGTGATGACCCTGCATCACCGGTAGCACAGCAACCTCCAGTATTGTCAGAGCTGACCGGACAACCTCCTGACGACTGACCACATGGCGCCGGGGTTTGATAATCAACCGGTTTTGATTCCGAAATTGATTGTTCATTGTTGGAATAATTATTTGCATCAACTACTGCTACTGCAAATATTGTTACAACTATCAAAAGTACATAAATAAGATTATATTTTTGTGAAGACATAACTATACATTAAGTGTATAGCATAAATATATTAGCTTTGTGACATATTGCAAAAATACACAATGTGAAAATGTCTCCACACACCCGACCAGCTAAACTACTACAAAATCAATACTATCCAACACTCTGCCCCAAAAAATAACCCGCGGTTGCATCAGTTATTTCAACTTCACACATCTGCCCGGGTGAGAGTGTATTATCCTTTATGACCACCGGTTTATACGAATCCGTTCGTGCCATAAAGCCCTCAAATTTAGCCTTTTTCGAAACAAAGACCGCACCCTTCCATCCGATCATGCGCTTTTTTGCATCGAGTTTGATCTCCTCACACACGCGGTGCAATTCATTGGAACGGTTTACAACAATCCTTGAATCAATATTGCGATATCCCCATGCTTTCGTATGCGGGCGAGGGGTATAACGAGATGTGTTGACCTTGTCGGGCTTGTATTTTTTAACCCATTCAACTGTTCTTTCAAAATCCTCATCCTTCTCCCCGGGGAAACCTACAATGATATCGGTAAACAGCGTAAGGTCATAGAACTTACTCCTGAATCCCGTGATAATATCGTCAACATCCTTTATCGAATGAAAGCGGTTCATGCACTTTAATACATCATCTGATGCCGACTGGATTGGAAGATGCACAAATTTGTATATCTTGTCGTTATCAAACGCATCCACAAAGTCATCAAGGATCGGCATCACTGAAAATGGATTCATCATACCGACACGAACCTTGAAATCTCCCGGAATGGCAGTTACCATTTTCAAAAGTTCCGGCAGCCGTATGCCAATATCCATACCATATTGTCCATTATCCTGTGACGTGAGCCATATCTCCCGACATCCCTCATTGACCGCAGTTTCGATGTCACGAACTATTTCTTTAGGGTCAAATGACCTCAGGCGACCGCGTGCAAGTTTCACGATACAGTAAGCACACTTGTAATTGCAACCTTGTGAAATCTGGCAGATATGGATATTTGGATTGAACCGAGCCCTCCCGGTGTTCAAAAATCCTTCCGGCTCAGATGAGAATATCTCAATCCGTTCACCCGCCATCAAGTCACCACTCACACAGGATTTTTCGATGCCATCCAACACATCACCCACCCTTGATATCGAATTGACACCAAGTATATGTGCTCTGGGGTTGTTTTTCAGGATATCGTCTAACTGAACCTGTGGCATACAGCCGGCAACAACAACCTCAACCCCTTTTTTACCGTTCTCCCGAATCTTATGAAGGATCTTCTGCTCGGTCGTGTATTTCACAGTACAGGAATTCAAAACAACAACTTCAGCATCCTTTTCACCAACCAGCTCATGACCCATCTGCTTGATGGACTCAATCATGATCTCCGCTGAGGCTTGATTGGCTGAACAGCCATATGTAGCAACGTGTACTTTCATAAAATTAAAATAAAAACAATTATGCGATTGCAATCATAATTGCAATCTCACATAAAGCGAATCGGTGTTTCTTCCTTATTGCTCACGTATAAGGTATCTGTGAATTTCACAACACCCGAACTGCCCATGGATACACTGTGAACCCTCGCATCTCCGCCGCCAAAGAGATTAACTTCTCTTAATAACTGACCCGGGGTAATTCCAGTTGCTGCGAATATCACATCATTGCCGGGCACAAGTTTGTTGGTATCCATCACATCATTGATACTGTCTTCAGTAATACCCATTGTAGCCAGCCTTGGCATCTTCTCTTTTTTCTCTTCTGCTATCTTCTCTTCAGATTCGCCATTTGCCACATTCGGGAGCACAAGTCTTGCAAGTATCTTTCCGCCAAGTACCTTCATTGCGGCTGCCGTCAACACGGCCTCGCCCGAACCGCCAGCACCCATGACAACATGTGTACCAGACCCTCGTATTGCAGTTGCAATTCCCGGCATCAGGTCCCCATCCGAGACCAATCTAACCCGTGCACCCGATGCACGAATTTCTTCGATTCTTTTTTTGTGCCGCTCCCGATCAAGAATGACAACTACCAATTCATCGATATTCCTGTTAAGTGCCTTTGCCACAATTTCCAGATTATGAGCAACAGGAGCATCAAGATCGATACGCTCATCAGGATGTTCTTTCTCATAACGAACCACATCACCGCCCACAACGATCTTGTCCATATAGACATCAGGACCATGGAAAAGCCCGCCAGGTTCTGCCATCGCCATGACTGCAATTGATCCCGGGACTCCGTCAGCCGTAAGATTCGTACCTTCCAGCGGGTCTACTGCAATATCCACCACAATGTCACCCTTTCCGGTTCCTACCTCTTCTCCAATATAGAGCATAGGAGCTTCATCACGCTCGCCTTCCCCGATTTTGATGACGCCTCTCATATCAAGATTGTTAAGCATCCTGCGCATAGCCTCAACAGCGACATGGTCTGCAAACATCTTGTCCCCACGCCCCATCTGGTATGCTGCAGCAATTGCAGCAGCTTCTGTTATGTGTACCAATCTAGGAAGCAATGCCTGTTCAATAGGTCCGGCACCGTTCATCATGTTTTCAGCAGTTTTTGGGTGAGTCATAATAATCATCTCTTTTCTCGTAACCAATTCAATGGGTCGCAAATGTATTAATCATTTCCATACCCAATCATTTTCATATCATTTCAACACATCAACAAGAGCCACACGCTCGATAACAAGCTCAGGAATCTTATCCTCGCCCACAGCCTCTATTTCGGATTCCGTGATGTTGAATTGTGAAATGATCGATTCCCGCTTGGATGAAGAATAATCGAGTAGCGGTTTTTCATCAATAAGATCTAAAAGAGCATTGGATGCCAATAAAAGTGACTGTTCTTCACCATCTAACACAAAAACCGCTCTGTTTTCACCATTATGTAACCCCATAGAAAATGCTTTCTCGATCTGTCGCTCACCTGCTGCGTAGCGCATGATCTCAACACCAAGGTCATTTGCCACGTTCGTGTGTGCTTCCATCGCATCAGCCGCTTTTTTGACAGCAAAACGTATGTGTCGTTCACCTGCGATTTTGTCAGCATCCAGTGCTTGGATTGTGACATTGTTTGCAGATGATATTTTGTTCAATGTCTTTAAAAACTCACGCAGGTCTTCGATGTGAACCAATCCACTTACAATCCTTGTATCCATGTCATGCAGATTAGAATGTGATCGAATAAGGATGTCGGTTGTACTCATCAGTGGAAGGATTCCTTGTTCTTGTAAGGATACGTGTGACAATAATCACAGTAGAAGGTCGTATCGGCATCAAGTCGGTACAGGAATATCATCGCGACGTCGAGTGAGACGTTGCGGTTTTTGTAAATCGCGATATGAACCACTTATCTCTTGCGGAGTTTGGGTGGTTTTGTACTATTTTTAAACAATTCAATATTGTTCGACTTAAAATTATATCTCTGACATGGTGCTGTATTCCAGCAATGTTGATACCGGATAAGTATTCACTTCAATTGTTTTTCCTCACTGTATATTGGCTGGTTTATATGTAAAACATATCGATTGGTAGTAAAAATTCAGTAATGTTATTAAGTTTGTCGCATATCTAGCACCACCATTCTATTAATAGGTGATATTTTGACAAGAGTTCTCGCAACAGGAACATTTGATCTACTGCATCCGGGACATGTATTATACTTGACCGAAGCACGTTCACTTGGAGACGAGTTATATGTGATCGTAGCACGTGATTCGATGATAAAACATAAGCCTAAACCGATAATTCCTGAAGAGCAGCGTCTTATCATGGTAAATGCACTAAAGATCGTTGACAAGGCAATTCTTGGAAGCGAGACCGACATGTTCGAACCGCTAAAAGAGATCAAACCCGATATTGTCGCGATTGGGTATGACCAAACCTACGACACAGGAGAACTTGAAGCGAACCTGAAGGAACACGGATTTGATGCAAAAGTTGTGCGTATTGATAAATCTAAAACCTGTGAACTGTGCAGCAGTGGCAGGATCATAAAAAAAGTTCTTGAGCGATATTCATAACAGGCGCCTTGTTAATAGATCATATGCACGCGGCTCATCAGAACGCGCGCGCAAAAAACCATCGCGCGGAGTGATTTATCACTCACATCAGCGCGTTTTCTACCCTATCAAGCGCCTCTCGGATTCTCTCTTGTGAGGTCGCATAAGATATCCTGACGAAGTCCTTGCCGCTTGGACCAAAAGCAGAACCCGGCGTAACAGCAACATGTGCATCTGCCAGAAATTTCTCGGTAATATCATCACCGTTGCCATATTCGCTGACATCAGCAAATGCATAGAATGCACCTTCAGGTTTTTTACACTTGATACCAAGTGAGTTCAGACCGTCTATCAGGATGTCGCGTCTGACCTTAAACTCCTTCACCATCTCTTCAACAGGTTCCTGTGGACCTGTAAGTGCTGCAACTCCGCCATACTGCGCAAAAGTAGTTGCACTGCTTACAGAATGTGAATGGATCTTTAGCAGACCTTTGAAAATATCGGGTGCTGCGGTCACATAACCAAGACGCCATCCGGTCATTGCATACGCTTTTGAAAAACCGTTCACAGTAATCGTGCGCTCATGCATTCCATCCATCGCGCCTATACTAAAGTGTTCTGTATCATATACTATTTTTTCGTATATCTCGTCGGAAAGTACAAGCAGGTCATGGTCAATAGCAAGGTCTGCGATCTGCTTTTGGATGTCTTTTCCAAACACACCGCCGGTAGGATTAGACGGGCTGTTCACAACGATCATGCGTGTCTTGCTGGTGATGCTCTCTGAAATATCATCCGGTGCGAATCCATTATCAGGATCAGTTGGCACCCACACGCTATCTGCGCCTGCGAATTTGATACACGGGTCGTAAGATACCCATGCAGGGTCGAACAGTATTGCTTCATCGCCGTCATCAAGGACCGACATCATGATCTCGAATATTGCCTGCTTGGCACCCGGGGTGACCAGAACATTCGATTCGGAAACATCCAGTTTGTTCTCTGTGCGCAATTTATCGGCAATGGCGCTCCTAAGTTCAGGAATGCCGGTAGATGGGGCATAGTGTGTTTCTCCACGATACATTGCGTCTGCTGCAGCATCGCAGATATGTTTTGGTGTGTCAAAATCAGGTTCGCCAAGACTGAAACTGATTACGTCAACACCATCCTGTTTCAGTTTGTTTGCAATATTTGCGATCTTGATCGTTGCCGATTCTTCCACACGTTTGAGTCTTGAAGATGCCATGATTATCAACTTTTTCCGTTTTTTATAGTATATAATTTATAGAATTATATAGTTCGAGTTAATTCGACCGAAGGGAGAATTTTCTCGTGTGTTTTTAGTTAAATAGTAACAGTTCAAAGGCGCTGGACCATTTTGACCGCCGCCTCAACAGCACGCTTTGCGTAATCCACGCGCTGGTGTGCTTCCATTCGGGTCATGCCGGGTCCTGCAATTCCGAGTGTTACAGGTTTTTCATACTCAAGTGCGAGGTCCATGATCTTTCGTGAAGCTTGCTGTACAACTATCTCATCGTGTTTTGTTGCACCTTCAATCACTATTCCAATCGTGATGACCGCGTCGATATCATCCTTTTCGCACAGTTTCTTGATCGCAAGTGGCATATCGAAAACACCCGGGACAAGAATCGTTTCTGTGACTTCCGCTCCCAAAAATTTCGCATGCTCGATCCCGAGAAGTTCCATCTGGTATGTAAGATCCCTGTTAAACTCAGCCACAACAAATCCTAGATTGATCGCCATTTATTATCTCCATTATAGGTTTATCAATTTAAATGCTCTTTATGTATAACTTGTATGAAAGTATTTTAAGATGATGTTCATTCCAATATTCGGATTTTTTTTAAATTCACATCCGAACCTGACCAACATCCTCAAATCCCTGCCTTTGCCCTGTTCCTGCCAGTTTTGTCAACTGCTCGGGTTTGAACAAAAGTTGGATCGTGTTCAAAGCATGCTCGCGTGCCCTGCTTTCCATTAAGAATGCAAGTTCGCGCTCATCTTTTGCCTCGTCCTCGTGGACAAACACTTCGATGATATGTGTATTTGTCATAAGTTGTGCCGTAATCAGTCCCATTGAGGCTTCATGCGCACAGACCTTGTCCTTTTCCTGTGCACCCGGCATACCAAGTGCTATAACGATATCGCATCCTTCTTCCTCGATGAGTTTTTTGGATGCGACAGGAAGGTCCTTGATACCGGGCACAGTGGCGCGCCTGATCTTGACAGATGCATTCTGCTGTATCTCATCGATTGCCGCACGCCCCATATCAAAGCGTGCGAATGTCGTGTCCACGATTCCGATAGTTGACATATTTAACTCTAAATTAATGATCACTTATACTGACACTCACAGAAGTTTATCTAAAACATCAGTCGCTGCCTGGATGCCTGCACCATAATCCGATACGACTCCGCGTTTTTGAAGTACGGTCTCAAGTGCCTGTATCGTGGTAAGTATATCACGTGGTGTGCAGTTACCCATGCTTCCAATCCTGAAGATCTTGCCGTTGAGTCTTGCCTGACCACCTGCGATCACGATCCCACGCTCAAGCATGTCTTTCTTAATATCATTGCTGCTGAGATCTTCCGGTGCTTTCATTGCGGAAACAGTATTTGAATAACTGCTGTTTTCGTTCAATGTGGGGAACATCTCGATTCCCATAGCCGCGGTTGCTGCACGGATCGATTCCGCACCGGTTTGGTGGCGGATTATCCTTGTAGCCATTCCCTCATCTTTTACAATATTGAGTGCATCCTGCAATGCAAAGAACAATGGGACTGCAGGTGTATAAGGCGTCTGTGTGCTTTCCTTGTCAGCACTCTTCTTGTACGCTTTAAGGTCAAGATAGTACGGCATCTGGTCAACATCATCCATTACTTCAAACGCACGTTCACTGACCGATATCATCGAAAGTCCAGGTGGTGCTGCGACACATTTCTGGGAACCCACAACTGCAATGTCAACACCCCAATCATCGACCTTGACAACATCTCCGCCAATGGATGTCACACCGTCCATGATGAACAAAGCATCATATTTCTTTGCAAGTTTCCCAACCTCCTTTGCAGGATTCATGATGCCCGCCGAAGTTTCGTTATGCACCATTGTGATCGCCTTTGCGCCTTCTGAGAGTTTCTCCTCGACAATTCCAAGATCAATACCCGCGCCCCATTCAAATTCTAGTGGCACAACGTTTCCATATCGACCGGCAATGTCCTTGAACCGCTCTCCAAACTTCCCGTTCTCGATCGCAACGACCTTATCATCTTTATTGATGGTACAGCCAATAGCTGCTTCCATTGATGCACTGCCCGACCCACTCACAACAAATATGTCGTTTCGTGTGTTGAAAACGTCTGCAAGAATCTCGCGGCAGTTATCATATATTTCAGAAAAGGCTGCACCCCTGTGGTTTATCATCGGTTTTGCCATCGCCCGCAGTGTTCGGGGCGCTACCGGTACAGGACCGGGCATCATTAATAATGTATCTTCCAAATCCATAACTATTCTCCCAATTTTATGATGATCGCATGTTATATGATTATATTGAAATGATATTACTCTGACACATAAATCAGAATTCAAATTCAGTTTGCACTCAGTAATGCAAATCTACTATATAATTGTAGTTAGAGTGCCAAGTAAGATTTGGTTGAACTTCAAGCATGGGTTAGCCATGCAACAAACTTATCACATCTTGCTTTGTCACAACACCAACAACCTGTCCTTTGTCCAGTACCAGTACCGCAGGATTTCTCTCAAGCATGTGTGATACTACACCGATGTCTGTTTTAGGGGATACAGTAAGGAATGATTCTCCCATCATGTCATACACTTTCATCTGGGATATCGCATCTGTCTTTTTATCCGCCATTGACCTTACGATAAGGTCGTCTGATATGCACCCGACCGGAACGCCATTATTGATGACCGGAACTTGTGAAAACCCGTGTTCTTCCATAAGCCGCACCGCTTCGTTTACCGATATGTCAGGTGTTGCATGGATCACGGGCGAATGCATGATATCTTTCACTAATATATGTTCTTTCTCTGTAGCCTCAAAAGCATCAAATATCTTTCGTAGTGTGGATAGTCTTGGATCAACGTCACCGGATTCTATACGTGCGATCAAAGGCTGACTGACTCCTGCACGTTTTGCCAGTCCGCTTTGGGTAAGACCAAGTTCGGTACGTCTCTGTTTAAGGTCACCGGGTGTTGGAAGGTGCATATATTACTGATAGTAATTATATTATATAATTTAATTGGTTTTCGTATGTTGCTTTGCAAGTATGGGGTATGCACAAACGCAGGCGTGGGAGTATAAGCGAATCAGAAATCCGCCGTCAGGACTTAGTCTAACAATGCGGCAGCAAACGCGCGCGCATGTCATATCCTCGCAACACACCTATGCATAAACAGGACTCTCGATCTCCTTTGATCGTTTTGTCCTTAGACTTCCCTTGATTGCTTCGTAGAATTTCATGGTGTCCTCTGTCACAGAAGGTCCGGTCTCATCAACCGCTATCAAAAAATGCTTGTGATAAACCCTCTCTGCCCCCATATCCTCGCGCAGTGCAAACCTTCCCGCCTTTTTGCAGACCGCTGCAATATCCGCACCTGTAAAATGATCGGTCAGCTTGACAAGTGCATCAATATCTACATCATCCGCGACAACCATTTTTTTCGTGTGTACCTCAAATATCTTGTGTCGCGTTTTCTCATCAGGGATTGGCACAAGTATAAGTTCATCGAATCTGCCCGGGCGGATAAGTGCAGGATCAATGATATCAGGGCGATTAGTGGCGCCGATCACCACAACACCTATGAGCTCCTCAAGCCCGTCCATTTCCGAAAGAAGCTGGTTCACAATACGCTCAGTCACCTGTGGTTCTCCCACAGCGGCGCCGCGTATTGGGGCAAGCGCATCCAGTTCATCAAGGAAAATGATCGAAGGCGATACCTGCCGTGCACGCATAAAAACCTCTGCAATGCGCTTTTCAGATTCACCATACCATTTTGACAGCAGGTCGCTTCCCTTGGCGGTAATGAAATTCGCGCCCGATTCATGTGCTATCGCCTTTGCAAGCATGGTCTTTCCTGTCCCCGGCGGTCCGTATAGGAGCGCGCCTTTGGGTGCTTCCACACCGATCCGCTTGAATGATTCCGGATTCTGAAGCGGCCATTCAACAGCCTCTTTGAGCAGGCACTTCACATCCTCAAGCCCGCCGATGTCATCCCAGGTGACATTTGGTATCTCGATCATGATCTCGCGCATGGCAGATGGTCGCACATCCTTCATCGCATTGTTGAAATTATCTCTTGTGACCTGCAATTTATCAAGTATTTCCTTTGGTATCTCCGGAGCCTCAAGATCAATTTCCGGCAGCACTGTTCTTAGTGCACTCATGGCTGCTTCACGGCACAATGCCGCGATATCCGCACCCACAAAACCGTATGTGATCTGTGCCAGTTCCTGAAGATCGGTATCATCCGATAATGGCATGCCGCGTGTATGTATCTGGAATATCTCAAGCCTTCCTTCAGTGTCGGGAACACGCAATTCGATCTCGCGGTCAAACCTGCCCGGACGCCTCAGTGCCATATCGAGTGCTTCGGGACGGTTGGTCGCCCCTATGACGATCACATTCTTGCGCTCTTTGAGCCCGTCCATCATTGAGAGAAGCTGCGCAACCACCCTGCGCTCAACTTCTCCCGTAACTTCTGCTCTTTTCGGTGCGATCGAATCGATCTCATCAATGAAAATGATTGCAGGGGCATTCTTCTCAGCCTCGTCGAATATATCGCGGATATGCTGTTCGGATTCACCATAGAACTTGGACATGATCTCGGGGCCGTTTATGGATATGAAATGGACATCAGACTCATTTGCAACTGCCCTTGCAAGCATGGTTTTTCCCGTACCCGGAGGACCATGTAACAAGACACCTTTTGGTGCATCGATCCCGAGCCTGTCAAAGAGTTCAGGGTGTTTCAATGGGAGTTCTATTATCTCCCTGACCTTTGATATAGCCGGTTTAATGCCTCCAAGGTCTTCATACATCACGCTCGGGATGGTTTGTTCCGGTGGGAGTTCCACGGCTTCGGGCAGGAGTTCAACTTCTGTCATCTCCGTGATCTTGATAATTCCGGTAGGCGATGTTGAGACCACCTGCATTTTGATCTCACCAAGTCCGAATGAGGGTCCGAAAAAGTCCTGGAAGAAGTCCTCGAACATCAGTCCGGTGCCAAAACTTTCCCTTGGTCTGCGTACACTTGTCGTGGAAATAAAATCTCCTTTTGAGACTGTCCTGTTCATAAAGGCGGCTCTAAGTGCGTCACCCGGTGCATATATGCGCATGCCTTTGGTAACGGGGGCAAGAGTCACGTGTTTTGCTTCTTTCCAATCAGCTTTTATGACTTCAACATATTCCCCAATACCGGTCTTTGCATTTGAGCGTATGAGCCCGTCCATACGCACGATGTCAAGACTGGCATCGGAAGGGTATGCACGCCCCACAATCGCAGATGTTGTACGTTCCCCTTTCAATTCGACGACATCAAACACATTAAGCCTAAGTTGCTTTCTGTAGGATTCATCAATTCGGACAATTCCTTTTCCAACATCTCTTTGATCTGCTTCGGCAACCTTCAGTTTGATGTATGTATTCTTTTCAGATTCAATAGTATCCGTGATATCTTCCCCCTTGAATTAGGCGCACTTACCAGTATTACTTAAAATATAACTCCCTTACATACTAATATCGAAGGTTCGAAGTTTAAGACTTGCGGTAAGAATGGCGGTTCGATTGATTATTTCAATTATACCACAAAAACAGTCCTGCTACATAAGCGAGATATGAACACAAGATGACCGCACCTTCCCATCGTTCAAACCGCTTTTTTGTTATCCCGAACAATATTAAAATGACCATGATGAACATCATCACAGGGAAATCATAATTGATTGATTGTGGTATTATCGGAAGCGGGCGAATCTGGGATGAAACTCCTAGTATGAGTGCGATGTCCATTGTATTTGCACCAAGTATATTTCCGATTGAGAGGTCCTGATGACCTTTCATGGTTGCTGAAATTGCAGTTATGAGTTCAGGCAGAGCTGCACCGAGTGCGAGCAGTGTCAGTCCAATGATCATTTCCGAAACTCCGTATGTCCTTGCGATTGTGATCCCTGTGTCGATTAGTATTCGGCTTCCAATCACTACACACAGTGCTCCTAGCACAAAAAAAGCGATATTTTTTTTGAGTCCGACCATCTGTGACCTGTCAGGTTTTAGATTTGGTTTATCACTAAAGATCGCATTCTGTAATCGATAATTGTAGTAAAGGAATCCTATGAATATTAGAAATAGGAGCATTCCGTCAAAACGTGATAACATGCCATCAAGTGTTGCCAATATCAGGACTGCGCCGGATAGGAGCATGAATGCGCCTTTACGTAGGAAAGTGTCAGGATGAACCGGAATTGCTTTTATAATGATTATGGACCCCAGTACGAGTCCTGTGTTGCATATTGCAGAACCTACTGCATTGCCAATTGTCATTTCAGTATGGTTCATGTATGCCGCAATTGCAGAAATTGCAAATTCAGGTGCAGTGGTTGCAAAACTGACAATTGTTGCACCGATGATGATTTTTGGTATGCCACTTTTTTCAGAAATAGAAACAGCAGATTCGATGAACCAGTCTGCACCTTTAGTTATCAGCAAAAGACTTGCTGCAAATAATATCGCAGTTGAAAGAAACATGATGTACCTAAATATGCTTATGGCATTTAAACCTTAAACTCTTGCAGAATGTTGTGTGTGTAAAGTTTATTGTGTGGGGCAGTACATGGTTTAGCACTATGTTTCGGATGACTTGTCAATTAGATGTGTGCACATTTGAAGTTAATTGCCTACTCTCAAACATCTGCGCAACAAAGGAAATATTTAAATCAAATGTGCATCAAAATGTATGACTGGTGCTAAAAACAACATGAATGAGCTAACTGACATACAGATTTTGCAAAAAAAAGTCAAATTGCTTGAAAAACAAACAGAGTCAATTTTAAGCAGAATTGAAAATATCGAATCATCGGCACCACTTGATATTGAAAATCAGATGGCACTGTATATATCAGTGCCAGACTCCATAAGAAAAACATTGCTTGTAGTTTCCAAAGAAGGGGAATGTACGGCTGATGATGTCAGCAAAAAAACAGGACGCCACAGGTCAATTGAAAACAAATATCTAAATGAATTGACGCGTGCCGGTTGGCTTGACAAATATAGGGATGGAAAATTGATCTATTATGTTTTCAAAAAACAAAATCAGATCAAATCGTCAATATCAGATCAAACTATTGAATTATTTGATAATAAAATAGAGGAATTATTGGAGTAAAATAATGAAACTAAGTTTTCATTCATATAAAGGTGGAACCGGCAAGACGAATCTTGTGGGAAATGCAGCTACGTATCTCGTTAACAAGGGATATAAAGTGTGTATGATAGATATGGATCTGGCAGGACCTGGTTTGTACTCTTTATTCAATTTAAAGCCCAATAAAACCCTAACGGACTATTTTACTAAAAAATGCAGCGAAAAGGATATGCTATATCATATTGGCAACAAGGAACTTTACCTTATTCCGTCTTCTGCAACTGAAGAAGATGTGATTCGTTTTTTCACCAGTCCTGCGAAAGCAAAAGAGAATATTTTGCAACTAATTGCCTATTTGGAAGATGAATGTCACTTCGATCATATTTTATTTGATTGCAGTGCCGGGATTTTAAAATCAAGTTTGCTGATAATGAATATTGCGGACTTTGTTATAGTAGTCAGCACTCTTGATAAACAGGACATCGATGGCACCTATGTAATGAACGAAGTTGCACATAAGTTAAATTGCAAGCCGCATGTTCTTTTTAATAGGATTCCTGAAAATAAGATAAAAGGCATGGCGAGCATAATACAGGATTTTGGAGAACGTCTTGGATTTGATGTTCTTGAACTTATGTCTTATAATGAAACTATGGCGAATACATGGTCAAGGAATATACTCATGGATTCCAATCCAGATTCGACATATTGTGTAGAAGTAAGCAAACTTTTAGAGAGTATTATTTGATCAGCATATTTTACAAGTTATACTAATTTACATAATCTCAAAAGTGACTTTTCAATTTATTCTGAATGGCACGGTTCCAAAATCCAGTTATTCCAATGAATATGGAACAAAATTTCACCGCGGAGTACGCCGAGGGCGCAGAGTTATTTACCATAATTGTCAACTCATTTATTTTCATCCCTCTGCGTTCTCCGTGACCTGCACGCCTTACAGGCGTAGCAGGCACTCAATTTCGTAGAAAGTGCGTGTACTGCACGCCTTACAGGCGTAGCAGGCACTCAATTCCGTAGAAAGTGAGTGTCCTCTGCGGTTGGTTTTTATAACAATCGATGGCGGATAAATGCTAATTCAAACGGATGTTAATTAGAGTCGGTATCGGAAAAATAACTGGAAAATGGGACTGTGCCATTCTGGATAAATGGGTTATAGCAAAAAAGAGCCTCTTCGCTATTTCGTGTGGGTAAGGCTTCCGTTACAGTAAATTCATGCCTGTTAATCTCGTAAACAATAATCAGACGGAACAAAAACCTGTGGCCAATCCTGTTATTTCATTGGCAGTGGAGCGGAGGACACCCTCGGCGGTGTCCGAGAGCGGAACGCTTCAGTTCAGCGCGTAGCGTACTAATGAATGGACAAATAAGCATCAGTTAAGGCAATCGATGAAAGTAGGAAGTTGACAATCTGATGAGATACAAGAAATCACCCACACAAAACAGCGATGAGCCAAAAAAGATTAATCGCAGAAGGCACAGAGGTTCGCAAAGGGTCGTTATTTTTCTCTGCGGTTTTCCGAATCGTCCAGAAAATAATAAAAAGGTTCTCTCAAAACAAATACACTTTTAATTCCGCGTGTCAATCTGAATAATTTGTTCAATTTATACTATTTCTTTATATTTTTCCACTTCACGATATATTTGTTGATTCAGTGCCTCAATTTCATCTGGAGATATCGTAAACAGATCATGCAGATGGAATTTCGTGAATTCTTCAACAGGACTTGGTTTTAGGATCAACTGGTTGCCTTGTAATTCATAACTTAAACTTTCAGATGGGTTTGTTTCATTCTTCATGCGTGTATTATCTACACTATATACTACATCAAACAACTTCAAAATTTGTTTTTCATCCTGTGCGTCCAGTATTCCTTTAGTGAAGGTCGTTATGAAACTGCCACGTCGTTCCTTAAGTTTTTGACCCCACTTTTTTAAAACCTTCTGTATTACATCCGGTTTTGCAGTAGATAGCAATGCATCGAGATCATCCAATACGATCAAAGTATTGGTATTCGATAATTTATAAGTGCATAGAATCAGTTTGGTATAATCCTTTGCTGATAAATAACTAACAACGTTTTTATTGTGATTTATGTCAATGCTGCCCACGGCATCTATGAAAAGTATTTGTTTTTCATATTGTTCAATATTACAGCCAAAATCCTTGAACTTTTCAAGAATTGACACAGGCGAATGATTTAAGCAAATCCATACTACCATATAGTTGGTGTCTGGACTACTGAGGAACCTAAATATTCCGGAGTACTTTATCTTCTCCAGCAAAATATTGTCTGGCGCGACAAAGATTGTATGTTTTTCTTTTACCATAGTGGCGAATATAATTTCAGTCGTGTGTTTCATATTCGGGATGGGCACAACAAGTGTTTTAACAAGGATTGTGTAATCAAATGTTCGTCACCATATATAAATATTATTATTATTTTATATAATAGTTCAAATTAATTTCCAGTTTACCTTTCAACTGTAGATCAATCACTGCCTCACATGATTATTTTACTCATGATCTAATTATATCTTGTCGAGTATTATTTGCCACACATTTTACTGTACAGACGTCATACGCCCACAGTTTCGGCAGTAATGAATGGTGTTTGTTCTCAGGACCTGCCGTTAAATCGGCATTTTACATTTCCTGCATAACTTTTGCTCATGTTTTTGCATATTTTCACCTCAAGAAAAGATTGTAATTGAATCAAGTCTTACCGTGCCTTTTTTGGTCCAATAATTACAAACATTACAAACTTGTGATAATTTCGATTAAACTCTACATAAACACGTCGATAAACTATATGGTATAGTTTATATATTATATAAATATATTTAAGTTCATGTCATCCTTAACCGCTTTTGCACTACGAGAAGAGTATAAACGCCTCGAAAGTCTTGGAAATAAACTCTCATAAATAGAATCGCTTATAGATTGGAAGCCATTTCGTCCAATAATAAATGAAATGTACAATAACAAAACAGAATTGGGTGGAAGACCAAACAATGATGCAATCGTTATGTTGAAAATGATTGTACTTCAGCAATGGCATAGATTGTCCAATCCCGAATTAGAAAATTTGGAGAATATGGATAAAATATGAGGTTAGATTGGCCTAAAATAGGGGATAAAGGGGAAAAATGTACCAAAGAAAGGCATTTGTAATGGGTGAAGCGAAAAATTGAAGTTAAAAGGAAATCTCTTGTATTCCATTACTGTTTAATTTCAATTCCGAATTGCATTTTGGACAAATTTTCAACATATACATACTCCCTCTTTTTAAACAAATAAGTGTGGATTGTCGAAACCTGCATACGCCGTTTCGAGTATCAGTATTTAGTAAAATGTGGGGCTTATTGCTATATCAATGTTATGAATTTATGCAACTGTTGCATATAATATTTTCCACACGGTTGACACCGCCCAAGAATCAGTACAATAAATTATGCATGCTGCGGGGTCACATGGTTGATTTATTGGTCACAAGAATGGGGTAAGGTGGCTAAGTGACGATGATGCGCACATTTTTATATATGCAACTGTTGCGCTTTATAGAAAAGTATATAACTTAACACAAACAATCCATATATGAATACTGAAACTGAAAAAATATGATTTAAAGGGAGGGCCATGAACAAAAATGTGGTGCATCAAAGATATCCAAGCATTGGGAATATTGGCGTTTTGATCGATATAGTCGATATATTGTATGGTGCATATCTGATATCTCATACATATGCCATAAAATTAGCCTCGAAATACTGGTTAAACATGCATGTGTATGGAAATGTGCCACCCACCGATGTGCTCAAACACACATTAAACAATCTGGTAATATCCGGTTGGTTTGAAGCATTCCAGATTGAAGTAAATGAAACTGAAATAATAATTACTTTCAAACGTCTTTGAAATGAAGTCCAAAAATGCAAGATTTCATTTTTAACTGGTTTGTCGAAGAAATTGTCAAGTGAGCATACTACATACATTATCGGGCAACAGTATTCGATGACATCAACACCTATAATTTTATCATTCAGAAGAATGCGACCAAAAAAGGAATGTGATTTTCATGAGATCAATTAATACGACTGGAATAAACGGACTTGATGAAATGCTCCACGGCGGAGTGCCTGATGCTTCGATCACATCAATTGTTGGTCCCACCGGCAGTGGAAAAACCATAATGTCGCTTCAGTTCTTACACGCCAACCTATTGCAAGGGAAAAAATGCCTATATATAAGTGCGGCCCACACTCTGGAAGAACTGGTTACCAATTCATTGAAGTTTGGCTGGGACTTTGCTCCCTACATAGAGAATCAAATGTTGATAGTAAAAACATTTGAACCGGTGTCTATTATATGTTTGGGCACGGAAGTTACACTTACATCCAAATATCTGGATGAACTGCCCGAATATTTACATTCACATACGGCTGACGTGGTCATATTGGACTCAATTACCGAATTCTTGATGCTCTGCAAAAATGACATTGAACGCAGGGCCAGGATACTTAACATGTTTCAACTGATCAAAGGAAAAGGATCGAACGCATTAATAACTGCCGAATCTGATACAAATACGAACAAAAGCACATTTGGGACTATTGAATTTGTTGCTGATGGTATCATCTCACTGCGAAGGGTCCAATCAAAAGATCTGGCGGAACTCATCCACATTATTCGAATAATTAAAATGAGGTGGATGAAACATTCGAGGGAAATTCGACAATACGATATCACTGACACGGGAATCGAAGTGTACAGTAAGTATCATGTTATGCTACAAATGTGATTGAGATGATGAAAAATATCCCTGATTTTGAAAATGAATTCTTTCAAGGTAGCACCCTTATAGCTACTGCACCTGTGAGTAATACTGAAAAAGAACTCTACAATGTTGCAGTTAATGCGATATCCAATTCCGAAATAAACAATATTATTTGGATATGTTACCACAAAGTACCAGGGGATATTACCGTACATCTCCGCGATTGCGGTGCATCTGCCATAAACATTGACAAAATACATTACATTGATATTCTGAGCAATATGTTTGGGCTTGAACAAAAATATGAGAATACATTGTATTGTTCATCCCCTACAGAATATAATTGTCTTTTACGCTCGGTAGATCAGCTAAAGGTCAAAGGCAGTAAAAACCTGATAATCTTTGATAATCTGAACGCTTTGTTGTCCTATGATATGATTGAACGGATCATACGTTTCATCAGGAACCTGAATAATCTGGTCTCAAACAAGAAAGATTCCATAATGTACCTTGGCGTATCCGGGGGCTCAAGTAAGGAAGTGGAAATTTCAATACAGGCTGCAATGGACCGCGTCTATCATTTGCAAGAAAGTGATGTAATGGTACAGCCCACAACTTCATGGAATGAATTTAAGGATACATCATGGAAGGATGTTGTCACTCTGAATTCACCCATTATGTTCATACTGCTAATTGTCATGATGATTGTGAATATTTTTATGATGGCTACATTAATGTTCTTGTTTGTATGAGGTGATAAAATGAACATCAAAATCAATCAACTGGAAGGTTTGTCACCAGAAGATCGACGCAAGTTACTCGCAGAAACAGATATCAAATACAAATCGGTAGTCAGGGATCTCCAGGAAATCACTCAAAACATTGATGATTGTGCCGTGCAGATGCTTAGTGCCAAACATAGTAATACTGATAATACAATTAAGCTTTTGCTGTCAATGATACACATACAATCAAAACTTCTGGCTGACATTCAACATCTTCTTGGTAAGATGTATGCTGAACATGGTGTTGAGATCCACTACATACACCTCAATCTTGATATACTTAATCATAACATTCGCGCCATAAATGATGCGATCTCAAATATGGGTGAAAATGTTTGTGTGAAGAACTTAATGAACAAGGACTGAAAACAATGAAGGTGGCATCTATGAGCAAAAGTGAACGCATCCCTACCGGAATTCATGGACTGGATGAAATTCTTGAAGGCGGATTTGAAAAAGCATCAACCATTTTGCTTGTCGGCGGTGCAGGTGTTGGAAAAACAACATTCTGCATGCAATCCCTATTTAATGCTGCACGCAAGAATGACGAAACATGTGTATTCATTTCAATGATCTCTGAGCAAACACAGATGATCAAAGAGCACATGTCAAACTATAGTTTTTATGATCCTGATGTCTGCGAGAAACAAAAAATGCAGATCATTAGAATTAATTCCAATATACTTAGTAAAGGTGATTTTGCAGTTTTTGAATTCATTGAGGAGCAGTTGCATCAGCTTAATCCGGCAATTGTTGCAATTGACCCGGTCACTATTTTGGAACATACGATTAAATCTTTTGAGGAAAGGAAATTGGAAGATGTAGAAAAAAGAAATTTCATATTAAAATTCCTGCAAGAAATCAAGAAATGGAACACACTTGTTATAATGACGAGTGAATTCCCTTCCGGTACAGCGAATTCTGAACTATGGAGCTACCTTGTTGATGGGATCATAGTACTTGATGACCGCGAGATTGGTAATAAAAGAGAACGTTATCTCGAAGTCACTAAAATGCGCGGCGTACGCTATTTGCGGGGAAAGCACCAATTTGCGATCAAAGACGATGGAATTACAGTGTTCCCGCTCCTGCCATGCAGCAAAAAACTTACGAAAATGAATATAGATCGTATAAGTATCGGCATCAGTGAACTGGATTATATGGCAGGGGGCGGCTTTTTCCAATCGTCCACGACTCTTGTTACGGGGAATGGCGGAACCGGTAAAAGCAACATCGGCTTGCATTTTATCAATGAAGGGTTGAAAAGTGGAAACGTCTGCATAATCGTGTCATCCGAAGAATCCGCTGCAGATATTATCAGGTATGCCGCAGGATTTGGGTGGGATTTTGAGACATTTGTAGGTGCGGGTTTTTTAAAATTAATTTCCATAGAGTCCAGTTGCTGTGTTGGTGAAGTTGCCCAAATACTTAGAATGGAGATTGAAAATGCAAACGTTGACAGGATCTTTATGGATTGTATTACAGGGCTGACTCATAAATTTCCTAATAAGGACGAACTTCTTGAATCAATAAAATTTTTCGTGAAGTATTTTAAATCGAATGGCATTACCTCAATTTTTATATATGATAATTTGGACATATTCGGAAATACAAAAACTACAGAAGGTATTTTATCGTTTATAATGGATTCTGTGATATCAATCCATTGTGTTGAGGTCGATTCTGAAATTAAAAAGGCGATCTCTGTGGTTAAAATGAAAGGTAGTGATCACGATAAAAGAATACGGGAATTCGTGATAAATGGGGGTGGCATTGAGATCGGAGGACCATTTCCAGTCAAAGGAGTCATATAGACTGCTGTATCCGCAATAAAACATGCTGCAAATATGAAACATCATGAGATCATGATGGTTATCGGGCCGGAGGTCAAACAGGTTTGTACTGATAAGATCAAAACAAAACAGGTGTTATTGAATCTGCTGCATAATGCCGTAAAGTTCACGCCAGATGGTGGTAAATCGTCATCAAAGCGGAGAACCTCACTTTCCGCAGGTATATTTTGAAAACAAATCTTTTTCTTAAATATTGAATAATATCGGATGATTGTGGTTTTCGAAATTTTTGGACAAATGGTTCGGAAAGATATATGTCAAATTTCTGTCGAAGTTGAGACTTTTTAATATATTCTAGGGATTTCTGAAATGGGACTTCTTTTGCAATATTAGATTATGTGTTTTTTACCCATATATCCAATTTACAATTTTTTATTCGGTTATTTTAGAGGTTCATGTTGTTGATTGTACTGTGTATTGGCACTATCTCAAAAAACTAGTTATTTCGATAGGGATTTTATCAAAATCGATAATTACATAGACACGGATTTCACAGATTTACACGGATTCAAGCTTGTTAGGAATCGATATCAGAAGAGTCCATTGGGTTTGTGATGCGAAGTGTTTGATGTTTGACAAACATCAAATCGGTGTTAATCGGTGAAATCCGTGTCTGAAAAATAATTGGACAATGACGCAGTGTCATGCGTGTACTGAATGAAATATTTATGGTCACTTGCATTGCAAAAAGTAATGCTAGCAATATAAAATAAATATTAGGCATTCTTTATATACTTGAGCATTATTCAGAAATCCCTATATTCGGATGAATTGATCATGGCAAAGAAAATCAACCACAGAGGCACTCAACTCCGCAGGAGGTGAGTGTTCTCCGCGGTTGATTTTTTGCAATGCATTCCAAATAAAGAAAAAAAAGTCACGTTATTTTTAATGAGACGATTGCACTACTGTAAAAGATTATTAAAATGTAATTATAGTTAAAAACTAAACAATATTGACTGATACTATGTTATTTACAATCAGTAATAATTAATAAACCACAGAGTGCACAGAGGACACAGAGAACGGAATCATCTGCGGACTCTGTGTTTCTCTGTGGTATAATTACCTTGCTTTTATCTGCTAAAAAAATCGTCTGAAAATTAAGTTGTTTAAATATTGAGACTTTTTATTATTTTCTGGTCACACTTATCAATCAGTTCTGTTAACCGCGGATGAACGCAGATAAACGCGGATACTGCATGCGAAATCTGCGCTCATCTGCGGTTCGTTAAAATTCAAATGACCAGAAGGAATTAAAAAGTCTCTAAATATTAGTATCAAATATTAGGTACTTAACTATAATTGTCGCAAACATTGACAAGTTGGGAAAGCAATCGGAACAATTTAGATGGAGGTTAGGTTATTCTTCGAATGTTTCGGCCTTACTTTCCCTTGTCAATCATATTTCATTTTGTTTTGCATTGAACAATTAATTTGCAAACTCAAACTATAATTAGTCAGAGAGGCCAGAGGGTATACACAAGTGTATTATTTTACACAAGTGTATTATTTACTTGTTTTTTGTGGATGGGTTTGTTGTCTGGACTCTCTAACTAGTATGGGGCGAAACGAAAACTTAATATGAGGATAAATATGCCTCAGATTTCAGATGTTTCGCCCCACAATTGATAATATGTCATACATGTATTTAAGGCTATCGCAACTTCATAACAGTTGCGCAATGCCTGGCAAGGCATCTGACCGGACAGGTGAAGGACACCGACATTAGTGATATGGTGCCGCGTGTTCCCACACAATAGTTTTCTCACATTCCCCTCGTGGCCTATCTCGCCTGCACACTTTTTTGTAGCAAATAGTGCGCACGCCGCCCTTGCAATATTGCCGGTTTCACCCGGAGCACTCTCAAAATATGCAATAGACAATATTATATAGTAGCAATTGCATATGTGTAACAAATAAGCAAATGCACCTAAATATGTGCATTTGCCACCAATCAAAGGAGTGAATAAATATGAGGACTAAAACAAAAATATCGATTCTTTCAGCACTCATGGTACTATCCATGTTTGCAATGGCAGTTATGCCAGCAAGTGCCAGTCCGGGTGCAACGACCGCAACCGAGGGAACTGCAACTGATCCTGGCCCAACTGCTTCCGCTGCAGTCACCACAGAAGGCGGCAATATCACTGAAGTGAACCTGGAGGCCGATACCTACACCGAGCGCTGGGCAGGTTTCTACGGAAACGTGACCGGTAACATAAGTCTTGGCAGCGAGTCAGCTGACCTATACCAGTGGGAATGGACACCCGCTTCAGAAGGTGAAGTGATAGCAAGTACGGATGGTTCAGGAATTACCTGGGCAAGTCTGGAAAATGGTTCGGCAACAGAAGTTGACATTGCATGGAGTTTCACAAGCTCTGGTAGTGATAATGCGACAGCCGCGTTCACCGATTCCGACACCTTTACCATCGGCGATACGACGATGACAAGTGCTCCTGCAGTCGCCACCCTTGGTACGTCTTATAAAACCGGCATTGTCAAGGACAATACTACTGTAATAGACACAGACGACCTCCTGTTTGTCGTAAACATCATCAACGATGGGACCACGTTCAACAGCGGGACCCATGACTTTGAGATGATGGTTCCGACAGGCACGACAGAAACATATTACTTCTATGTGGAACTGTCCTGAAGGAAACTGTAGAATGAATAGCGGGAGTTGAACACTCCCATTTTTTATTTATTAACGATTTTATAAGGGGTTCACGATCATGAGGACGATCTTGATTATTTTTTTATTAATATTGAGTGTCAATACATCATCAGCGGAAGTGGTGGATCAGGTAATAATTAATTCTGCCAACTGGCAGGATGTGTATTCAGGGATACTGTATGCTGAACTTAGTGAAGTTCCTTCTAAGTTCATCTTGAGTGAGGAATACAGTACCGGCATCATACCGCTGTTGAACAATCGTCTGACAGATGTGTACCTGATAGAATCAGATCGCGTTCCATATGCCATGTACTATAAGAACAGGCTTGAAGTGAATGGGTACACAGTAACAGTACTCAAGTCAACAGACCTGACGGACACGAACCTCGAACTGGCAGGGATGTCGGAGGTATCCAATTTTATTATCATTGATGGTTCATATGGATATAATGCAGTATCCGTTGCACCATATGCAATAAAGAGCAGATCATTTGTCCTGTTTGCAGATAAAGAGAACATAAACAGGATATATTCATTTTTAAAGACCACAGGCACAGAAAATCTTACCCTGTATGGCCATCTTGACTATGAAGTTAGACAAAAACTCGAAGAATTTACGCCCGATGTGATCAATACCGGAAGCAAATTTGACGACAATCTTGCAATTGTAGAAAAATACATGCAGATCGAGCCTACCAAACAGGTTTTGCTCACAAACGGGGATTCCATTGAAAGCAGCCTGATGGCAGGGGATGAACCTGTAATATTCATTGGTGAAAATGATGTTCCCCCCCAGGTGATCCGGTACGTGAAAGATAACAATGTTTCAACAGGCGTGCTTATTGGCAATGAACTGACAGGTTCTGCCAAAAGGCTCAAAGATGCTACCGGCATGTTCATATTTATCAAATTCGCCCAGGGAAATGCAGGGGCTGGAAACGCAGGCGGTGTTGCGGCTTTGGACATATTCCAAATTCCAAAAAATGAACTTGATCTTGACATCCTGCCGGTGAACTATAACATTGCTTCCAATGACTTAGAAGTGATATATGAAAACAAAGCAGATGTCGATACATATCTTAAATCGAGTATTGCCATATACGCTGACGAAGAACATGTTGCAACAATCGGTGATGAGGATGTAGTGTTCGTTGAATCCGGTGGATCCATTCCAATTGCCTATCCGGTCGACCTGAATGAATATGTTTCGGACTCACGGACCCTTAGCATGGAAATTACCACACATTTTGGAGAAGCTCCAAAATCACTTGATCATGCTTTCAGAAAAAATATGGATATTGGTTTAATCAAGGAAGTTGACACATCCGCAATAGTGGTCAAGAAAGTGGTGTATGATATTGAAGAACATAAACTCAAGGTATTAATACAAAATATTGGTGATGTGCCGGTATACGTAAAAACAAGAATCGATCTGACAATCTATGGTGAGAAAAAAGTATTGATCATGGATGTGCCAGAACTGATCGATGTAGGCGGGGAGGCAGTTGCCATTTTTATCACTACATTATCCAACACGAATCTTGAACAAAATCGAGATGCATTGGTCCACATAAATTATGGGAAACGTGACAATGTCATGATAAAAGTACTCGAGGGTACCTATCCTCTTGGTATTGAAGGAAAGAAGGGTCCGGTTGCAGGCGCTGTAGTTGTATTAACAGTTATGATATTTGCAATCGGACTCGTAAAAAAATATGCACTCTGGGAACGGATAAGAGCAACTCCATCGAAAAGTCCGGCGTCCATGGAACACATGAACAAGAAATGATGCATGTATGTGGAAAATAAGTTTTCGTAGGCATAATACCAAGATCCGGTGATTCAACTCTGCATGATGTAAATGTATGCGTATTAGGAATCACTGGAAATTTGGACGATGCCGCTTATGTTAAATTAACAAATATATGTAGGATGCACTGCTATGCCAAAAAAACATGTTACCATATTTTTCTGTATGTTCATGATATTGCAATTTGTATTTTACGATAGCAGCGCTCAGGCATCCACTACATTGAGTAACTCAACAATTGGTATGCCAGTGGTGAATTTATCAGCATCACAACAAGGATTTAATGAAACTGTAGATGGCATCAATTCAACCAATGAAACAGTGCCAATTACTACCGATATACTGCAAATTGACAATAAGACTGCATCGAATAGTTCAAGGAGGCGATTTGAGAAGGTATTGTCAAATAACGAAACGAGTGACCAGATCATTGTAGCCTATGATCCCATAAAGAAAAATGTCATCATTAAAAATCAAGATCCACTTTCACCAATCCCCGACAATCTAAATAAAATAAACGTTTCACATGTCAACATCATCAATGGGAGAAACACCAAACCACTTGGACACATGAAAAATAATGAAATGTCCGATCAACCATTACAAATGATCAAAAACAAAATGGAGGTCGATATCAGTGACAATTGTTCACAGATTGAATTTGAACTTGATGATATTGACCGACTCCTCAGCAATGATACCATAAAAACAGTGTTAGATCAATACAACATCACCCGGGACACACCCGATGCTTTCATCACACAACATAATTTCAATGACAGTGTAATTGTAAATCTTAACAATAAATTAGATGGTACGTGGTATCGACTAACAGCTGTTGTGCCGGAAGATAGGACAATTGGGGAAATTATTGTGAGATATGACGATGGGTCTACCAGAATTATTACAGATTGGACAAGAAATGGATCTACTGTATGGTTCTATGATGACCCTGCATCGGTCTATGAGATTACCACATTTAAAAGCACAACGAGCGATGCAACAGAGCAAACTATCACGTTTCCTGAAGGCGGAGGTTCGAACGGCACAATTGTAATAGAGGTTCCCCGCAGTGCAAATATTATAGACATGAAATTTGACATAAACACTTCAGATACACTAACATATCTTAACCTGGATGTAGGTTCTAACGGGGGCATTGAATGGGGGCCCATAAATTTCAGTTCATCAAACGGCACAGTCACATTGGATAACTCAAATGCCGGGCTAACAGATGCCTTGAATGCACTGATCCCGCGAGCAGATGTCAATGCAATTGGTGTAAATTATACTTACAATGAAAATTCAAACAACGTAACGATTGAATTGAACTTTTCAGCAGATAGTCAGGGGAGCCTTAGATTATCCAATATTCATATAAATTACACACTGTGGAGAAACCTATATGGAAATGTAAGTGGAAACATTGAACTATCTGATGACACTTATGACCTGAATGTCTGGCCGTGGAATGGTAACGAGGGAAATGTGTATATGACAGACATTGATTCCATCATAAACTGGTCAGCCCTCAGGGGCATTGGCAAAAAAATAGATGGCAGTGCAGCAACCACCGATTTTTTTGACCTAAGTCAAAATTGGTACATGCAGCCCGGTGTGAACATTTCAGATGCATTCAGTTCAGACGGAACATATGCATTAGCCACAGCAACATTTACGATCTATGGGCATACGGTAGAAAATGTCCCTCTTGTCAATAGTACTGACCGGAATAATCAGGGTGCCATCGCTTCTTCTGATTTTATTACAGGTATACTGTGGGATTCGAGCGATGATACGGGAAATAATGAATATGATACTGCAGACAACGAAGATATTGTATTTATCACCGGGATCAATAAAGGTGCAACCTCCGCGTTCATCAGTTCTGCACACGATTATGAGTTTATTGTGCCAGCGAATTTCGGATCGTATAAGGGAGTTGATGATAGGATTGTTTATTATGTGGAACTTAAATGAGCTGATGGAACGTCACAGGTCTCGGAATGTTAAAACGGGATTGTACCCGAATTAATGATGAAAGAATAAAAAGTGAGAGGTAGATGTTTTGCACGATGTGAAACTAGAAGTAGAGATGACCTATGTAATCAGTGTACCCCAACTACTTACCAGGCAAAGTCTCACTGGTATAAAATGGATGCGTGGAACGATCCAGATCACCGATACTAACGTGTGGTTACCTTCAGAAAATTGTTTTGAGATAATACCATTTAAATCAATTGAAATGATTGGTCGTAACCTCACCGGTTTAGTTCGCAACCAAATCCTCAAATCCTCAAAATATTCGAACCATTTAGTCATCGATTATAAAAAAGGGTCAATGTTTGGTACCGGGGACATCACATCCACCATAATATTGGCAGGGAGAGTGGAAAATGTTCGAAAGATAAAAAACTATCTGGTCACATTGCTTGGCTTTACGGTGGATACCGCATTCGGAAAACTTGAACCGGATGAGACACGTCTGTTGTGCCTGCTTGCAACAGGAATAAATGATGCTGATATACTGTTTCCGATATTCGATCGAAATAGGGTACTGTTAAAGCATGCTTTTATGGTTCTGAAGAAACGGAAATTAGTTGATGATTATGCATCACCTACACCGATCGGTCTGGAATATGTCGAGCAATTGAAAGGAAAAGGTGAAGGAAACCTGGGTATGGATATCGATAAAGCATTTGAGAATACCGCAAGGTTATGGAATAAAGTTGATATGATCAAGTCGACAGCACGGATGGTTAAAGTACGTTGGGTATATGAAGATTCAATCCTTGTCGGACGAGTTGCAATTGATGCATTATGGCGATTCATTCCAATCGCGGATGTTAAAAGTCTTGTTATTGAGGAACGGAAATTGGGTGCAGTGCTTCTTAGCGTTTCTACAAAAGATGATATATCAATTTATATCGAACCTGCTGAAAAATCAACTGTTAATGTACTGCAAATAGCGCTAAACCAAAATGAAGAACTACAGATTCGAATACTTGCTTGTATGTATGTTGGTATCAATAAGAACAAAATTTTTGCATACACACTCAATATTCCCCAAAATCTTATTGATGCTCAGTTGGAACACATGATGAATAAAGGTTTGATCGATTCTGATAACATTCTGTTGGTCAAAGGTATAAAAACGATCAAGGATGCGAACTTAAACTTGCCATTCGAATAAACGTAAAATTCCCCTTGTTTTCTACTAAAAATCGAAAGCAGTAGGCTTACCTTTGAATTTAAAAGTGTATAGCCTAACTTTTTAAATTCGAATATTGCCCCTATAAATGTGATTTTTAGAGTAATATTTATACAAAGGTGTAAGCCTGACCATAAACTGGTATCATTGAAAAAGAAGACGATCAAAGGTCATATCTATTGGTATGCCGTTGAAATGGCAAGAGTTGATGGCAAACCAAAACAAGTATGGCAAAAGTACCTTGAAACTGCAAAAAAATCGTAGAACTAAAAGAAAAAGTGGCCGAATTGCCACACATCAAGCTAAAATCCTTCCAATATGGAAAAACAGCAGCCTTACTCTCCATATCTGATGAACTGAACTTTGTTGAAACCGTAACAAAGGAGCAAAGTTTTATAGGCGTATTGCATACCGATTTACAACTCTGCGTTATTTGCATGCTCTGCGGTTTTTTAACATACGTGTTCTTTGCAGATGGATTTTGAAACTGCAACGTCCGTGTCAATCTGACCGTGAGTGAGAATTTTTTCGTTGGTAGAAATTCGCTAAATATTTAAATTATGTTGCATACGATTTTATACTTACACCAACATTGATATGTGGTAGCCTTATAAGTTTTAAACCAGTGCAAAAGTTCGTATGACACATACATAAAACGGGGATTGATCGTGGATTCGATATATCTATTACAAATGGTCGTGTCTGTGCTAATACTGGGGCTTTTGGCACGGTCTCTTAGTATTCATTTTAAGATTCCTGTTATTGTATTTCTTTTAATTGAAGGGGTGCTTATAGGGCCGGAGATGTTCAACCTTCTTGACCCGTCGGTGTTCGGGGATGGTTTGACTGCGATAGTCTCATTTTCTGTTGCGATTATTGTTTTTGACGGTGGATTGCACATTGATTTCAGACACATAAGAACCATACAAAAAAGTGTATTGAAACTGACGACAATTGGAGTATTGATCACTTTTATTGGTGCTACGCTGCTCACTTATCTGTTTCTTGGAGTAAATTTTGAACTTGCAGCACTTTTCGGGGCACTGGTTACAGCGACCGGTCCAACTGTGATCACTCCTATTGTAAGGGGTTTGCGTGTAAATCACAAAGTGAGCAAGGTGTTGGAACTTGAAGGTGTGCTAAATGATGCGGCAAGTGTAATATTGGCGGCAATGGTGTTTGAGTGGATCGTGTCGCAGTTATCCGGTATGGAAGCGATTGGATTTATCGTATATCGTTTATTCATCGGTATTTTGATGGGTGCGATCAGTGGTGTGGCATTGGATAGATTCCTAACAAAAGGTCCTGTGCTCACAGAACAAACAGCCCGATTGATCACACTTGCACTGGTCCTTGCGACCTATATTGTATCGGAGTCATTTGGAAATGAATCAGGAATACTGGCGGTTGCACTATTTGGTATTATTATGGGCACATCCAAGACTCCATACAAGCGAGCGATAAAGGAGTTCAAGTCAGATCTTGTATTTATGATGCTGTCTCTGATCTTCATCCTTCTTGCAGCAATGTTGAAGTTTGATGACATTGCACAGATCGGTCTCGGCGGAGTCGCAGTCGTGCTTTTGCTAGTTGTTCTGGTTCGACCGATCGCAGTGTTTGTTTCAGCAAAGGGTGCACGTCTTCGTACGGAGGAAAAACTCTTTATTTCATTTATTGGCCCAAGGGGCGTAGTTCCTGCATCGGTTGCAACGTATTTCGCGCTCAAGCTCGATCTATTGGAAATCGCTGGTGGGCAGATGCTTGTTGGACTCGTATTCCTTACAGTGATCATTACGGTAGTTATGACTGGTACCCTTTCAAAGTATGTTGCAAATTTATTAGGAGTGATACCCATGGAAATTATCATAGTCGGAGGCGGCGAAGTAGGTCGAATATTGGCCGAACGTTTTGAGAAGCGCGGTGAGAATGTTGTTGTTGTGGATACATCGGATGAGAATTGCCAGAAGTTGTTGAAACTGGGAATCCGGGCTGTGCACGGTGATGCAGGTGATATCAATGTCTTGAAAAAGGCAGGAATTGAAAATGCGAAGTATCTCGTGACCACTACGGATCAGGATAATACGAATCTCCTTGTGTGCCAGATCGCAAAGAGCAAGTTCGGGTTCAAGGAAGAACAGCTGGTTGCAAGGGTGAACAATATTGATAATATGCATGCATTCTGGGATCTGGAGATACGCTCCATGAGTCCTGCAATGACTACAGCATTGGTTCTTGACAATATGGTGGGCAGACCTAATATGTTTTCTATGTGTGAAGTAGGGGATGAAGGCGATATTTTGGAGGTAAAGGTTACAAATCCAAAGGTCGTCGGAAAAGCCATTAAAGAACTGTCATTTCCTGAAAAGAGTCTGCTGATGATGGTCCGAAGAGGCGATCAATCGATCATCGCGCACGGAAATCTGGTTTTGGAGTTTGATGATATGGTCACTGTGATCGGGGAAGGAGATGCTGCAAAGGTGGTTTCGGATATTCTCTTGAAATGAGTGGATAAACAGGCGGATAAGCAGGTGGGTAAGCAGGTGGGTAGACCGGTATGGCAATTTGAAAATGATGGATGATTGTCGAGTTGAATACTTTCACCCCGCTTGGCTCATCTATATATACAAATAGTGCGTATTGATGTTTGCCTCTCAAACAAAACACAAACAAGAGGCTTGAGGAATAAAATGAAAGAAACAGCTATTAGCATAAAAGACAGATTTTTAGAACTTGGTACAGAGATCCCTGTTGAGGATATTGAAGAGAGATTGGACAAACTTGTCAACAAATTCAAGGTCCCGATGGATGAAGCCAAGAGAAGTGTTGTTAACTACTTTTTGAAAGAAAATGACATTGCCAGAAGTGACTTCTATACAAGTCAGGATTATGGTGAATCACCGCTTGTAAATGTCGCAGACATCATCGAAGACGGAAAATGGGTTAGTGTTAGGGTCAAGGTCACACAGATATGGGACAATGATCATGAATCGATCTCACAGGTCGGTTTGATCGGGGATGAGACTGGAACTATCAAATTCACAAAATGGATGGGTGCAGAGTTACCTGATGTTGAAGAAGGCAAGTGTTATTTGATAAATAAGGTGGTTTCAAAGGAATGGAATGGCCGGATAAACCTCGATTTTAATAAGATCAGTTCAATAGAAGAAATTGATGAGGATATAGATGCCGTTCAATCGGCTCTTGGGTCCGAGTCACCACAGGTAAACACAGCTGATATTTCCGAAGACGGAAAATGGGTCACAGTCAAAGGTAAGATCGTTCAATTATGGGATAATGAACATGAATCGATCTCACAGGTTGGTTTGATCGGGGATGAGACTGGAACTATCAAATTTACAAAATGGGTGGGCGCAGAGCTGCCCGATGTTGAAGAAGGTAAATGTTATTTGATTAGTAATGTGGTTTCAAAGGAATGGAACGGTCGGATCAACATTGATCTCAACAAAAACAGTTCAATAGAGGAGATTGATGAGGATATAGAGGTGGGGACATCAAATGTTACTTTTACCGGTGTATTGGTGGACATTCAGTCCGGTTCAGGACTTATAAAGCGCTGTCCTGAATGTAACAGGTCATTGACAAAAGGTGCATGCACTGAGCATGGCAAAGTAGATGGTGTATATGATCTACGGATAAAAGCGGTTTTGGATGATGGGGTCAGCACTCAAGAGGCTCTTCTAAATCGCGAACGAACTGAAAACACGGGTGGGGCAACACTTGATGATGCAATTGCTATGGCTGCTGATGCCCTTGATCAGGCGGTAGTTTTGGATATGTTCAAGGCTAAACTGATCGGCAAGTATTATACTGTCACAGGACCAAGGATGGATCGGTATATACTGGTGGATTCAATTGAACAGGAATCACAGGTGGATGCTGCATTGCTTGATGATCTGCTTGCACAGGTGGAGGTGGCATAAATGGCAGGATATTTCAGGGAAGTTGCAAGAAGGGTTTTTGCCCAGGAATTCAGGGAATCTAACCTGACGTTCAAAGACGGTGACGACCAGTATGCTCCGCAGTATTTGCTCACGCCTACCGGTGCGAAAGTGAACCGCATGTTCATCGTAGGAACACTTACAGAGAAGGAAGATATCGGTACTGATTCAGAGTATTGGCGTGGACGGGTATCAGACCCCACCGGCTCATTTATGATATATGCAGGACAGTATCAGCCAGAAGCTGCACAGGTCTTGGTGGAATGTGAAACACCTGCATTTGTGGCAATCGTTGGAAAGCCAAGCACATACACAACAGGTGATGGAGATGTTCTAACATCAGTGCGTCCTGAATCAATCCAGATTGTTGATGGTAATACCCGTGATCTGTGGGTACTGGACACAGCAAAGCAGACAATGGACCGCCTCAATTTGCTCAAGAGTGATGGACCCGATGCTGCAAAAGCTGTTGAACACTACAATCCTGATGCTGAACACTATCGTATGATGGTAAAACAGGCTCTGGAATCACTTAAGGAATATCAGTAAGAAGACTTGAATTTTGAACAGTATTACTGCGCCACAGTCGGCGCAGTATTTCTCGTAGTATATGTTTTATAAACATATAGTGC
>JAUWQD010000002.1 GCA_030611265.1 Methanosarcinaceae archaeon | reverse complement strand
TCACATCAACAGCAGCATCATGCGCTTCATCAAAATATTCATCAAATAATTTGTAATGCAATTCCGAAAGGGACGGCAACTTGTACCCATATAGCCCAGGCAACTTACAATAATCAGTTGACATTTTCATTGTGCATATCTTTGGAATATCGGTTAACCGATTATCAAGAGCAGCTCTCAAAAATTCAGCCCCGACAATCTTCTCATCAAAATTAATGTTATGGGCTACCAAAATGTCTGATCGTTCCATTGCTTCGGCAAATTCATTAAGGACAATTTCCAGATTAATTCCTTTATTGATCGCGGTTTCAGTTGAGATCCCATGAACATCTGCTGCATCGTCAGGAATGGTGAAGCCTTGCGGCTTTACGATGTAATCGGAATCCGAAAGTATATTTCCCGATTTGTCACAATGCCACCATGCGATTTGGACCAGGCGTGGCCAGTTGTTCAGGTCTGTGATTGGCGCTTTCCAGTTTAATGGTAAGCCTGTGGTTTCGGTATCGAATATCAGGTATGTTTTTGTCACGTTCACTCTCCACAATACAACCGGAAACCACAATCCCTACAAACCGCTTCATCATCAATCATCTTAAACCCATGCTCGTAATCATGAGCGATCTTCCTCGCAGTCTCAGCCATCCTCTCAATAACACCTAAGTCAAGCGGTTTAACTCTATATCCGGTATAATTCCCATCATCCTGCAGTTCATACACCCTTGGCTTATCACGTGCAAGCATGTCAAGTGTAAGTTTTCGAACAATATAATCAGGATAGAGATGATTGAACCCATGTGCATAAAGCAAAAGTTGCTTTGCCCTGTCATCGGGACTCGGTTCGAATTTACCGCTCTTGTAATCAATGATCTCCACTTCATTATCAGTCCCGGGCAACAGGTCTATCCTGTCAATGAATCCCTTGAAAATGAAACCCTCGATTGGCACACTAAACCTTTTTTCAACAAACAAGTTGTCTTTAATTCTGGATCCATTACGTAGCCAGAACACTTCAAGCAGTGGTTTTGCTCTCGTAAGATCAACACCCTTCCATTCGGATTTGGTGATAAGTTCATCTGCAATTTTATACATCTCATCCTTTGTAGAGATCTTATCTTCTACAGTAATCTCACAAACCTTATGCACGAAACTACCCAGATTCATCGCACCAGTACTGTCTTCCGAAGCTCTTGTAGGCATTCTCAGTATGTTCTGGAGTTCATACTGTTTAGGGCATTTCTCATACACTTTAATGGACGAGACACTGAATGTCATCGTATCGGGATTGAACTTCAATCCGTTCCCGCCTGATTTTATCGCGGAAAGAATTTCTTTCGCATCAGCCTCGGGGTCGATAGTTGACCAGTTTGAGTTAAGATCATCCTGATACTTCCCTACAGTTCCATCCTTGAGGGATTGGTAAACAAGCACGTTATGAACGGTCTCTGAAAGATCACCCGAATCAAGAGATTCAATAATAAGATTTCGCCATTGGTTTTTCTTCCTCTCAAGTTCATCGTCCATGACAACTTCGCGTGCCTTGATATCACTGTCAATGCGGTATGTCAGGTCGTCAAGTTCGATATTATCATCGGCATCAGGCTCAGTGTCCATCAGATCATCAAATCCAATGTCGAATAGGAAAACAGATGGATCTCTTACATTCCCACCATATGTGGATGCAAGCGTCAGGATGAGATTTGTTTTTGCACGGGTGAACGCCACATAACCAAGCCTGCGTTCCTCTTCAAGTTTGATCTCTCTTTTACGATCACGAATGGCACTTTCAAGATCAGATGCGGACAGGTCCCGCTCAAAGAGGTCCTTGTACTGATGCATGAACTCAAGCGGTATGATCGGTTCCTTCCCACCGCGCGTGAGTGGGAACTTCTCTTTTGCCATGTTGATCACGAACACAATATCAAATTCCAGTCCTTTGGCAGAATGGACGCTCATCAGATTAATCGCATCTTCCTCTGGAATACGTGCAGCCGGTGGATTTCCACCCATCTCATCAAGGATCTCAAGGTAATCTACAAAATCCGACAATCCGTTTTCGTGATTTTTCTCAAAAGCAACTGCCACGTCATGGAGTTTGCTGAGGTTGAGTAATGCTTCCCGCGTTCTTACAGTATCCAAATGCGCAAACTGGCGGCTTAGTCCACTGCGGTCGTATATTTCAAGGACAAGGTCGGAAATATCAAGTTTTGACATTGCCGATAGGTCTTCAACCAGACATTTGACTCTGGAGATGGTCTCAATTCCACTGTCACTGAGTCCCAGTTCCTCAATATGATGATATATCGTATCCTGGAATGAGATCCAGTTCTTTTTGATATATTCAGCGATCTTGATCGAATCACTGCTACTGAGTGCATTATTATAATGGAACAATCTCCACCATGCTTCCGTACCCCGCGCGGTTGGATGCGTGATGTTGTTCAGTACATGGAGATATGAGAATGCTGTCTTGATCTCGGTCTGCTTCAAGAAATCAGTATCATCCTTTACAGTGACAGGCAATCCTCGCATCATGAGTGCTTGTTTCACAAGCCTGCCTTGTGCATGTGTGCGGTAGAGGACAGCGATACCGGTCATTGGTATGCCGGCAGCGATGTGCTCTTCGATCATCTCAACGACTCTGCGGGCTTCCTCTTTCTCATCCATCGTTTCCTGGATGATAACATTGGTACCCTGTGTGCCTTCGTGGTTCTTTAGAAGAATACAATCATCAATATGGTCTTCAGAATAGTTCTTTTCAATTAATCTATGGGATACCCGCAGGATATTGTCAGTGGACCTGAAACTTACATCAAGGGATACGACCTGTTCCAGTGTGATGCCAAACTGTTTCTTGAACTCCTCTATGTTGTTCGAGTATGCACCCCTGAATGCATAGATCGTCTGGTTGGAATCCGCAACAACTGTGATGTTCTGCTCTTTTGCAGTGAGTTTTTTAATTAATTCGAACTGGACGTAATTGGTGTCCTGAAATTCGTCAACTATGATGTAGCGGTAGGTGCGGTTCAGTTCATTAGTGCCATAACTGTTCAGATATTCAAGGGCAAGTAGGTTAAGGTCGCCGTAATCGAGGGCATTGATACTGGACTTTTTCTCTTCGTATTTGATCCATGCATCTACAAAGTTGTGATATTTGCGATACTCGTCATACAGTCCAATGAGTTCCTGCCACGTTTTTTTATCTGCTTTGTCGGCTTTTTGCTCTTCCTTACTTTTCAGGTGGAACGTGTTAAGTTTGATCTTGTAATTGTGATAGGTATTTTCCCATTCATCCTCTTTTGCAAAAGGCAGTAATAGGTCTTTTTTTGCATCCGCATACTCTTTGAACTTTCCAATTGGTAGATTGAGGTCTTTTGCTTTTGAGATGGTGTTGGCATAGAGTGTTGCGTTTCTTACATCAATCCCCACTTCGCTGTAAAAGAAGATCGCTGAATCGATTTCCTGAAATATGGAAAAATCATCAGATATTCCACATTCCCTTGAATTATCCCGTATGATGTCAGCACAGAATGAATGGAATGTACTTACCTTGACATCCCTGTTTTCGCCAAGCAGTTCCCTTACCTTACGTTCCATGTTCCTTGCGGCTTCTTTTGAGAAGGTGAGTGCCAGGATATGTTCCGGCTGGATGCCGTCCTTTTCAACCATGTGAGCGATCTTGGCCGTGATGGTTGTGGTCTTGCCGGTGCCTGCACCTGCGATGATCAGGAGGGGACCTTCGCTGTGTTGGACGGCGGTGAGCTGTTTTGGTTTTAGGGATTTTAGTAGGGTGGTTAGCATGAGTAGGGGGACCTTGTTATTTTTATAGGTAGTAATTTGTGGGTTTGGATATAATTGTTTTGGAAGTTTATGGGGGATATGATCTATGGTGAGATACAATTAAAAAACCGGAGCACGAACCTGTATACTGCTGAATGGAATGTGCAAAGGACTACCCCAATGTTTTCTATGACGGACCTCCGGTATTTCACTTCAGATCAGAAAACGGCAGGTGGTATTATGTATTCGTGCATCATAATCATCTGACGCCGTACTTTTATCCGTCTGTCAGACCCGATATCAGAATGGGAAATGACAGCGGTGAGATCGTATTCAAAACAGGTCGAAAACACGAATATGAAAACCCTGTGTGTAAAAAGATCGTACCATACACTTTAAATCCGGTTAATGACGGAGAGAACTGCTGAGCAATGGAGTGGCAAAAGGGTTCTTAACCAGTATCGCATTCATACGAACGTCCCCATAAACAGCACATGAACAAATACGAAAATAGAAATCCAGATAATACCCAATAAAACACCAACAATGACTCAACTAACCCACTATCGTGGCGCCCTCCTCGGCCTAGCAACCGGAGACGCCCTTGGAACCACATTAGAATTCAAACAACCCGGTACATTCACCCCACTCGATGACATGATCGGCGGCGGTCCTTTCAACCTAAAACCCGGACAGTGGACGGATGACACTTCAATGGCATTGTGCCTCGCTGACAGTTTAATCGAACAACAAGATTTCGATCCGGTTGACCAGCTTGAGAGATATCTCAAATGGTACAAAGAAGGTTACATGAGCAGCACAGGCACTTGTTTTGATATTGGAAATACAACAATGGAAGCATTGTCCAGATTTGAAAAAACCCATGAACCGTACTGCGGTCCTACACATAATAGATCGGCAGGTAACGGATCCCTGATGCGACTGGCACCAATCCCGCTTTTCTTCGCACAAAAACCAAAAGAAGCCATTGAAATGTCAGGAGACAGTTCACGTACAACTCACGGGAATATTGCCTGTGTGGATGCCTGTCGCTACTATGGAAGTCTGATAGTAGGCGCCGTTACGGGTTTCACAAAAGAAGAACTGCTTTCACACAGATACAGTCCTGTCAAAGGATACTGGGAAGAGCATCCATTAATCCCTGAGATCGATGAAATTGCCGGAGGGTCATTTAAAGTCCGTGAACCACCTGAGATCAAAGGTACCGGCCATGTCACCAGAGCCCTTGAAACTGCCCTGTGGGCCTTCCACAACAGCGATTCATTCAAAGATGGGTGTTTGCTCGCTGTCAACCTTGGCGACGATGCCGATACCACATGTGCGATTTACGGGCAATTGGCAGGTGCTTACTATGGTGAAGATGAGATACCGGAAAAGTGGAGAGCGAAACTCGCTCAGAGGGATTTGATCGAAGGGTTTGGCCAGCGACTTTACGAGTTAAGGTTGAAATGAACAGTTTAGATCCAAAAAGCAACCATCCGGCGCAAAAGCGCTGCATGTTCCTAAAATCATTGAATTTCACGTGCACAATGTTATACAAAAATACACCGAACTACACACACGGCGTACTTGTAACTTTTATTTCGTAGAATTCATTTAATTTAGCTCTCATAGTGGCCTGTTTATGATCTGAACCATTGAGAATCTCAACTATCGCTTCGAAGCAATCTAAATGTTTCTTACCTTTCTTCAGTGTAAAGATTGGGCCTTCATTTATCGCACAGGGCGCATATCCAAGCCAATTTTTGAAGCTTGTTGTTGCCCTTGCGCTGATATCAATCGCAACTGTCTGTTCTTCAGATGATATATCACCTTCATTTATCTTAAGAGCACGAATGCTCGCTTCGGTGAGATTCTCAAGGTTTGGTTTTCCCCATTTACTTGTCGTTGGATGAATGTGGAGATGTTTGAACGCCATTGTACCGCATGAACTGATGTGAGAGCCATCTATTGTTCTATCATCGTCATTATCGAGATAGGTCTTAGCACTTATCAAGCCAAGACGATGAGAGCGAAGAAGTCTACAAAGATGTTGAGCGTATCCATCAAGATAGTGAATATCAAAGAAATACAACTCGTGTCTAACCGGATGGAGGAAGTAAAGTAAGTACCAAATCTGTTTGCTATAAATTTGGTCACCTGATAGATTGATAAGTTTATTGAAGTGTTCTTTCATATTTGCTATACAATCTGGAGCTAAGATACGTAGCACAGAGATTGTTATCGGGTTCCAATAACTACATAGCAGATTTAATTTTTTCTGTTTTGGTCGTTCACCCAAATTATTATTTTTTAGCCAATCAATAACATCTTCGTGATTTTTAAATCCTTTTGCCCACCCACGATACGTTTCCTGAAGTGTAGTATAACAACGTGCAATCTGTTCAATGGTTTCATCAACATTGATATCATCATTATCCGAGGGGTATGTGTCGTGTTCGAGATAACCAATAAGCTTGTTTAGTATTTCCGGCCCTGATTCTGATTTCCAGTCATAATCTCCGTCCTTTATCCGTATCAATGTCATTCCGTTGTGTGCAGCAAGTATATCCCGGACACTGTCATAGAATGCTCTTTGCTCATCCCGATATATTGGCTTCTTGTCAGTAGCTCTAATGGTATCGGATGCTTCGCACCATTTATCTTTATCAAAGCCTAAATTTAGATCAGATGGATAGTGTGCAAGTGAATTCGCTCTCGGTATAGTGAAATGTTGCCTCTCGTCATATTCAATGATCAAATTGTGTGAAGGGATAAAATAATCACACGCAAGTTTGTAATCTGATGTCGAAAAATTATTATGACCTCGAATTGAAACAAGATTATCATAGATCTCATCAAAAACATCATTCTTTGAGACACTATCCGGAACCTTCAACCAATCAAATTTAGCTTCGTTCACAACACATCCAAATCGTTGCTTCAAGAGTTTGAATAAAAAATCCTTCTGCGTCTTTCCAGATGAACTATTTTCTTTTTTGGTAGTCGTATCAGCCTTCTGGTCTGTAGTTTTTAGGAATGTAAGGTTTTGAGCTATGGGTTTCTGGTCTGATCCATTCTCATGCACCCCATCAGTGATTGTCCCATTGTGTTCAACTAAAAAACCTAAAGCATTAAAAAATCGCATTGTTTCTAGCCCGCCCGAATAATCCTCCGATCTTAATTCAATTTCTGTTGCGATTTTATACGCCAATCCTCGAATGAACTTAGCTGAATACCGTTTATTATTGTGAATAAGAAATGTAGTTCTTGCCGGACTTGTTGGGCGATTATCTTCGACATCGTGTAATCTACATGCTTCTTCTATGTGTTCTGTTTGAACTTTAGACCAATCTATCGACATACTGCTACCCTCTTTCAAACCTTTTTCATAATGAATTCAATAAAATCAGAACCAAGTTTGGTATCTTTTGCCATTTTATCAACGATATTTTCTTCAGAAAGCCCTTTCGACCTATGTTCTTTTATGCGGTCAAAAATACTCTTTGATATTTCATAATAATCATTGATGTCTTTTCTATGACCCCAAATACCACCTTCCAACAGATCAATACCCTGCATTGAAAGATACATCTGAGTAGAGCCTGAGATGGTTTTTATGTATGAACTTGGAATATGAAGTGCTTTTACATTTGGACATTTGCCGACCACTGAGAAAATGTCTTTGTTGGATGGTCGGAATGCAATATGCACGATATCCCAATCATTGCTTAACATCTCAATTTCATCTTTTGAGCTTACTACTCTTATTTTCATTAATGGCACCTTTTGATTTGTATTCACGTACACAATTTGGATTCAATCACATTTAAATATACTGAAACAATAATAAAAAATATTAAAAGATATGCCCAATATTAAAGCAATCGTAGAGGTGGAGCCGGTAGAATCGTTAAATAAAAATCCATGCCACACTTCAATAGACCGGCTGTAACACTGTGAGGCTCCTCATCCGTTCGTGCCTCACTACTTCGTCACTTCTCGTGTAACAGCCTACAAATGGCTGATGCACAGTTGGTTCTCCGTTCGCTCGTTTCTCACTCTCTACGTCCCAACAGTGCATGGTGAGTTAAACAGATATCCTGCAACATCCAATGGTAAGCGCCTGTAGGCGCGGACGCCTTCGGCAGCCCAAGTAGCGGATATTAGATATTGTTTTGTTCAAAACCAGGCACCATAATTGATTATAATGCTTTTATGTTTATGTCAGATCCGAATCATCTGGCAAGGTGTTTGCATCTTCAATAAATTCGGACTCTAATTCATGATAGATATATCTGAAGTCTTCATACTCATCCATCGAAATGAATAGTAAGATAATTCCAATAATAAATATAAAAATCGTAAAAAATTCAACATTTTTTAAATTCTCAAAGATTTTGATTGTTGACAAAAAAACAAATATAGAACCAGTTGAAATACAAAACTGGTATGTAGAAAGTGTATTATCAAGTTCTCTAATTTGCATTTCAGTTGCCTTAAACCTTATTTTTGCGTATTCTTTCCTAAAATCATGATAAGTATCATCTTGTTCTATAGAGGTAATAATTGAGCCGAAATATGATGTGACTGAACACAGAATATATCCAATAACAGGACCCGCAACTATAAATAAAATCGATGGCGAAATTCCACTTAAATTCGGAGTGAAATTAAAATAATAAATCGTTAAAATTATTGCAGCGTACCCTGGAAGTAATCTACCATAGAAATCATCCTTAGAAAAAAACATTGGAATACTCATTGTAATTCCCTCGTATTTCGATTTTCGTCTTCTCGGTTTTCTCTATTTCTATCATTTTTCTCTTTATCTGGTTTCCCTGGGTGTGGGGGACGAGGGCCATAGGTTATAGGGATTATGACATTTTCAGTTTTTACATATTCAAAATAATGTTTTTTTCCAGTATGGACCCCTTTTCCAGTATGGACTCCTTTTCCAGTATGGGCCATTTTCCTATTATGGACCCCTTTTCTATTATGGACCATTTTCCCCTTACGGCCCTCTTTTACAGTCCAAACTTTGTAAGTATCTAAATTTATTCTCCGCGAATGTATTTTATCATCCAATAGTCCAATTTTTATTACTACTGGATTATCTTCATCCCCTCCCACCTTTTTTGCTATTTGTAAAATCGCATTATTTTTTGTTGAAGCCCGAATCACTTCTTTTATAAAATTGTTTGATTCAGTTATGATGAATTTTTTTATTTTTTTATATCTCCTTATAGCCATATTTCATACCTAATTTAAATAATTGATAAATTAAAACGATGTCAAAATTTAATATAAAGACATAAGATTATAATATTTAAAATGTACTTTTTTTGTCTTTAATTTACGATTTTACATCTTGTCCGTCAATATATATTTCGGCAAAGATCGCGCATGTGTAGAAGTCGAGGCATAATTTGAATTTACACAAAGCCAGCATACACCCGAACGGATAGCCCCCCTGACACTTTTTAAACCACCTAGCAACACCCATTAACCCAACACCGCTAAAAAACGGCACAATGGCTGCCCCGGAAATTGACGCACCACGCCTTTGTCAGTCCTATCGCCCTGCGATTATCGCATATAACAATTCGCCCTGACGGGTACGCTACGCCGAATTGCTATATACGATACCGGACTGCCTTCGGCGTGCCGCTCGACCGATTTTTTGCAATCGATTGCTGTGCCGCAATGATTTGCGGCGGCACAGCAGGTGTCCTATACAAAATAAAGGGGTAATAAAATGGTTGAACTGTCACTTAAAGAAACAAAATTACTAAAACTGTGTCTGATGCTACACTCGTGTAAACCATGCGAATCTGCTAAGGACCAAAACAGCAACCCTAACTGGGATTTATGTACAAGGCGGATCTACGATAAACTGGTGAACGTAGAACAGATATTGAATGACGAAGCGCAGGAAACAATCATCACAAAGAGTTGTTTTGAACCAATCAGTAACGAACTATCGGAAAACAGTTCCTCACCGATCATAGAAGAAACATGCCTGACCTGTGCCTCTGCTAGATGCGACCTGGATGCTTGTAATGATGTAGATTGTAACTATCACATTATGTGGGATTTTGTCTGATCTCATCCCTCTTTTTTTTGCTGGCGCCGGAGGCTGCTCGATCTGGAGCACACAATGATCTACGGCAGTGAGATATGGCGTTTTATGTTGCAAGTATCACCTCACGGTCGGGTGGTTGCATGCGCGTGATTAACACATCACAATTCATTGGGGATTTCAATCAAAAAAGTTTTAAACACACAATGGTTTTTCATAAGCACACACATGAATTTTTATAATAAGATGTAGAGGTGCGTTAAATGATTGTCACGGCATGGAATAATGGAAGTTATCATGAGTCTGGAGCAGGATATGGATTAAAAATTAATGGCTCAGACAGAGACAAAACATTCGATCGAAAATGGGATCATGTTGTTTTAGATCTTGAAAAATACCCTAAACCGGTAATTGTAAACATAAACAAATCTTCATTCTGGGGACCAACATGCAGAGAACTGATTAAAAAAGAGATTGGAATATGGCTCCTGTCAAATGGACTGGCACCATGGCCAAAAAACAAACCACCAAAATTGAATATGAATCATGTATCTGACAACAGATTCCAGATTAAATTAAAGAGTGATTGAACATGCCACATGACGATCGTCCTCGTATTGTGATCTGATGGTGCGTTCCATTACACGCATCACAAGTTTAAATATAAATATATATGGGACCTCAATTAATTACTTCAGTGGTGATGCCAATGAACACGAAATTTAATGACATAATATATTCACTTCCAGAATTGTATGAACGATTAGTCAATTACAATCAAATATATCGAAATAATCTTGTACGTATCCCTAAAAGTGGAATATATGTCTTTTATGAAAATGGAATTCCAATGTTTGTGGGCCGCACAAACAGCATGAAAGATCGGATCATTACACAGGGGCGCCCGGGTTCAAATCACAATGCTGCACCACTTGCATTCTTGATGGCTAGGAAGGCCGCAGAGGAAAATGATATTGACGTTACAGGCAGAACTCGTGGTGAACTCGAAAAGGACCCCATCTTTAATGATTTATTCATCAAATCGAAGATCAGGGTTTCAAAAATGTCAATTCGTTTAGTTCTCATTGAGGATCAGATAACACAAGCAATTTTCCAAATATATGCATCTATGGAATTGAACACCCCATATAATGATTTCAAGACTCACTGAATATTTAGAGTGTGGGTAATGCCCAATGAAAATCCCATCCGATCAATTTTGCCCATCTTCTCATCTTCACGGTAGTTTGGCTATCATTCACATCACCAGTACAATTAATAGGAGGTCTTAATTGTGGAATATGAACTTACACAAATGATACTTGGAATATTGCTACCAGCATTACTTATTATCATTTTTATGTGGACAGGTAACTGGAAAATGTTACTTGCGGTTTCTTTTTTTATTGCATTATTAGGTTTTTCTGGCAGGAATTTATTTATTGTCCTTGATGCTGCAGGGGAATCACCTGAAAGTTCATTGCACAGCGTATTGGGATTGGCAATGGTGGACTTCTTGAGAGCGATTTTTGTATTACTACTGGCTATTTTCACATGGCTGCGAAAAGAATCCATATCAATAGAAGTCAAACAAGGATAAGCGAATAAAGGAGTGAAGATAAAAAATGGAAAAGATTGGAAGAAATGATCCTTGTTATTGTGGTAGTGGAAAAAAGTATAAAAATTGCTGTCTGAACTTAAAACCAAGCGGATCTTACATATTGCCTTCTGGAAAAACAGTTGGAACATATGCAGAAGATGATGTTGTAAAACAATTGATCTCATCTTCTCCGGCATTTAAAGATTTTTATGATACTGAAAGAGAATCGATTGGCAAAATCTATTGGATAAAATCAAACGAAGACGTTGAATCGATACTTGGATATCGAAGAGGACAAAGGGGTAAAATGTATTATCTCACAGGCAAAACGGGATTAAATAAATTAATTGTTCTTGACCAGATCCCCCCATCATTGGATGATGAATTCGTTGTTGCACACGAAATGGGTCACTTTTTATTTTTAAACAAAAATTTCCCTGGGATAGGCCCCCACTTACCAAATGGTATCGAAAACGATGAAAAAAATAAACGTATGCGTTTAGCTTCATCCATGTCAACCATGATCCATGATCCTCTATGTAACTCGCTTCTTAACAAGTATGGAATTTCATATGGGAATATGTATCGGGATTATATTCTAAGTGTGCTTGAAAATTGGAGAAATGTCGAAGAACCTGCTCCAAATACTTATTCAGCACACACGTCTGTATTCGAATACGTACTTTCAAACCTTCACGACACTACGATAATATCTGAAAGAGATTGTTTAGAAAAGTATAACAAATTCTTTGAAAGCAAATTTCCTAACATAACAGAAGACGGCAAGTTTATTCTTGATTTGATCAAAATCAACGGATATGACACACCTGAAAAATTGACTTTTTTATACCAAGACATAATAAATTCAATGGAACTTGGTGCGGTATGTAAATTACAAAAAATATGATCATGCTGTTTCAAGCATGAAAGTAAAGGACACGTAATCAAAACCATCTGGTAAATTGTATTCATCCCCCACGGTCGAATTGCCACCATCTACCACCGCGCGTGTACAATAGACCGCCTGTAATGCTCCGAGGCTCACTCATTCTCTCACTTCTCGCATAACAGCCTACATAATGGTTGATGCACAGTTAGGTCTCCATTCGTGCCTCATTGCGCCCCAACAGTGCATTGTGAGTTAAACAGGTATCTCACAACATAACGGTAAGCGCCTTCGGCAGCACAAGTATATCGCTAAGTCAACAAAGTCCGTTAGGCATCAGAATGATGCATTCGCGCTAATAAAAAGGAAGATTTGTTACTTCTTTCCCTTTGATGCAGAATTATTCGGATTCATTTGGTTGCTGCGATTATCTGCGGTTGCTTTATGTTCCTCACTGTTTGAGTTATGCACATCTGAACGCTGATCATTGCTGCTTCTATTACTTTTTGTCATTTTAACACCAAATATAAATTATTCTAATTACTCATATATTTAACGATGTGTCAATAATTACTACTATCCTCACATTAAATTAAGATTTTCAGAAGTTTTTCGGCCCATATTTCAGCAATTCAACAAAATTCTATTTATTAAGTAATTTATTAAGAAGTATAATCATTGTTCTGTCTTTTGGAAGACAGCTAGTACTAGGATCATCCTCATAATTGTAGCACGCTATAAATTCATTCGAATCATTCCAATGAGGCCTTATGTCGAAATTAATAGTTGTATTATCTAAACAATATTTTGACTGTTTCGTTTTGGTAATCCAAATTGCCAAATTTGTGCATATTTGGTAATCGCACTTACCAAAAATGCTATATTTAGTAAATACAATTACCAAATATGCGATTTGAAGATATATCAAGAGAAAATTCGTGGTGGAAATTTGGAGACAGATTCCATAACTACGATCGGCATCTTAAGGAATTAAATGATGCATTTATTGAATACAAACGAAAACCGATCGATCTCAAAAACGGAAATATTTACATAATAAGAGGTATGAGACAAATTGGGAAAACCACCTACATAAAACAAACGATCCGCAGCCTTATTGAAAATGAGGTTGATGGTGGCACAATATTGTATATGTCATGTGACAGACTCTCATCAAGAAAAGAACTTCATAATCTTATCTCTAATTTTATACAACAAAATGTTGAAGCACAAACACTATACCTTTTCCTTGATGAAATTACATATCTAAAGGACTGGGTGCTTGAACTTAAAAATATTGCAGATAGCAATTACATTGACAGGCTGATAATAGTTGCAACAGGCTCAAATCCAATCAAACTTAAAGAAAAGACCGAGCGGCTGCCAGGTAGAAGAGTGGAAGGCAATGAATATTATTTCAAACCCCTTAATTTTAGGGATTTCGCATTCCAATCCATAGACCAACTGTCAGTTCATATTGAATCGCAGGAACTTAAAGATGCTCTGAATGGATTGAGATCTGCAATCAAAAGGAACCAGATTGATCTAGATAATTTCGACCCGGGTTCGATAAAGGATATCCTGCCTTTCAAAGAGGAACTGGATTGGTTGTTTGCAACATACACACTGACCGGTGGCATACCTGTAGTGATAAATGACTATCTCACTCAAAAATATATCAATAAAAATGAAAATATCAGTCCGAATGTGTATGAAAGGTTTATCAGGGTCATTCTTGGTGATATTACAAAAATTGGAAGAAGTGAGACCACAGCAAAATCTATCTTGAAAGACATTTCAGTAAAATATGCCAGCCGATACAGTTTCACAAAAATGGGGAAAAGTCTGGATATTTCACATCAGACCATCATAGAATATCTTGAACTTTTTGAGAACTCACTTTTGATAGAGATTGTGAATTCATACGATTTTACCAAAAAAAGTGCGAGAATTAAAGGTGACAAGAAGATATATTTTGCAAATCCTTTCATACACTATAGCGTTGCTGCATTATTGTCCGGGGAAGATGGCTATTCAACCACAGAAAAAATCATCTTAAAGAACAAGGATATTTTGATCGAAGGCATGGTTGCAAATCACCTTGCCCAGACAAAAGAGATCCCATATCTAAAAGAGTGGAAAACATTCCTGTGGATGTATTACGCAAGAACCGGCAAGGAAATCGATTTTATCTACAAGGTAAGCAGAGCCGGATATCTAGGCATTGAAGTGAAATATAGGGAAGAAGTTGATATCAGGGAGATCACACGTATCCGTGAAACCGATAAAGATATAGTCCTCACAAGGAACCAATTTGAGATCATTGATGATATGACATTCATACCCGTTTCTGTTTTTCTTGCAGGACTTGGAAAGTCTCAGAGGGTATTGTGATATGTGTGGCATGAGACCACATACATTATCTTTGATAGTACCAATGTTTTGCTGTAGAATTAACCATAAAGATCATGCGCTTCGTGGCTTAGCAGTATCGCGCGTCTTTTGTGAGGACTTGGGTGTGGGTTAGAATCACGCTCAAAACATTCATTTTTTTTTATTACGTGTTCTGGATGACGGGTTTGACCTCTGTTCTCACTATGGTCGATGATCTTCAAGTTCATTTTCTCAATTATGCAACAGTTGACATATAACTATTTACAGCATGAGCCTCCTCAACTAAATTGAAACATTTATCTTTAAAAATTAAAGATTTGTCTTAATGGGATGAAATGGTGACAAATATGAAAACTATTGCGAAAACTATTGCAATCAGAAATTGGACCACTAACAATACATGGTCCATTAGATTTGGTCGTTTTTTGAAATCAGCTTTGCTGCAACTCGGCATTGGCGATTTATTTAGACAAAAACGCAAAGACACATTAGCAAACAACAGTGAATATTGTTTCATGTGTAATTGTTAATTTTATCTTTATCTTTGACTTCAACATTTAGTTGTGCTGGACATAGATGCAGCCTCATATTTTGTAATCAAGCCAAGTGATACGCAGATTCTTTTGCATTAGCTACACGAATGTTGGTGCAGCCAGTTCAACACACGTATGTCTCGTGGAGATGCCATAATTGACATCCCCACAACTTCCCCTATCCTATTCAAAAGCCGCCCCTCCATAATCACCTTTATTACTGTACCCCCTGCTCTCCCAGTATCCACTGTACTCAGCATCCGTAAGTTCAATACTGGTGATCCATTTCGCCCATTTGTAGCCATATTTGCCCTCAGCCACCGGTTGAAGGGGAATCCCCTGTCCGGGGGCAGGGTCACGTCATTGATCCTGTATGCCGGCATGACGGTATTTGATGCAATTCCATTAGGGGAAATGTCTAAAAAATATTGGCATTGTTACTTTTTGGTAATCGAGATTACCAAAAAGACTATAGTTCTCATAATATCTATCATTAGAAAAAGTATTCAGGAACTTTGTTTCTTAACGATATATAAGGAAACAATAGTATAAGTTTTTTATTCGATGACATATCCTTTGATCGAAAGAAAAGTTCGATTTTGTCACATTCAGCATAATGAATAGGAGTACCCATATGTTTGAGACAGAACTGTTTAAACTGATGATGTTAAACAGAAAATATGAACTTGAAAATAGACCTGATAAATTTGATGTATGGGATGAGATACGCAAACGTAAAGACGATTTTAAGAAATAAATGCCGGATGTCCTATTAGATTAATTTCTGCCATCATTTTACCTCTTTCTATTCAAAAGCAGGTCCCCAAAAATCAGCCCTATTACTGTACCCCCTGCTCTCCCAGTATCCACTGTACTCAGCATCCGTAAGTTCAATACCGGTGATCCATTTAGCCCATTTGTACCCATATTTGTCCTCAGCCACCAGTTGCAGGGGGAATCCCCTATCAGGAGGTAGGGTAACGTCATTGATCCTGTATGCCAGCATAATATCATTGTCAAGCAGGTAATTCAAGTCGTGAGATGTGGAATAACCGTCAGCACAATAGAATATCACAGTAGTGGCATTCTCTTTGACTACCACATCATTGAACAGCGTTTCAACGAGGACTCCCGTCCATTTTGCAATAAAACCCCAGCCTTCAACACAATTCATATCAACCACCTTTGAGGTTGAAGGATACTCAAGTATCTGGTCATAGGTCAGTTCTGTCGGGTTTTCCACCAAACCATCAATTTGCAGCCTGTAGGTGTTCCGATCAACATATTGAGTGCCTTTTATGGCATTATTGCCCTGTTTGTCGATAGGTGTCAGTTCGATGCCATTGTATACTGTGGCCTCAACCTCATTACTGGTCTCATTGCCATCAACTGCGGATCTTTGTGGTGCTGACAGACATCCGGAAACAACAATCAATACCAATAAGCACAGACATAAAATTGCGAGTCTGATCGGTTTCATAATACTCCCCACCTTCTACTGCCATTCTGTTATTGAAAATTAATGCAATTATTTGACAATGTATTGGTTACATTATTTTTGAATACTAATTGTTCTATTATTTCATTATTACTACAAATATACCATTATATGGGTATGCTCACATGAACTGTTGTCCCAACATCTTCCTCACTCTCGATCCATATTTTACCATTGTGCACCTCAACAATGTGTTTGGATATATAGAGTCCTAGACCGGTTCCACCATACCTACGTGTAGTTGAAGGATCGACCTGATAAAACTTCTTAAACATATACGGTCTGAACTCTTTTGCAATGCCGATCCCGGTGTCATTTACAGTTATATGCAAATTGCTATCTTCCTCACTCGCAGTCAAGGTTATCTTACCACCTGAGTTGGTGAATTTTATTGCATTGTCGATAAGGTTGGTTAACATATTCGTTAATTTGTCTTTATCCCCATTGATCAAAGGTAGATCGTCAGGCACCTGTTTTTCGATGGTCAGACCCTTATTGTCGGCCAACAGTTTAAGGTCCACAATTGCATTCCCTATAATTTCTGAAGTATTGACCAGGTCAAATGTGTATTCAACATTCCCGTACTGTGCCTTACTCATGTATAATAGTGATTCGATCAGGTGTCTGAGTCTTTCAGAATTTCGGATAACCGTACTCAATGCTTTTTTCTGATTATCAGTAACTGTACCCATACTCTCACCATCAATAAGTTTAGTGTAACCTATTATGGAAACAAGAGGCGTTTTGAGTTCATGGCTTATGTTTGAGAGAAACTCATTTTTCATCTTATCGAGCGATTTTAGTTCCTCATTAGCCATTGAAAGTTTTTCAGAATTCTGTTTAAGTTCTTTATTTGCATTTGACAGTTCATCTGCATAATTTTTAACTTCATCCTCAGTCCGCTTTTGCTGGATAAGCTTCCACATCCCCTGCATAAGCAATGTCAGCTGGCGAACATCTGATTCATTATATTCATCCTTCTTATTCCCTACTCCTGCCACAACTACAATCTTTTCACCATCAAATATAGGTGCATTCATATGGCGTTTTATCTTTATGTGGTCTTTTGGATATCCTTTCTTGAAGGGACTGGGAGTGGAGTAATCATTGATAATGATGGGTTTTCTTTGACGAACTGCTTCCCCCCACAGTCCTGTAGTCTCCAGATGATAGACAATGGGTTTCTTCGCAATTGTACACTGTTTCATTGCACTTTTTGACCAGGAATGGAGTGTGAGGATGTTTTCCTCCTCGTTCACGAATGCGAGATAACCTATTTTACTTTTAGTAAGCCGGACTGCTTCTTCGCGGACAAAATTCGTAATCTCCTGTAATGAAACTCCGCTCATTTGGTTAAGTTTCAAAAGTGCTTCGAGACGTAACTCGTCGAGTTGCAATGCTTCTTCTGATCTTTTGAGATCAGTGATGTCAATAATGATGCCCTGATAATAATTTGTCACACCTCTTTCATCACATCCAATATAAGATTGTTCAGTTACCCAGCGTGCTTCCCCGGATTTGGTCAGGATCTTATACTCGTGAGTAAGAGTTGTGCCCACTTTAGTAAATTCCAAAACCTCGGAGCGAAGCCTATCTAGATCATCTGGATGTACGATATCGGCATAATTAAGACGCCCTGATGTGAAATCCTCAGGGGTGTAACCAAACTGTATGACGTTCTCTGTTACGAAATCCACAGGCCATTCATCTCCCCCTCCCCACAAAAAAGCAACTATAGAACTGTTCTTGTAAATTTTAGCCAATTTTTTCATGGATTCTAATTCATCATTCATTACATATCCCCACGATTTTTCGCTGTAAAGTATTCAACACAAAATAGCACCCCTCATAATTCCCATTTCACCGGATGGCTGGATGGGAAAACGCTTTGATCACTCCAATCAAATGATGTTAGCCATCCATACACTAGTGATGTCTTCTTAATATCACATTTATTTTGTCGTTAATACTTATACATTTGCATAGTCTGAAAATATTGATATTTTTCCATTGCGTGTGAGTTAAACAAATAATTAAAATGGGAGTTATTTATCTACAATGAAAGCAAAGAAAACGTTTAGCTATTTGGAGAAGATGGCTTCATGAGAAGAAAGCGATATCTTGAAAATTTGGATAATGCATAACAAAATGTGATAAATATGATCGGGCGATTCAAACACTGTGACGACACATTCTATGGCGAAGTAAGTGGCACCCGCATCACAGCCAAAGGTGACTGTGAAGGCAAAGCATTCGAACTATCTGAATTGGAAGTGCTCCCGCCGACAAAACCATCCAAAATAATATGTGTAGGGCTTAATTATCACGACCATGCGAAAGAGTTGAATATGGAGACCCCGGATGAGCCACTCATATTCATGAAACCGCCTTCTGCCGTAATTGGTCACGGTGACAAGATCATTTATCCAAAAACAAGCCATCAGGTCGATTACGAAGCGGAACTTGCAGTGGTAATTGGTAAAAGATGCCGCAACATCACTGCCGACCGTGCAAATGATGTTATTGCAGGTTACACATGTTTCAATGACGTCACTGCACGCGACTTCCAGCGACAGGACGGACAGTGGACGCGTGCCAAAAGTTTTGACACTTTTGCGCCGTTTGGCCCATACATTGCTTCACCTGAGGAGTTCGACCCTGAAAATGCACCCATCAAGAGCCGCATCAACGGGGAACTGCGGCAGGATTCCAATACATCCAACCTGATATTCGACATACCAACCCTCATTGAGTTCATATCAGCCATCATGACGCTTGAACTTGGGGACATCATCGCAACAGGCACACCGGCAGGTGTTGGTGAACTGCAGCGAGGGGATATTGTCGAGGTTGAGATCGAGGGAATAGGAATTTTGAGGAACGAGGTTGTATAATGCTGTTTGACCAGATCAACAAGGAACTTGAACTTACACAACGACACCTTGTTGTATTGAAAAAAGTCATAGAAAGCGGCCCGATAGGCATCTTGAAACTCGCAGAAGAGACCGACATGCCCACCCACAAAGTAAGATACTCACTTCGCGTACTTGAACTTGAGCAACTGATCAAACCTTCCGCAAGTGGTGCGGTCGCCGGTGAGCAGGTGGAAGAGTTTATATCTAATTTTAATGATGAACTAAAGAACATAGTTCGCAAAACAGAACATATACGTGAGATTGGAAAGTCCATCTGAAACCATTTTATCCAACATTACTTTTTACATTATGATTTTAGCATTATGATTTAAACATTACATACAATTACAATTAGAATTACAATTACAATTATACTCATGGAGAATACCGATGACATTAACTGAAGATGATACAAAAACGATTGAGAAATATGCACTGCAAAACGCCGTAAAATACGGCAAAGCGCCACAGATCGGGGCGGTTATGGGGCGCGTGATGGGGGAATGTCCACACCTTCGTCCAATGGCAAAAGAGGTCACCCCCGTGATCGCTAAGATACTCGGCAAAGTCGCAAAAGGGAATGTAGATTCATGGCGGGTGAGACTTGAAACAATCGCGCCGGAACTGATCGAGGAGTTGAGTGTCAAAAAGGAGCCGGAAAAAGGATTGAAGCCACTCGATGTTGCTGAAGGCGAAAAAGTGGTCATGCGCTTTGCACCAAACCCGAACGGTCCCCCTACACTTGGCAGTGCAAGGGGCATTGTGGTCAATTCCGAATACGTCAAAAAATACGACGGTACATTCATCATACGTTTTGACGACACCGACCCGCAGACCAAACGCCCCATGCTTGAGGCGTATGACTGGTACATCGAGGACTGCACATGGCTTGGTGCCGCACCCGATAAAGTAGTAATCGCATCTGATAGGATGCGGATGTATTATGATTATGCGGAAAAACTGATCGAGATGGAGCAGGCGTATGTCTGTTTCTGCGAAGGTGGTGAGTTCAAGAAATACAAGGATGCAAAAGAGCCATGCCCGCACAGGAACGAGAGCGTTGAGATCAACCTAAGCCACTGGAAAAAGATGGTTGCCGGTGAATATGAGGAAAAGGTTGCTGTTCTTCGTATAAAAACCGATATCAAGCACAAGGATCCGGCAATCCGTGATTTCGGTGCTTTCAGGATAGTAAAAGTACCGCACCCCCGCCCGGAAGTTGGTGACAAGTACGTAGTCTGGCCACTTCTTGATTTTGAGGGTGCCATAGAAGACCACGAACTCGGTATGACTCATATTATCAGGGGCAAGGACTTGATGGACAGCGAGACGCGGCAGGGTTATATCTACAGATATCTTGGCTGGGATTATCCAAAGACCACACACTGGGGACGCATTAAGATACACGAGTTCGGTAAGTTCAGCACAAGCGGACTTCGCCACGCGATCGAGGAAGGAGAATATTCAGGTTGGGATGACCCCCGCCTTCCAACACTGCGCGCGATGAGGCGAAGGGGTATCAAACCCGAAGCCATACGCAAGTTCATGGTAGAAATGGGGGTCGGCGAGACCGATGTGAGCATCAGTCTTGACACCCTGTATGCAGAGAACCGAAAAATGGTTGACTCAACCGCAAACAGGTATTTCTTTGTCTGGAATCCGGTAGAAGTCGAGATTCAGGATGCAAAGCCGCTAACTGCAAAACCGCCACTTCACCCAACAGAAGATAGAGGACAACGAGAGATCGAGGTTGGTACAAAAGTGTTCTTGTGCAAGGACGACACGGAAAACCTCGAAGTAGGCGATAAACTCCGCCTAAAAGACCTGTACAACATTGAGATAACGTCAGTTGCTCCACTTCAGGCGAAGTACACCGGCGATTCAATGGAAGCAGTCAAAAAAGGAGAAAAACGCATCCGAATCATCCACTGGGCACCAATCGACGGCGCACCCGTGAAAGTTCTGGCACCCCATGGCGAGTTCAATGGAATTGGCGAGAAGCAGATCGCAAATGAACTTGACAATCTGGTACAGTTCGAAAGATTTGGTTTTTGCAGAATAGATTCGGTAGAGCATGAAATTGTTGCGTATTTTGCACATAAGTGATACAAAATAATCCAAAATACCGATGTGACCACCGCGCGAAGCGCGCACGTTCCCACCATCATTAGAATGATGCTTTGCGCACCGTTTAGCATATCGTTTCATGCACCATTTCGTATGCCGTTATCGTGTACTGGAAATTCGTGTTATGAGAGATGTATGGATTAAATGCATGTGTCTTTGATCATTGGTGCAGGGCTGTGCCGCCTGCGGCGTGTTGTTGCACCATACTAAGTTTAATCTCTAATTGAACTTTGAAAAATTGATGCAAAATACATTGATTATAAGTAAGATAAATTGTAAATTCCATACTATGTTAAAGAAAGGACTAACTTCGATAATTGATAGTAATACCCAGGTCCTTATTCTTGGTTCACTGCCAAGTGATGAGTCCATAGACAAGCAGCAGTACTATAGTAATCCCGGAAATGATTTTTGGAAACTCATAAATGAGGTCATTGGCGAAAATATCGCCGCACTTGATTATGAGGCAAAGATCCAAAAACTTCAGGAACACAGGATTGGGCTTTGGGATGTCTATTTAGAAGTTGAAAGGAATGGCAGCATGGACTCAAATATCAGGAACGGGGTGTTCAACAACTTTTCAAATCTCAAGAATGTTGCCCCAAATCTTCGACTTGTCTGTTTCAATGGCAAGAAAGCAGGGGGATTTGAAGATAAAATCAGAAAACATGGGATTGAGACAAAAGTACTGCCATCTTCAAGCGGTGCGAACAGAAAAAACTCAGAAAAAAGAATCATTGAATGGCAATCAATTGCAGATGTCATTGCATAACCACATGTTTGCGCTTATTTTTCACTAATAAGTGCTCGCTCAACTTCCTTTTTGTGAATTTGTGCAGATTCATGGATTCCCCCCGTATTACCCCTCACGGCGCGGCATGGATATTGCTGTATCAACAGCCCTGCACGTGCGGGAGCATCACTGACCGGCATTCCTATCAGTTTTTCTGCCATTTTCCATGTACTGCCGCAAGGTGCGCCGCGAATCACGTTCACATTAACGATTTTCCCGTCACGTGTTTTGATATCAAGAACCGGACTTCCAAACTTTGATGTAAATTCTGGGGCGGCTGGATTTGGTTTGAGCGTGCAGCAGATGTCATCCACTTCGATGGACATGCCGTATTGCTTTGAGATTTCCTCAAGTTCGCCAACTGGTGCACGCGATGCCCCGCCGGGTACAATGAGGGCACGTACGCCGCTTTTTCCTGCAAGTTTTGCAATCTCCGGAGTGAGGTCCGGGTGCATTGAGTAAGTGATGATGGTGTTTGCATTGAACACGTCGTTGTCAATGTTCAGTTTTTCAAGGAAAAGAGTGGGGTCTTCTATGAATTCGGGGAGGTTTGCGGGAAGCTCAGCTGATACAACCTTGAAATCTGTTTGTGACAGGATGGTCTCGATGAGTCGCCCGCCATATTTTCCGCGTGTGATTACTCCAATCGTTGTCATGTGTTCCTTATATCTCATTTTGCATTATTGAAGTTGATTACAGATTCATAAGATCACTAAAGAAGAGAATTATTAGCGATCTTACTTGACCTTTTCTTATTAGCTGTTGCCCTACAAATGTCATTTACAATTCACTTAATGTATGATGTTGACTATTTTTTGTGTGAAAACAGGTTGTTTCAAAGGATTAAATATTAATTTGATAAAATCAAAATAGATATTCAACATAATTTGTATTATTGTCTTTGGTTGATATGTGGGTGTTTAACTAATGAATGAAATTAATGATAATGAAAGTGTGCGCATTCCAAAGGATTTCGCACAAAACGTAATAGATAGTATTGGTGATCCAATTATAGTGATCGACCCCAGTAATTACAAGTTGTTGCTGGCTAATAAGGCAATGTCTGATCAAGTAAAGGGAGTTGACCTTATCACTGGATCAATGACATGCCATCAAGCTACACATCGTAAGGATACTCCCTGCAATTCCTCTGATGATCCATGTCCACTTAAAAAAGTGATTGCTACCAGATCAACGGTAAGAGTCGTGCACGTTCATTTTGATGACAAAAATAATGAAAGTATCATTGATGTAGTTGCCACTCCTGTTCTGGATGAAAGTGGAAATGTTGTGCAAGTGATCGAATCGTTTCACGATATTACGCACATAATGCAGGAAAAGATAGCATTGCAAAAATCTGAAAAAATGTTTAAGACTTTATTCAATAATGCCGGTGATGCGATCCTAATGCATGATATGGAAGGTCATTTCATAGAAGTGAACCAGATAGCTTGCGATCAACTTGGCTATACCAGGGATGAACTGTTGAAGATCTCGCCAATTGATCTTAATTCACCTGAATATTCAAAGGTGGTTCCAGATCGGATCAGGAAAATACATGATAATGGACATGGTATATTCGAGACTGCTCTGGTACGAAAAGACGGTTCAACGGTTCCTATCGAACTTAGCAGTCGAATGATCGAATATGCTGGAGAGCCTACGATACTTAGTATTGCACGTGATATTACTGAACGCAAGCGGACAGAGGAAATACTAAAACAATATACAGAGGATTTGAAGGATTCTAATGAACTCAAAGAACTTTTTATTGACATTATGAGACACGATGTCCTAAATCCTGCAGGGATTGTCAAGGGATATACTGAAGTATTGCTTAATATGGAAGATAACGAGAAAAAAATTCAAGCCTTGCAGAAAATTATGGATAACACTGAAAGACTCATCAGTATGATCGAAACAGCAGCCAAGTTCGCAAAATTGGGGTCTATCGAGGAACTTGAGTTTGAAAAAATGGATATTGCAGTCATATTCAAAGAAGTTGTAGAGAACTTCAGACCGCAAATTAAAGATAAACAGATCACACTTGAGTTTAAGGCCAAAGGGACATATCCGGCAAATGTGAATACTGCGATCGAAGAGGTGTTTGCGAACCTGTTGTCCAATGCAATAAAATATGGTCCACAGGAAGGCAAGATCATTATAGATATGATCGACGCAGATGACAATTGGAAGGTGACTGTAACTGACTTTGGAGGTGGAATATCGGATGAGGATAAACCATTACTCTTTGAGAGGTTTAAACGTGTGGGCAAAGGTTCTGTGAAAGGTACGGGTCTTGGTCTTGCAATTGTAAAACGGATAATTGAACTGCACGATGGAAGTGTCGGTGTTGAGGATAATCCTGCTGGAGTTGGATGTGTATTTTGGGTCACTGTGGGAAAAGCGTGAGAGAGGGGAATGTGGTGGGGTGTATTAGATGAGTAATTTAGTGAGCTATTTTCAGCGAATTACTGAAATTGTCGATTACTAATATTCAGTTAAAGGGATAGTATGTGCCTTTTCATAAATATTACGACATCGGCACATTAATATTATTTGATGAGTAACTTGTTATTGTTCTTAACTAATGGATCTTAATGTTAATTTTAGTCTTAAGACTTAAGTCATATATGTGTAAGGTGATCAAAATGGATGATGTAAACCAATCAATGGTATATTTCAGATGCAACGTTTGCGATTTTGTATTTCAGGCTGACCCCAACTTCGTTCCTATAAAGTGCCCACAATGCGGCAGTGAAGACACAGTCCGCACGTAGATGTTTTAATTTTACAAAACGGTTGTACATTATGAGGGGAAAATTAATCACACTGGAAGGTATCGACGGCTCCGGCAAATCCACAGCATTGGAACGGTTGAAGGCGCATCCATCCATGAACAATGTAGTGTTTACCAGAGAGCCGACAACAGACTGGATCGGTGAAGCGGTCGAGCGCGCGATACATTCCGATACAGATCACCTTGCAGAACTGTTCCTGTTCACAGCAGATCATGCTGAGCATATCTCAAAGGTCATACAGCCTGCACTTGAGGGTGGAAAGACTGTGATCTCGGACCGGTATTCGGACAGCCGTTATGCATATCAGGGTGTCACATTGAGTGATAAGTTCGATGACCCGATCGAATGGATACAGTCTATCCACAATGGCTGGACTGTCGTGCCGGATATGACAATACTTTTTGACATTGACCCAAAGATCGCAGTCGAACGATGCGGCAACAGGGGTGAGCAGACAAAGTTTGAGAAGATCGGATTTTTGGAACGTGTACGCGCGAATTATCTTCGGCTTGTAAAGGAAGACCCACAGAGGTTTGTAATTGTTGATACTGACAGGTCAATAAAAGAAATAGAAACCGATGTGGTGGAATTGCTCACATCGATCGTTTAGTATTTTGATCAATCCAGATTATTATCATCCGCGAACTTCAACAGGGCATTACCCAATACTCTTGCATACTTTGGATTCAGGTTGAACCGACTGCGTTTGGTTCCGCTGCGCTCCTTTGCGATCTCAATATACTCGTTGTCGTATTTCTCGCTTTTTGCAAGTGTAACAGTAAGATACCAGCCTGCACCCATTTTTATTTCTGAATATCCATCGCCTTTGGATTCTGTTACTGATTCTGTTACTGATTCTGTTACTTCATTTTCTGCCATTATTTTCACCTGTTAATATAACTAAAATTGATATTTAATTTGATAAACGGTCATCATTGGACCATTACAATTGGTATTTTGCCGTTGTGCAGGGCAGTTGCAACAAGTGCACCTTTAAGCCCGATGTCTTTAAGTGTTTCAATATCACTCACATCTTTGACCCCGCCGCCAAGTAGCACATCATGATTGGAACTGGCGGCAATCGTACTTAAAAATTGTGCATCTACACCGCTTGATGTACCAACCCTGTCCATATCCAGAATGATTATGTCACGAATATCCATGTCATTGAGCATCCCAATAACCTCTAAAGGGTCGTCGGGCATATCAGGGTCGCATGCCAGTATCCTGCCGTTCTTTATGTCAATGCTGACATTCACACGCCCGGGAAACTCTGATGCCGCATTTGATATCGTGTCTAACGACGCGGTTTCAGTACCTATGATTACATCACCTGCAAGCGAAAGTGCCTCGCCGACATCGGACAATGATGATATGGCAGGATCAAGCATTGTCTTTACCTGTTTTGAGACTGCATGGATATCATCAAAATTAATGCCATGCGCACCGATTCCCTGCAGGGTGTTCAGGTCGGCAATATACACTTCCTTTGGTTTAATGGCATCTATTACTGCCAGTGGTTTGGATGAATTGCAAAGCACACTGGATTTGTGGATGGGTTGGTAATTTTGTCGGTTTCCGCCTTGTGCGTGCACAACAGTCCGATCATATATATCTAATACAAAGACAATTCGAAACATATTTAATCAATACACAGATATTCAAACCCATATAAATAAGAAGGTGTTTCATGAAATTACTTATTAGTCCAATCAATAAAGAAGAAGCAATCATTGCTTCGAATGGCGGTGCCGACATTGTCGATGTTAAGAATCCTAAGGAAGGTTCACTGGGTGCAAATTTCCCATGGGTCATTAGTTCTGTAAAGGATGCTATTGGTTCAAAACAACCAATCAGTGCAACTATCGGAGATTTTAACTACAAACCAGGAACAGCATCGCTTGCCGCATTGGGCGCAGCGGTTTCTGGTGCAGATTATGTCAAGGTAGGATTATTCGATATTCAAACCGAAAAACAGGCACTTGATATGCTCACTAATATAGTGCACTCGGTGAAGGACTATGATTCATCAAAGTGCGTTGTAGCATCCGGTTATTCCGATTATGAGCGCATTAATTCTATCTCACCCATGTTTCTTCCGGCAATTGGAGCAAAAGCAGGCGTTGATGTGGTTATGGTGGATACAGGAATCAAAGACGGCCGCTCAACTTTTGAGTTCATGTCTGAAGAGGAACTTACCGAGTTCACAAAAATGGCAAGTGATATGAATCTATTGAGTGCACTTGCAGGCACACTTATGTTTGACGACCTCCCTGCTCTCCGACGCATCCAGCCAGATATTATCGGTATTCGCGGCATGGTTTGTGGTGGTGACCGCAATGACGGAATTCAGCTGGAACTTGTCGAGAAGTTGAAACGCGAGATGTGAGTTTTCTCACATTTTATTTTTGTATAGAATTTTATAGTTCGAGTTGATCTGAGAGGTAGCGAGGATTTTCTTGTCGTACAAGTAGAATAAAAATCATTGACAAGAAAATCCTCGCTATGCTCGGATTAACTTGCACTATATGTTTATAAAACATATACTATTAAAAACGGTATCCATTTTAGATGGTCGTCAAACTTCATTGAAGAAGATGTATTCACAAGATCCCCTTTTCCAGATAATATTCATCCCTTGCTTCAACGAGTGCATTCAGATTCGTTAATGGAGTATGAGGGGCAATCCCGCAACCTGGTGCAAGTATGTCGACTCTATCCTCTATGCACATTTTTGCTTCTTGTTTTACATTCTCCGGAGATTTTGCAAGAAGCGTTGCTACGGGTGATATATTGCCGATCAGGCAAGCTCTTTTTCCGATGACCTGTTTGGCATATCTTGCATTTACCTTTTCCTCAATGCTTATGCCGTCAAATCCCGATGTTGCCATTGGTTCAAGGATATCGGTCGCATCCCCGCACATATGTAATATCATCATTCCTTTGGTTTTACCAGTGAGTTTCCTGTGCTGTGGAAGTATCAATGATTCAAAAAGAGGTGGCGGGATAAGGTCAGGGCTGCCCTCCGAGTCAGGGATACAAACAGCATCAACCCCGTGATCAAAAAGCGCATTTGAGTATTCAGTACATACCTCGGTTCCGATTTCCAAAAGTTCTTTTACCACATCCGGATCTGTGATCATCCATTTGAGGTAGTTTTCACCGGCAAGAGAAAAAGCGATTGCAGCAGGTCCGATCATCCCTGCAATTACTGGAACATCCTCGCCTACTCTCTCTTTCACAATATCTGTGGCATCTAATATAGTTGAGATCCTTTCAGATCCAAGGAAATTCTCCGGAATGTTCATCTCTTTGACATCGTCCTTGTTCTTGCATGCCCAATCTACTATTGATGGTTGGGTATCAATTGAACCTTCCATTATTTTACAACCAAGTGACTGTGCAATGGCAGTACAATCAAAGGGGTAGCGAACTGCTTCCAAACCTGCGATCTCATGACCTGCGATGGCTAATGTGGCCATTTTTTCGGGGTCGTAGTGTGCCTGTGGCCACTTTGCTCCTGTCATTTCCATGAGTTCAACGGTTCCCGTCTGGGTGACTGAACAGACAGGGACCTTATCCACATTCTTTCCTTTAAGGGAACGCATTAAGCGTTCTTTTAGTGTAATATCCGACAAAAGACCACTTCGCAATATATTATTTAAATTCTATACTCAAAGGTCCTGATTTCTTAACAAGGGACTTTGACATGAATTCAGACTCTATTTTGCATGCATGAAGTATCGCACAGGGTACCAGACAAGTAGAACACATTTTCGCTTCTTTGGCTTTATCCATTACATAATTGTCTTTGATGTCAAAAACTTCCATCTTTGGAACTTCCAGATGTGAAATTTGTTTGACCTTTTCACAGGGTGCATCTATATCAATGACAACTTTGTCCCCCTCAAGTTCCCCATGTATTTCATGAACAAAATCACATATAGTTGAATTTACTGTTATATCTGTCATTTAATCACCTTTATTAAGATTCAATTTTTCTGATCAATGCTCAATTTCAAAACAAAATGATCGTTGATAAAATCCAGATATCATGATCAAACTTATTCATTTATGGATTTGCACTTCACTATTATGTGCCATAGTATATGGGTTGTACACTCCTATTTATATTTTTTGCACAAAAGTCACCTCAAATATTTTAATATTACTATATATGTATTCATTATATTCGTACACCACATAATTCTAAATTTATGTATTTGAAAATCATGTATGAGTAATGTATAATTATGTCCATATATCTTTTTTCAATAACACAATCAATCGACACTGATTTTGTACAACCTGCTGATTTTAAGACAAATTGGCTGTTCTGATGTATGAACTATGATGCACTGTTAAATTGGAAATTTGGGTTTTTTGAGATGATTTTGCACACTCCCTGTAAATTTCTCAACTTATTAAAACTATAAACTTTGGTTTATATGGGTAATATATATATATATCGATGACCAAGACAATATGGGGCAAAAACGATTGAAAAAAATCAAACTTTAATATATATTTGACGATACAATCCTGTGATTGAGATCAAAATGGTCAACAGACCTCAAATTCAACAATAAAAAGGGAAGGAAAGGAAATGTCATTCAACAAAAGCGAAGGAAGCAACTGGAAGCTTGAATATCTGGGATTCTAGGAAATGGCCAGGAAAAGATATCAATTCGATGAGCTGATACCATGGAAAAAAAATCACTGGACTCACTTATATCAAAAACCGGTTTATGGGTGTCAAGAAATGGACACCTTCATACGGTAAAGAACTGTGAAACATCCCAGAAATATCTGCGAATAACAATGGATTGCGGGGAGATGATCAAGGTACGAAACTCCAAAACCAGCCGGTCTGCAAGATCCCTTCGCAACCGCAAATTCCTCAAACCCTGCAAACGCTGCCGTGTTCCGGAAGAAAAAATAGAAGAATTTTCTAAAAAGACCTCAAATAAGAACGAGGTAAAGGTAACAGTAAAAGTTGTTCCTTCAGCACAATTCAATGCCCCGATCAAAGATATTCAAAATCCTGTTTTAAGTTCGGGAAATGCAAATCCTGCAAATCCTGTCAGTTCCCCTCAAATCCACGATGGTCCTGAGGTTCAAAAAACAAATGCCACCGCACCCCCATCCATACCACAGCAAAAAGTGAAAAAACCAAATGTCTCAAAAGCGACCAATCATAAGCCAAAACAACAGGTCAAACCCAAAAAGACCGAATTCACACAGATCCAGAAGAATCGGATATTGTCTCTCCTTGGGCCTGGTGAAATGATCTCATTTGCAAAAGAGAAACGTTCTTTCAAAGAACTTGAATCTACTTTGCAGATTCAGAGAAAGAAAGACCTCGTGTCTATGTATGAGGACAGCAGGGAGGACATGCTTGGTAAACTTGAAAGAACTATTACCGAGTTTTTTGTTGATATGGGATTCCTTGAGATAAAATCCCCGATACTGATCCCATTTGAATATATGGAAAGAATGGGTGTTGGTGAAGACAAGAAACTTTCAGAACAGATATTCAGGGTCAGCGATAATATGTGTCTGCGCCCAATGCTTGCCCCGGGTTTATACAACTACCTTCGTAAATTCGATAATGTACTACCCGATCCGGTCAGGTTATTTGAGGTCGGACCATGTTACAGAAAAGAATCCGACGGTAACAGTCACCTCGAAGAGTTCACCATGCTCAATTTCTGCCAGATGGGATCCAAATGCACAAAGAAGGATCTTGAATACCTGATACAGGATTTCCTTGAGTCACTGGATATCGAATATGAACTTGTTTCCGACAGTTGCATGGTCTACGGAGATACGATCGATGTCATGCATAAGAACATGGAACTTTCGTCGGCTGTAGTCGGCCCTGTTCCTATGGATCTGGATTGGGGTATCGATAAACCCTGGATCGGGGCAGGTTTTGGACTTGAGAGGTTGTTGAAGGCAAAATACAATTTAAAGAACATAAACCGTGCCGGAAGGTCTGAGTCATACTATAACGGGATCAGCACTAACCTTTGAGGTGATTTCTTTGTTAAATGATATGACACAGAATGATCTTGACAATTTTGCAGAAGGGATATTGAACGGATTGAAACTCTCAGATGATGATCTGAGGGAACTGGTTTCCATTAATGAAAAAGAAGAACTTGAAAAGTTATTTTACATATCAAGAAAGGTAAGGGATTATTTCTTCGGGAACAAGGTCTTTCTCTACAGCTTTGTTTACTTTTCCACATACTGTAAAAACAGATGTGCATTTTGCTATTACAGGGAATCGAATGACATAGAGAGATACCGTCTTGACATCAGGGAGGTACGTAATATTTGCAGGGCTTTGAAAGGTGAGGACATTCACATGGTGGACCTGACCATGGGGGAAGATCCTTACTTCCATGACAATCCTGAAAGGTTCATTGATCTCGTGAAAACAGTGAAAAGCGAACTTGATCTTCCAATTATGATCTCTCCGGGGGTCATGGACAATGAGGTCCTGAGAGAATTAAACGACAATGGTGCTAATTTCCTAGCATTATACCAGGAGACGCATGACCGGAACCTGTATAAGAAACTGAGGGTCGGACAATCCTTTGATGATCGGGTCAATGCAAGGAAATTCGCAAAAAGTATCGGTTACCGGGTTGAAGACGGGATACTTACAGGGATCGGGGATGATGTGGAGTCAACCATTCTATCACTTCGAGGCATGGAAGAGGCCTCTCCTGATATGGTTCGCGTTATGACCTTTGTTCCGCAGGAAGGAACTCCCCTTGAGGGTACTATCCAGAGATCAAACATTTCCGAATTAAAAATATTGGCAATACTGAGATTGATGTTCCCTGACCGGCTGATCCCTGCATCTCTTGACCTTGAAGGGATCGATGGTATGGTGCAAAGATTGAATGCAGGGGCAAATGTGGTCACATCCATAATACCTTCCAATTCCTCTCTCGAAGGCGTTGTCAATTATGACCGGGATCTCAAAGAGAGGGACAGGGATCCTAAAAGTGTTGTAAAGCGCCTCAGGGAGATGGGTATGGAACCGGCAAGCCAATCCGATTTTAACAGGATCGTAGGGGTGGTGTCATGAGGAGCATAGCTCTTATCGGGGGGAAGTTGCAGGGGTTCGAAGTGACCTATCTGGCAAAAAAAGCCGGGATGAATGTTGTGCTTGTTGACAGGAACAAGCACCCGCTGATAAAGAATATGGTTGACGATTTCCATTGTTTTGATGTCATTCAAAAGCCTGAAAAGCTTATTGATATTTCAGGAATTGTAGATGGAATAATCCCTGTGAATGAGGATCCGGACACGATCGAATTCCTGAAAACCATTAAGGATAAGCTGGAATGCCCGATATTATTTGATTTTGATGCATACTATATTAGCAGGGACAAGAAACGTTCAAAAGAATATTTCAAGTCAATTGATGTGCCTACACCTCTCGACAATCCTACAGTTCCCCCCTTTTTTGTTAAGCCATCCTGCCAGAGCAGTAGCGTGGGAACTTCTATAATATACGAGGAGGAGGGGCTGGAAGGTCTTGATCCATCAATGCTTGTTGAGGAGTATGTAGACGGGGATGTAATTTCACTGGAAGTTGTCGGGGATGGCAGTAATTTTGCAGTGATCAAGGAGACAAAAGTGCATGTGGATGATACCTATGACTGCCACATGATAACGCCTATTGGGCATTACCCTGCTTTTAGGGAAATTTCTCATAAGTTGGCAAAGAACCTGAACCTTCGTGGAATTATGGATATTGAGGCAATCAACAGCCTCGGGGGATTAAAAGTAATCGAGATCGATGCAAGGTTCCCAAGCCAGACACCTACGGTTGTCTATCACTGTACCAGCATAAATCTTGTTGAGCTCCTTTTTAATGCATTTTCAGGCGGTGTTCAAGAGTTGGATGGGGTTTCCGGTAACAACTTTTGTATTTTCGAGCATCTGACTCCACAGGGCGGTAAACTTGTACCGATTGGTGAGCATATGATCTCACAGGGACGTGATTATAACGAATTCCATATTTCTGAAGGACTTGAGATATTCGAATGTAGGGGAAAAAAGAACATTTTTACTTTTATTAGCTGGGGTTCTGCAAAAGATGAAATGGTAATCAACAGGCAAAAAGGACTGGAGATCGTTAATGAGTATTTGGGAATGGGTAAACAGGGGGCATAAGAATGGCACTTTTAACACAGGAAGATCTGGAAAACCTATCTATGCAGCTTGAAGAGAATGATGCTGTTGTAAGTAAGGTCACAGGAGTTGATATTAAAGGGATATGTGAATCGTTATACGGGACAAAACTTGGTTCTGAAAAGGTAGGAATAATACCTATAACTGCCGGCAACGGAGTGATCGGTAATTTTGCATCATCTTTGCTGTTCATTGTGGAATACTTCGGGCTTGATGGATTTATCTCTGAACATCCTGACGTGACAGGTTATTATGAGGCTGTTTCACAGGGTGCTGACATTATATTGATGGCAGATGACCATATCTTCACCGCGCACAACCTGAGAAACGAAAAGATCGTGAGTAACCATGTTGCCACGGGTGTGATATATGCTGAGATCGCATCCAGATTTGAGGACGCAACTTCAAAGGATATTCTGGTAATCGGGCTTGGAGGAGTTGGTTATGCGGGTGCGAAGCATCTTGTTAAAAAGGGATTTAATGTCTTTGCCTGCGACCCTAATAAAGCGTTTCTGGAAAAGGCTGTTGATGAACTTGGTATTAATCCATATTGTAGCGATGACCGGAAACGGTTCTCAATGGTGCTTGAAGCTACACCAAATGCAGATACCATCTCCGAGGGTATGATCGAAGAGAGATGTCTTGTATCGACACCCGGAATACCATGTGGTTTGCCATCGGAAGTGGGAAAGAAATATCGCGTTGATCTTGTTATGGAGCCTCTTGTGATAGGAGTTGCTTCGATGTTGTATTCTGTAATCTGATAAATGAAAATATGGAGACCTAATATGTATGTAATATCCCTTGACCTTGGAACAAGTGGTTTTAGATCACAATTGATCGACCTTGAAAAGAAAGATACTATTAAAACCGTGGTAACAATGGGACATCCCCTGCCCGGTGGAAATGTGATGGACCATCTTGACTTTGCCATTAACACAGGAGCCGATGTGGCGCATGGAATTATCATTGAGACTGTCAGGGAGATCCTGCAAAAATTCGATGTTGATCCCAATGAGATTGCACGTATTGCGGTTTGCGGGAATCCAATCCAGCTTTCCCTGTTCCAGAATATTGAGATAAGGGATCTTGCATATGCCGGGAAGAGCAAGCAGGCTTCTCTGGGTGTGGAAGATGTGAATCGGGATGCAAGGATATTTCCGGCAAATGAGATATTCAAAGGTATTTTCGAGATGGATAATTGCGAGATCGTCGTTCCTCCGGCTATCAAACATGAGATCGGGGCTGATGCTCTTGCAATGATGCTTGAGACTGATTTTATGGCTCAAAAAGAACCTTGTCTTGTTACGGATTATGGGACCAACGCTGAAATGGCGCTTAAGATCGGGGATAAGATAATTACGGCAAGTGCGGCGGCAGGTCCGGCTATTGAGGGGCAGGGTATAAGCTGCGGTATGCTTGCTGGTCCGGGGGCTATCAGTGATGTAAATGTTGAGGACGGATATTGGAGACTTACTGTTATTGACGGCAATATGAATCCTGCAAAAGGTCCTCTTGTAGATCCTGTGATGGGGAATGAGATCGAGGGATCGGATGTGGTACCTAAGGGGATTACGGGTACGGGGGTTATTTCAACGATCGCACTTGCCCTTAAGGAAGGATTGATCGTAAAACTCCCTGAACTGCCCAACGGTAAACTGATTCTGGGTCCGGGGATTACGATCAGCAGTAAGGATGTTGAAGAAGCGGGGAAAGCGATCGGTGCTATCAGGGCAGCACATATGACGCTTATTGTTGATTCCGGTTTGAAATATGAGGATCTGAAGTATTCATATATGTCCGGGGCAACCGGCACTTATGTTGATGCGAATAAGGCAAGACGCATCGGTTCGGTTCCTGATTTTTGCGAAAACATTATCCAGTTTGGGAATACATCCCTTGGGCTCGCAAGGAAGATCGCGCTCGACAGGTCAAAACTTGATGAAGTTATCACGATCGCACAAAAGATCAAAGCAGATCATCTGATGATGGCTTCGAGTGAAACATTCAAGAATATTTACATGTGCGAGCTCGCATCATGGCAAAATGGAATGCCAACCGAGATGTATGCCCAGATGCTTGAGATGTACAATATTCCGGTTTATCCCGGAACCCTGAAAGATGTGAACATTGAAAAAAGAGTTGTCAGGGATATCGATGACGTGGGTTATCTTGGTCTTGATGTTGTAGCAGACATTGGAATCACCCTCGAAGCTCCGGTCGTAAAATGCACATTGTGCCACAAATGCGAAAAGGAATGCCCCGAAGATGCATTGGTCATAGTCGAAAAAGACGGAAATAGGTTTGTGAACATTGACAGCCAGCATTGCCTTGGCACAAGTTGCAGGCGCTGCGTTGTGGTGTGTCCTGAGCAGACTATGAATCATTCGTTGTTGAGGGTGATGTGAAAGGGGGATGTTTGAACATCAGGAAATATGTGTGTGATTTGGTTACAATTTATGAATTTCAGAAAATAATAAAACGTCTCATAAGGCAAGTACAAATGTATTTATGTAAATGTTGTATGTAACTATACATGACAAATTTGCTAAATGGAGGAATCTACAATGCAATTAGCAGATAACAGAACCCTAGAAGATCCACAAACTGAATCTATTGAGAAAATTGCAAAAGAAGCATCTCATAATGCGGTAAAAAATGCATTTAATCACGGAAGATCAGTAACTATACAACAAGGTGGATATATTGTCAAAAAATATCCAAATGGACATATTGAAGTTATTCGAAAAGTCGAAAATAGTTCAGTAACGCCAGAGAAAAGACGATATCAGCTATGAAACGTATGAGAGTATTTGCAGGACCAAATGGGTCAGGCAAAACAACGCTGGTTAGTCAGTTTATTAAACAAGGCGATAAATTGATTAATCCTAATCGTCACATAAATCCTGATTATCTTAATTCAATTGATGTGCTTTGTTTCGATAACTTTGGATTAAAAATTGATGAAAACGATTTTCGAGGCTTCATATCTCAGTCTCCATTTTTCCAAAATTGCAACATTGACATAAAAGATCTCAAAATCGAAGACAATTGTTTTAACATAATAAACAAAAGTCCGTACATGGGTTCAATGTTAGCTGATTTTCTAAGACATTCTTTCATAAAATCAGATGAAACATTATTTTCATATGAAACTGTTCTTGCACATAAATCAAGAGTAGATTTTCTCGAAACTGCAAAAAACAACGAATGGTTAGTGTATTTATATTTTGTAAGCACAATAGATTCTGACATTAATTGTGATCGTGTGGAAGAAAGAGTATCAAGGGGAGAACATGATGTTCCCCATGACAAAATCCGCAGTCGATACTCACAGTCACACGATAATTTATTCGCTGCTTTACAACATTGTAGAAGAGCATACATTTTTGATAATTCAGAACAAATGCAGTTAATCGCTGAAATAAAGCCGGATAAATCATTGATATTATCAAATGAAGATTCCATCCCATCATGGCTAAATGAATGTGTGTTATCAAAGATTGAATGAGTGGGAGTCATGAAGATACTCGAAGATTCACGAGTGTCACGTCAATCCTATGATGTCGTATATTTATCAAATACGATTTATGATTTTTAAATATTATTTATTCCAATATGTTATAAATTACAAAGTTGCCCATATGGCCGACTTGTTGTATATGGACAAGGTTCGTATTCAAAGTATAACTATAAAATTAAAAGAGTGGCATTTCTAGACTACAATACAGGTGAGATCAAGCAGGGAACTGAATATTTCAAATCTCTGAATATGACAATTTTGCAGTATGCGGATCATCTTGAGTACAAGTATGAAGGGGATATTGGACATATGAAACGCAGGCATATTCATGCGGATAGTGTTATTCTAATTGGAAAGGAGGTTAACGATATTGATGACCAGCCCTTGGATGTAGGGCAGGCTCAAGTCTTCATCAACAAGCAGGAAATCATGGATAAAATAATGCAATTGGATGCTGTGAAGAGACAGAAGAATATGAAGTATCCTTGATACCATCTGGAGAACACTGCACCAAGTTATTCTTCAAGTAAAAGTGTGTTTCTTCGAGCAGGTCAAACAACTCCTCTTATAAACTTCTGCAACTTCAAGATAGGACTCAAATTATTGATACTTATAGAGATGAATACAAATCACTCAGTTTACAATTTCATATATACTCCCTACAGCATAAACATGCGGAATCTTTTCCTGCTCCAAACGATTACTCTTTTTCAAACCTACCAAAAGTTCAAACAACTCCCGTTCACCATCAGTTAAATTCTCAAGATCTGTCATAATTGTATCCGGTCCAGTAATAGCCAAATCTCTGAACTGTGTGAAAGTGTGAAGATCCATCATACAGGATCTTGTCTGAGAAAAATATCCTCTTAGTTGAGACAAAATCTGGAAACCATGAGCATCAATATCACCCCAGTAAATAATCTGTTTGTCTGACAACCATTTTGCATTTTTTAGTTGATTGATAGCAAAACCCTGACCAAATATCGAAATTGATTTTGTAAGAGAAGGAAGAGTGAGAAAATTGAATATATTGGAATAAGTCGTCTTGTTCTCAAGAATAAACACTTTTTCACATGGGATATTTAAATTATCGAATTGGCTTTGAGGGATGCTAAGATCATTAACCCCACTAAACATATTTTCTGCAATCTCATCATCAAGAATCCGTAAACGGATAAGGGGTTCATTGTATTTCAAATTAAAACGTTTTTCGAACTCGGACTCACTACTGTTAATGTGTTCTTCTACGAGTATATCAAGGAGATTTCTAAGAATATTTTTATTCCTCTCTACAAACTTTGTAGAAATATCTAAAGGTAGTTCCCGAATAAAGATATTTGGCTTTGGGTGTTCAATGAAATAGTTGCATACTTTTATCAGATCATCCCATTTATCAAGATTATCAAGTACTTTTTGGGGATTAGCTACAATCCATGTTTTCAGCTGAGGGATCTGATCGATAATTTGCTGTGTTGCCTGCATGACACTATGATATTCTTTTTCTTTATGTAGGAACTTGAGATAATCATCAAGGGTTTCAAAGTAGATTCTAGTTGGAAAAAGCTGTTTACCAATTTTCCTATCATTCTTAAGGGTAAACTCTATTGAGTAACCGTAACCAATCTCTTCTTTAGATCCACTTCTCAGTTTACTGATATTTTCATTAATTTGTGAAAAGTTCTCAAGCGTTTCATTTGCCTTTATTTTTCGGAATTGTATTTCTTTAGGGAAAAAAGAGATATCCTGAACCGAAGAACTCAAAATTTTTAAATACCAGCGCAAAGCCTTCTTTTTGATCTCTTCTGGTTGGATCATATCATCGCCCCGACCTGTTGGCTCATCTTTTCTTCTTTGTATTCTTGAATAGTGACATTTCTAATCTTTGAATGGCTTCCATTGTCATTCGATGACAAGTGAACAAAGTTAATGTAGCCTTCAACTACATTGATCTTCTGCAACGGAGTTACTACTAAAAGCTGTAAGTTCAATTTTTTGAATAAATCGAGGCCATATCGAGCACTTTCATCAGAACTACGACTAAAGGCTTCATCGATTATTACGAATCGGAAAGAATTAGACACAGGCTTATCACCTGCAGGACCGAATCGGTATGCAAGCGCAGATGCCAGAATTGTATATGCAAGCTTTTCTTTTTGTCCACCCGATTTTCCAGAAGAATCACTATAGAACTCTATCTCACTACCGTCTTCGGAAGATATCTCAGCTGCAGAAAATATTAACCAATTCCTGACATCAGTAACCGTATTTGTCCAATTGCGCTCTACAGTATCTTTACCTTTGAACTGATCCAATAGTCGTTTTACCTTATGGAATCTTTCCTCATTATAGATATCTTCATTACCAAGGGTTTCTGAAAGACAATCTTTTAACTCAGCTTTAAATTGTTTGATATTAATTTCAGGTGCTTTATCAGACCTTAGTTCAATGAATGTACCTGGATTGTAGTCAAGATCACGCAGGAATTTATTAATCGTCGCAATATTCTTCTCAATGCTCGTGGCCTCATAATCTAATTTCGAGCTAAAAGTAGCAATTGATTGAATTGTATGCTCACGCAATTCTTTCTTGAAATTCGTTTCATATTTGGGTAGATTCTCATTTTTTAATTTACTGAAAATATCGACAAATTCTGAGATCGATTCAATAACTGCAATTAAATCAGTCGTCTCAACAGGATATTTATCCACATACTGGGTCATTTGTCCAACAATACTACGGCTTAATCTTACACTTCGATCAGATCTGTTTGCTTTTTTCTGATCAATGTTCTCACGTACAGTTTGTTGTTCCTGATCAATTGATGTGATACAAAAAGTATCTGTTCTCAAATAACTAGAAATATCTGGTTTTTCTTCTTTTTCTTTGAAAGGATTAACAACTAGTTTTTCTTTGCATTTTTTAGAGTCCGCTTCGTGTTTTTCGATCTTGGCATTTACAAGTGTCGCGTTCTTTTCAACATTAGTTTTTTCATATTCTTCCTCTGCTATTTGCTCTTTCGTTGAAGATAATTGATTGTTCAGTATTTTTAGTTGATCAGAGGTCCGTTCGAGTTCTTCAATCTCTTGTCTTAATAATTGTATTTTTGTGACAAATATTTCCCAAAATATTTCACTAAAATCTTTAATCTTCAAAAGATCACGCAGATTTTCTTTTTGTTCATCTAAGCCTTCACCTTTTTTTTTAAACCGGCTCTTCTCTTTTACACACTCCTGTATTTGCTGATGCAAAAGTTCCATTTGTTTGCTGATAAGCTCGATCTTCTCTTTGTTATCCCAACCAAGTACAAATTCCCGCTTGTCAAAAAGCTTCTTTCGATCATCTTTTTCGTGGCGTCCCCCACTTCCCTTTATCTGTCCTTTTTTAGTGATGGACCTCTTTTCAGTCTGAAACTGCTCAATAGTCTCACAACACATAAGATCGAATTTGGTGGTCAGTTCATTGTTAATCCAGTCATGGAATTTAGAATCAGCTTTCATTTCCAGCTTACTGGCAACGGAACTGCCATGAGATTCATTTATCGATGATGAATTTAAGATATTGGGTACTCTAAAATAAACAAGCCGTCCCTTAAGGTCAGTCTGATTGACATAACTACTTACAGTCCTATAGTGTTCTTCTGGAACAAGGAGACTTAATCCAAAGTTGTGAAGAAGTCTTTCTAATGCTCCTTCCCATTCTGTTTCCGTGGATTTGACCTTTATATGTTCACCTATAAATGGCAGTTCTACCCCTTTAAGAGAACAATTCTCAAGAATAGACTGACGGATTTTCAGGCTACTGGAAGGTATTTTTGTTTTCCTCTGGTTCAATGATTCAAATTCAGATTTGCAGTCATTGTATTCATTTTCCAGTCTTTCTTTGGAAGAGAACATCCTACCCACTTCATCCATCCGTATCTCTAGTTCTTCTTTGACGTTCTTTAATAAATTCTCCGCGACCTTAATAGAATTTGCAAAGCTTTGTTCATCATCTGCAATTCTGATATCAAGAGAAGTACATATCTCTGAATATTTTTGTTGTTTCTGGAACTTTACCTCTTTTGTTTCTTCGAGACTTTTAATCTCATTTTCCAGCTCTTGGATTCTTTGACCTTCTTTATTTTCCCTTATTGATATGTATATGCTTCTTTCCCTATCTCTTAACTGCTCCAATATTGTTATTTTCTCTTCTATCCGCTCATTTAAACTGGAAAAATTCTCCTTAGATATCCCAATATCCTCAACAAGAAGCTCATACTTTATCTCCGTAAAAAAGAAAGGCAAAAAATCCAGACAATCTTGTAATACATTTATTTCCTTTAATAGATCTTCATAATTTGAGATATTGTCCACCATTGGATTCAGCATATCCAATTGAGCTTTAGCTTTCTGAACAAATTCATAAGCTTTAGTAAGATTGTCATAGTTCTGAACCATTGCTTGGATATCACTTTTAAAATCGATATCTTCCAGCATATGAGTTCTCATAAAAACCGTTAACTTATCAATGTTTTTCATTGAAACGGTCTGGAAGAATAGTTCAAGCACTTTATCAGACTTAATTCCAAAAAATGGTCGGAATGAATTACTATAATCTTTGAAAGTATCAAAGACAAACGTATCGTGAAGAGCTCTTATACGTTTTTTCATGGTTGTAATATCAGTTTCAACATCTTTAAGTGAAAAATGATCGTGGATATTCAGATTCTCCTTGGAAGTTACAAAGAATTTGTTTACTTTTCCATTGTTTACCCAAAACACCTGAGCCAATGTCATACCCTTGTCAAATCCACTGTTATGAAAATAGCTTAGTATCACAGAAAAATCCTTTTCATCTCGCAGGTAAACCGGTTTTGAATTATTATATTCATCTCTCTCACTTTTATGTTCACCAAGTACGTATGATCGAAGTGAACGTTCCCTTTTTTCAGCACCAGCTGCCTTATTATAAGTAATATTATTTGGTGGAACTAAAAGCGTGGTTATAGCATCAACAAGCGTTGATTTCCCAGATCCTATGTCTCCGGTTAATAACGAATTGTACCCGGAAGGTTCAATCTTCCATACATTCTTATCGAAAGTACCCCAATTAAAGACTTCCAACCGATGCAAACGGAAGCCTTTCTGGAATTCATCATCAGAAAAATCAATCAACGAGTTCTGCATACTCTATCACCTTTTTCTTAATATCCTGAATAGTCTCAGCTGAGATCTTTGCACGAAGTATTTTCCTTACCTCAAATTTATTTTCATCTTTCCTCAATTGCCTTAAAAATCCGTATCCTTTTAGAGTATTTATATTTGCGTCAATGTCCTTGATAGTCTTTTTTTCATTAGAAATGTCTGGCCGAAAAAGCTTCATTGAATTGTGGATCTCCTTTCTATCCATAACCAGATAAGGAGAATCACCACCTTTTGCATCATGTTCAATCAGTTTTTCTACAAGAAGAACACAAAGCAATGTAACTGAATAGCTCAATGCCCTTTTTTCGACAAGTGGGGGTAATGAGATATTAGAGGACTCATCAAATTCTTTCTGTTTAAGAAATGCATAACCATCGTTCTCATTGACAAACAGATCAATCCCAATCCTCGAAAAGTATTCAGTAATCGCTGGTTGGTATTGAATAAGATAATTCCATATATCAGTATCATTTTTGAAAATATTGCCTTTAAGTAGTTTGATCACTGCTGCGGCATACGGAAGGATATCATTATCGTCTATCATCTTTCATCCCTACAAAAAATAACTTGAGGTATCTGAATCTTAAATTTCTTTCCACTAAATAAATTAGAGATGTCCATGTATTCAGACACATCTTCGTTTATAATGGCTTTTTTACTCTTAGATGCAATGTCCATGTACGTCAAAAGTTCAACAAGACCTCTGCTGATAGGATATTTATCAGTGACCAAATTTAATGAGACCTGTGAATCTGTTTTTAAGAATTCTTCGATCTTGCCTTTGAGTTCCTTTGGATCTATGTTGAATTGGTCATATAGAACTGAAGTATCTACGTCCTCAGAAGAACCATATTCCATATTCTGTTTACGTAATTTTGTTGTCGATGAACCATTCCATAAAGGTCTGTCCATTACCATTTCAATCGAAGGTTTACCTTCAATAGTAAGAAAATCATTATTAGATGGATAATCATATTTTATTTCAACTGCAGTTGACTTTATATCTTTGATGATCTCCATTACTCTCTTGTTTTCCAGATACGTCCTCTCATCGAGGAATTTCCTTAGTTGCTCAGCGAGTGAGTAATTAATTTGATTGACTCGTTCACCAGCATTAATGAGACGTATTTTCATTTCTTCAAGGATATCGTCGTCTTTTTTAACGTTTTGTACTTCTTCAAGAGATAGAGTCATCTCAATTAGCTTGTCCAGTTCATCCTGTTGTTTTTGAGATAGCAGCAGCCCCCAAAACGCATCGAGACTCCTACCTTGATCTGTATTGTGTAGCTGGTCTTTAGTAGAAAAGATATCATGCAATACCTCATCTTTTCTAACACCTTCTTTTATCTGCTTCTCCCTGATTTCCATATCAAGCTGACGAAAATTGTGTTCTATAACTCTAAAATCAGATAATATTTTGTGTATTGTCTCACAAATTTCAAAATAACGTTCTTTTATTTGAGTTTCAGTTAACCTTTCAATAACGCCTGCATTAATCTTTTCGATCTGTAACTCAATATCACGCTTTTGTTTATTCAACTCTTCCAATCTTTCGACAGGATCTTCAGTGTTCTCATAAGCAATTTCTTTTAATGTGCTTATTATTTTGAGAAGGCGGGATTCGGTTGCCACAAATCCCCTTTGTTCTAGAATGCCCCTTATCCATTCAAGCGTTTTTTCAGTATAGTGGGTCAAATCAAAAAAAGCTTCATCATCTTGAGAATAATATGCTCTCAGGTAGTTAGCATTAGTCCAATCTTCAAGATACTCGGAAGGTGTTTTAGGATATACTTCTTCTCCTTCTACATCCCTTATAGAATACAAATAATTTGAGAGACTTGATTCCAATTCATCTTTTGAAATCGTTGGAACATTGTTTACCTTGAACTTGCTATAAAGAAAACCTACTATCAATGGCATATTATCCGCATTTAACAACTTTAGAGAGGGGTGGTTCTCTTTTAGGTTCTTTACATCATGATATTCCATTTATCTTCTCCTATATTTTCAAAAACCTGAAGATAATTACACCTGCTATTTTTGGAGCAAATATTCTATAGATATTAAACAAGTTATACAAGTCTAAGACAATTAACAGTTTAAATAAGTATCCAAAATATATGTAATTCTTCCAAGATTATTTTGTGGAATTACCTTTCAGAACCATTTTTTCATTTGGAATTAGTTTAGTACGGCATCCCTTATAGTTTGAAATTAGCTCTGATCTCTACAACTGTATTCATTTGAATATGCTTTAAACAAAACCTCGTTAAATTAATAGATTTTCATTCGTCTTTTTACAATACTCTCGACAAGACTGAATGAGTTATGCACAGTGGGTGTAGTAGTTTCACGAATAACCATCTTTTATAAATTATTTATTTTTGCTTTTATAGTTCAAAAATTAAATGCTATATAATTCGATAATAAAAAGGTTCGAAATTGATTTACCGAAACATTCTAAACTTTTGAGCATCTATTTTTAAAGATACCTATATCCCCGATTTTTTGTGTGAAGGACTAGATTTGAACTCAGAGAAAACTCGAAAACTATAAAGAGCGTACACTTTTTTCATGTTATATGGGTGGCGCACAACCACATTTATGCATATAGAAAAAAAGTGGATCCCCACAACATTGAGTGGGTAAATATTCGACGGGATGAACAGGATTTACAGGATGGGGCAGCCCACTCATATCCTGTCAATCCTGTTCATCCTGTCCATTAATTCAGGCAATGTGATTTCCATGTTTGAAAACATATCCTGAATAGTGATGTTACCCACACAATGTTAAAGAGAACCAAAAAAGTGTACGCTACTGCCAACCGGGCGCAAAAACGACAGATCGATTTTTAAAACAGATCATATGGCATCACTTTGAAAACAATATATATAAACTTCAAGTCAATTCGAAGCTTAAGAAGAGGCTAAATAATACAAAATCCTAGTAGATGCAAGGAGTAAAAACCTATGCTAAATACACGTAAAATACTAACTTTACTTTTCATATGTACTTTAGTCACAGCCGCCCTTTTGGTATCTGGCTGCACTGAAGATGTAGATGATGCAGAGAATATGAACAACGAAGAAATTGAATCTGAAACTATTTCCATAGATGACATAACTGACGTAAAGTGGCAGTGGTCGGGACTTATTGAAAATGAACCTGCCAGCCGATCAGTGGTTTCTGATCCGGAAAAATACACCCTCCTGTTCTCTAAGGAAGGCACATATTCCATAAAAGCTGACTGCAACCTTGGAAGTGGAAGCTACACACTGGAAGGAAATGATCTTACATTGGCACCGGGACCAATAACACTTGCATACTGTGGTCCTGACTCGCTGGATAATCAGTATCTTTCCTTGTTGGGCAATGTAATAACTGTTTCACTGGACAATGATCAGCTTGTTCTCGGCATCGGAGAAAACGGTGACAGAATGCTTTTTGTCGAAGAAAATATCGGATATCTTGATGAGATCATTGATATCGAATGGCAATGGTCAGGATTAACTGAAACACTTCCAGCCAGCCAATCAGTAGTTTCTGATCCGGAAAACTACACACTTGTCTTCAAGTCGGATGGGAGATACTTAATTAAAGCAGACTGCAACGTTGGAAGTGGAGACTACACACTGGAAGGAAAATATCTTACATTAGCATCAGGACCAATGACACGTGCATACTGTGGTCCTGACTCGCTGGATAATCAGTATCTTTCCCTATTGAGCAATGTTACAACTGTCTCAATGGACAATGATCAGCTTGTTCTCGGCATCGGAGAGGACGGCGACAGAATGCTTTTTGTTAAAGGAAAAGCAGTCGAGCAGTGAAACACCTGTTTCGACTATTTTTTTTTAATTTAGGAATGAAGAGCACCGGAACAATTCATTTAATTTATATTGAGAAAATTATTAACATGAATAAATATTTTACATTAGGCTTGACACTTTTGTTAGTAATGGCTGCTGCTTTTTCAATGGGCTGTACGGAAACCGGGCCGGAAGGATCTTGATGTTCATGTGGAATTGATCTGATAATTACGTCTAAAGAAAAAAGGGACTATCACTGTGGATGAGTGACAGATGGTGGTCAGACAGGTGGTCAGACAGGTGGTCAGACTACTTTAACCGGACAAGATACCGGACAAGTTACCTGCCAAGCTACCGACCAAGCTACCATGCATGCTGAAAAAACACTCCTTTCAAATCACACATATATATGTTACTATTAGTATTATTCACAATTTAATAAAACCCAATACAAAAGACCATATAACAATTCTAACCCAAATCAAATCACCCAAATATTATAAATACTAAAAAAGCATATTTATTTTTGCACATAAAAGTGCAGATCAACGAGGAAATCAGATCATGTTGATCGAATGGACTCTAAATCCGTTCAGCCGAGTTGAATTCCCGGGGTTTCCGCCAATATTTATTAATGTTCAATGTATCATTGTGTGGAAACTTCACATAATGATAAAATCTCTTTTTAACTTTTTATTACCCTTATTGACAATTGCCGTAGGGTCAATAATGACCATTGTGTCAGCACCATTTTCACAAATAAAAGTGCAATAATGCGAGAGGTGCAACTCAACGCACGAATTCCTCCAAAGATAAAACCCCGATACTTTATCATGCACTTATACAAAACGCTGCTTTCAAATCAAATATATATATAGATTACGGTTTGTATAATTTAATTTTTTATAAAACAGGGTACAATAGAGTTAATACAGTTTTTATCCATATTACCTGAACCACAAAATATAAGTATGATAAATGCCTATTTGTTTTTGCCCGTGAAGTGCAAATCGATGGGGAATCGATTGAAAAACCAGAGGGAAAATGAATGGGGAAATCGATTGGGAAACCAGTGGGAAAAACAATGGGGAATCGATTGGGAAATCGGTTGAGAGATCAGTGGGAAAAACAATGGGGAAATCGATTGGAAAATCGATTGGGAAACCAGTGGGAAAAACAATGGGGAAATCGATTGGAAAATCGGTTGGGAAACCAGTGGGAAATCAATGGGGAAACCAAGGGAAATTAATGAGGAAATCAGATCACGTTGATCGAATGTGGGGACATCAGATCATATTGATCGAATGGACTCTAAATCTGTTTAGTCGGGTTAATTTCCCTTGGTTTCCGCCAATAAAAGTCAATGTTCAATGTATCATTGTGTGAAAACATCACATAATGATAAAATCTCTTTTTAACTTTTGTATTTGTTTAGCTATTTTTGAAGCCGAAACAACCCCCGTAGGCGGCGCGTTCCTCTATCTGTAGAATATATACTACAAGAAAATCCTCGCTATGCTCGGATTAACTTGCACTATATATTTATAAAATATATACTACGAGAAAATCACTCCTTACAGTCGTATTAATTTGGAGTATACAATCTCACAAGAGAATGTCGGAAAAGTCCATAATTCGTGGATCAGTGGTGTGGGAATGTGCCGCCTGCGGCGGTTGTATTGGTTTTAGTTCCAGATAGAACAATTCATTTACACAAATCTCTTACCACGGCTATACAAATACTAACTTTTTATTATCCCGTATTGACAAAAAACAAAAAAAAATCTCCGGACGAAAAACAACCACAAAAATTGAGTCATTTTTCGGCCGGAGCAACAAATTAAAACTATCAGTATGTGTGGTTCTTAGCCATCTCTACCATTGCCCGGAGGTTCGCGGTAGGGGTCTTGCTGACGATACCACATCCGGGTGCCAACAACGCCACACCTGCATTCAGTACATTCTGTGACTCCTCTTTAATTGCCTCAGGTGTCTGGTTCCAGAGCATGTTCGCCGGATCAAGATTTCCTATGACTATCGATTTCTCCAATTTTGCCACAGCAGTTGCAACATCAACATTCTGGTCAATACTGATGCCATCCACTCCACAGGCTTCCATTAGAGTGAGGCCATCGGTGGCGTCACCGCAGATGTGGAGCACAGTAGGAATATTGAGTTCATGCATCGCATCAATTATTCTTGTGTGGAATGGCAGTACGAACTTCTCATAGAACTCAGGCCCGATGAGCTGGTAACTTGCCGTAGGGTCAATAACGACCATTGTGTCAGCACCATTCTCAACCATTTTCTTTGCATATGCAATATTGAACTCGGTCGTGAATTCCATAAGTGCCAGTCCAAATGCCTCATCTGTCATAATGGCCATGAACCAGTTATCACCATTAAGGTGCTGTGCCAGTGAGAAAGGACCGAGCATACTACCCATGATCGGAAGGTCAGCTCCATATTTGTCCGTAAGTATCTTGATCGCCTCACAAACAACACCAACCCTTCCTTCACTCAGATCATAATCCCTTAATTTTTCAATATCTTCTGCGGTCTTCACAACGGGTCCAACAACAGATGGCTGTTGAACCTGTGTACCCGCCTTGATCTCACAGCCAAATAATTCGGCTTCTGCGGAAATATCATAAGGAACACGTACAGCCTCAAAACCAATTTCAGTGTGGCCTGCTTCAGAAAGTATTGCCATCTTTTCCGCATTCTCGTTTGCTTCCGGCCAGAATGCACCACAAGCTTCCATCTGTTCAACGGTTGCAGTTTGTGTGACACATACAGCCGGCATTCTGTCCACAGTTTGTTTGTTCAATACGCGTGCCAGTCTTTCTTTTGGAGTATATTCAACCATAAATTCAATCTCCTGTAAATTCAATTATATTTTATATCTCTATGAATGAAATGTTGCCAGTATTTACCCACTGGCAAAGGGTGGAGGAAGATATTCTGGATAATATCCAGAATAAGCGCTAGTTTAGGTTGCTTTAGGTTACTTTGGGCTACTTTAGAATACAAGCCCCAACTCTTCAAGTTTCTTGCGTGCACCATCGTATACGCTAACGTATTCATCAGTTGGTGTTATGGTCTTAACATCATAACATTCCTGGAATGTCTTCCCCTGTGGTGCTTTTGCATAATCGTTCTCGTAGAGTTTGACAACTCCATCAATTATCTTGTTAACCTCTCCGATGTCCATACCTGCAGTTGCTCTTGCAACCTCCCCCATCATTCTGGCTTCCATACCTGTTGTCTTGTCCTGCACAACACCCTTTGCGGCTGCCACACCGGAAAGGATCTCACGGCCGGATGCCGTATCTGTCATGGACTGGGCTGAAGCCTCAAGCAGGCACATCTCTGTGCATGGTCCTGCACATGGATAGTACTGGTTACCTGAAAGCATGTCAGTAAACTCTGAAATAGTAGCACAGGTCCATCCTGCGATCATCAAGGTTTCCCTTGTGTTTGTAGATCCCCAGCGAATGTGTACCGGCCCGTCAAGGTGCCAGCTTGCATTGCTCATCACAAATGCATTGATGTGTGTTGCAATATCAACAATAGCAGTCTCTTCTACGCCGCCGGCGTAGCCACCAAAGATAGGCATTTGCTCATCCATGATAATGTCACTGTTACCGTTATAGTGTGCAATAACAGAAATTGCATCAAGATCGATCTTAAGTTCGTTTAGTTGTGAGACCTCATGACTATCACTACTGATCATGCCACCGGCACATTCAGCAGAGATATTTCCCTGAGCGGACAGGGAAGTCTCAGGCCCCTATATGCCCATGCCAGGTCTTCCTGCCATTGCCGCAGCCTGTTTGATAAGACGTGTCTCGGTCTTGGCTGCCAGTATCTCATAAGGGCTCTTGGGGATTGGTGGTTTTCCACGAACTGTCATCATAACACCATTGACAATTGTGTCAACTTCCTTCTCAAGAGCATAACTCATATGCACCGGCATGAACATCTCTTCAGAGATCGGAGAACCTGTTGGACCGCCCTGCACTATCGGCTTGCGCTTGCTACCAACTTTTCTCTTTTTAACGGTCACTGAATCCCTTCCGGTACCAAGTACAAACTTCTTCTGAACATTGTTGATTGCATTCCAGATCTCATCCTCGGTGTACTTGACGATACGTTTGGTGTCGGTACAGTAAATGCCACACTCAAGAAGCATTTCAAAACCTGCTTTGAACAGGTTGCCCATCATATCCTTATCGGTTGGGACAAACTGGTTCTTAAAGTCAATTCCGTATTTCTGCTTGAGTTCCATTGACTTCATCGGAATGGTCATAAGATCCCAGTCATCCTGGGTCATCTTCTCACCTTTCTTTGCACGGTCATAAAATTCGTAGCAATCCATTGATCTACTATATGTCATAATTAAATCACCTCTTATTGCATAATTTCAAGAGCAACACGGGACGCATCTGCAGCGTTCTCTGCTGTTGCATCTGCACCGATCTCTGCAATCCATGCATCTGATACCGGTGCACCGCCGAACATGACCTTAACATCGTCCCTGAGCCCTTCTTCCTTAAGCAGTTCCACTGTGTCTTTTTGGCCAAGCATTGATGTTGTCATGAGCGCTGAACCCACAAGGATTATTTTCTTGCCCTTGTTCTTTTCCACTTCTTCGATGACCTTTTCATTTGGTACATCCACTCCGAGATCAATGATCTCAAATCCGTTTGCACCCAGCATTGTAGTTACAAGGCGGTGACCAATGTCGTGAATGTCTCCTTCCTGAACATATGTAATTGCCAGTCCCTTTCCTGCATCTTCATCTCCTTCAAGGAGAGGTGAAAGAATCTCCATAGCGCCGTTCATTGCTTTTGCAGACATCATGATCTGTGGAAGGTAGATCTCTGCGGCTTCGAATTTGTCACCGACGATTTTCATTCCAACTGAAAGCCCATTCTCGATTGCGTCAACAGCACTGATACCGACCGCAAGTGCTGCATTAGTGGCATCCACACAACCGTTTATGTCCTGACTGACAATTGTGTCCCTAAGTTTGTCTAAAAGTTCTTGATTTGACATGTAATACCTCCCTCAATATCTATAATTGGGAAACGGTATCCATTCACCTACTTGGACAGTAGTTATTTTCCATATGAATGGATCAAAAAAGAGACCCTGCAACGCAGAAGGTCTCATTTCAAATTTCCCTGATATTCATTCATTTAACTATGCAATTTGTTTTCTGAATCTTTCACAGGAATTGATCTTGATATCCAGAAGTTTCTCGATATTCATCTTTGCTGCAATTCCTTTTGGAGCACCTGCAACTGAAGTTATCACACCGATACCGAGATCTTCCCTTATTTCTCTCATGACGTACTCATCACTAAGATCAATTGTAGAAACATCCAGTTTCTTTGCAACGTATTCCTTTGCTTCCCCAATTCTCATGCTCTTTGAGAATTCCATCCTTGCAACAAGATCTCCTGCTGCTCTGATACCGCTCATTCCGGAGGTCATAATGTGTGCGATCGGCATACCCATCGGGTCGCCGACCCCTACCTATATGCCGTCGACGCCGGCAACTTCGACCATAGCTTTGCTGGCCCTTGACACGGCGTCAATTGTTGGAGTCTCAAACATCGGAATTCCGCCGACACCCATTCCCATATTCACATGACATGGGATGGATGAAGCCTTAACAGCCGCTTTGACGAAAGTAACCGCTCTTCCAAGGTTCCATGCTGCACTTCTGCTAGTGTTGGTATTAACAACAGGTCCGAATATATTGGCACCCGCCTTTGAAACAACCTCAGCCTGCTGATGTGGCCACATTCCTGCAAGAACCTTACCGTCATATTGAAGGTCACCATGCAAACCGAGTGTCAACTCTCCAGCCATACCTGCTTCAATGTAAATGTCAGGGAACTCTTTCCTTAATGCCTCAATAGCATGCAATGATGCGAACATGTCACCGTCTCCCGCAGCACCGATCGTATCAAAATTGATACCGTCAGCACCGGAAGCCATCATTTTCTGCATGATCCATGTAATATCCCTTGTAGCATGTTTAGCTGCACCTTCAATAGAAGCTCTTGCCTCATCGATCTTGAATGCCTTCATAAGATCACCAGGGTTTTCGAATGGACCATCCGGTGTATAATAAAGACCAAGATTTGGCATTGCACCATAGAGAAGCGGAACGATAGTATTCTGCTGACAGACTTCCATTGTCTGTTGTTCATTGGAGATCACAGGTTTGACAGGTTTGTAACTGTAGTCGATATGACCAAGTTCCATTGTATCGGCACCAAATGCCCTCTCGTGCATCATGACTCCAACAAGTCTGCTGGATGGAATGCCCACACCACTGTTACCCTGGTCACCATCGATCCTGATAGTGCCAATATCATGTGTTACAGGGACTTCCTTGCCCGGTTCTACACCAACCATTCTCGCAGGCATTGCAATAATGTCAACAAGTTTGTCAAGTTCATCTTCACTAAGATCAGGGATCTCACCAAGATCGGTAGCATCTGCCATTCCTTCTTTGAGGTCTGCCAGGATCTGCTCCCTTGTCATGAATATCCTCTGACCGTCTCCCATTCTTGTAGTGTATTCTGTTGTCATTCGTATCACCTTCCACAAATTAGACAAGCAATTCTTTGGCTTTTGCCACAGCTTCACTTGCATTTTCTGCATAGCAATCAGCACCGATCTTCTTTGCCCAGTTTTCTGTTGCAGGTGCACCGCCAACCATGACCTTTATGTTATCTCTCAGCCCCTGCTCTTTGAGCATCTCAATAACTGCTTTCTGACCAGGAAGGGTAGTTGTCATAAGGGCGGAAAGACCGACCATGTCTGCATTTGTCTCTTTGATCTTGTCGATGAAATCCTGAAGAGGAACATCTCTTCCAATATCATGGACCTCAAAGCCTGCGGACTGGAGCATTGTAGAAACAATGGACTTGCCAATGTCATGGACATCCCCCTCAACAGTGCCGTTTACGATAACACCAAGTTTTTTACTGGCAGTGTCCTTTGGCATGTCAGCTTCCAAAATCGTAACCCCTGACTCCATCGCACCGGCTGCAAGCATTACATGTGGTAAGAACAGCTTACCCCTCTCAAACATAATACCGACTTCATTCATACCGGCTGCAAGACCTTTTTCAATGATCTCAGCCGGTTCAATGCCTTCACTTCTTGCTTTTTCGACTGCTGCATCAACAGCATCTTTTTTGCAGGAAATGACGGCATCTGCAAGTTCTTTAAACATTTCTTCTTTGCTCATTTGTACACCTCGTTAAATTTTGATAAATAAGTTGTATTATTGTGAAATTCCGTTTTGTCCCGCTGGCAAATTTAACACATTATGGTGTATGCGGGCAATGTGAAACAATAATAGTAGAAATAAAAAATTTAAAATGACACAGGTAGATTTGTCCTAAGGGAATCACATTAAATCCACCCCATAGCAAATCTATCTGTGTCTGGTATCTACCCCTTGTTTCTTTGGTTTGTTTTTCTCAATTCCCCCTTAGAATTTTGAAACGAACGTTCTTGCCTGCCAGAGTGCAAGTATGGCAATGATCAGGATCAATACCATATACAATGTACTTGCAGCAGGCAGGGGTGAATTTATCCAGTACGCATTATATGCTTCCATTGCGGCTTCTGTTTGTACCATATGATCTCCTCCATTAGATGTTCAGCAAACATGCATCAGACGCTCGGATCTGTCCGAACTCCGTGATGTTATATTTGTGCAAAAGAAAACCTTTCTTGTAAATTCCATCTTCATCGACCTTGACCTCAACATCTTGTAGTAATCCACCTGATGCCAGTTCTATGATATCGAAGTTGATGGAATCCCTCTGGAAATTTCCCTTGAGACCATACTCTTCCTGTATTTGAGGCACGATCTCATAATTCCATTTTCCCCCTTCTTCGTTGCACAGTTCAAGTATCCTGAATTTAATAGGGCGTAGATTTGCCATATTAGTCACCTCTCAATGATTCCAATTCTTCCGTAGATTCAGAGAACATAATGGAACTGCCGACAAGACACAAAGCGCCTCCTAGCAAGATAGTCCAGGCAGGCATATCTCCGAAGAAAAGGAATATGAATATTACGGCAAAAAGACCGTAAAGGTTTCCAATTCCCTGCCCTCTTCCCACGCCAATAAGTGGGAACGACTTGTACCAGGCAACATAACAGAAACCAAATGTGATACCTGCAAATATCAGGGTCAGGAGTGTGAGTGGCTCAAATGCCAGTATTGCATACTTGAACATTGGGAAACCAACGATCGCAAGAAGCGGAATGATGATTATCCACCAGATGATATTCTCAGCAATGAATCTGATTGTGAGACTCACATCAGGTTCAGAGATGTCAAGACCTTTTCCTGCAATAGCACCTTCAATACCCCAACCTGCTGCTGCCATGAGTCCTCCAAGGTAACCTATCCATGAGATATTCCCGGTGCCAAGTTCAGTTAAAACGCCACCACCAAAGATGGTAAAACCGCCAGCGATGATAAACGCGATACCTGTGTATGCACGTCTGGTAATCTTTTCACCATACCATTTAGAAGCAAGAATAGAACCGATTACAGGATACATAAGAGCTGCAACAGCAGCAAAAGCACCGCCAACGAATCCCATTGCGATGAATGATCCCAATATTGCCATCGGACCACCGAAAATAGCAGCCAGGAAGAACCACTTGGAACATGGATGGAATTCCTTCAATGTTCTCTTCATTTCCCCGAACTTGCCGAGAACACCATTCCAGACCATAAGGGCTAAAATAACAGTCAAAGCATTGAATGCAGTTATTAACACAGCAGTCACAACTAAAGATATCCCGTCACCACTTGTGGCAGCGATCTCGCTGTACATCGCATCAAAAGGATTGAGGACCCATACAACTGTACCCGGGATGTACCATATACCCCAGAGAATTGCACAAAAAAAGGCCCACATGAAACCGATTTTGACTCTCCTTTTATGCTCCTGTGTTTTTAAGGCTTGCAAATCCATAATTAATACCTCCATAACATAACTATAAATGGCTAAATAATCAGTTGCAGAGATATGACAAATACATCTCTGCAACTGGATTAGAGATTTCTAAAAATCAGAACATCTCCTTAAGTTTAGTCACCACATCGGAAGCATTTTCACCATAGACGTCTGCACCGATCTTGTCAGCCCAGTCTTGTGTAACAGGAGCACCGCCGACCATTGTTTTGAGCGAGTCGCGAATACCTGCTTCCTTGAGCTGCTCTTCGATCTGGATCTGGCTGACCATTGTTGTAGTCATAAGGGCAGATGAAGCAACTACCTGTGCACCAACTTCCTTTGCCTTTTCAACATAGTCATTGATTGGTACATCTCTTCCAAGATCAAATACCTCAAAACCTGCGATCTTGAGCATTGTAGCAACAATGTCCTTTCCTATGGAATGGATGTCACCTTCAATCGTTCCAATTACGATCTTGCCTTTGCTTTCCATCTCTGAGCCCAACGCCTCCAGTGCAGGCGTAAGGACATTGACTCCGGCAGTCATTGCTTCTGAAGCTGCAATGACATGAGGAAGGAACAACGTACCTGCCTCGAATTGGTCACCGACCTCATTCATTGCAGTAGTAAAACCTTCCTGGATCATGTCCACAGGACTTATTCCGGCATCCAGTGCTTCCTGAGCTGCAGCTGCAGCTGCATCGTTATCAAAGTTTGCGATAGCTTCTTTTGCTTTTGCAATAATTTCATCTTTTGTTGCCATTTTTACGACCTCCATTTAGTTGCCTCTGAACGCTTTGTCAGCTCTGTCAACAACTGCTTTCATATCTTTGAGCAGGTCAGCATCGATTGGTTCAACGACGTGGTTCTTCATGATGTCAACGACTTTTTCATGAGCAACCGTTGCGAGGTCTTTTGAACCCGCAGCTTTCCAGTCACCAAACATTAATCTGTCAATCAGCATTGGGCTGGATGGCAGGTCTATGTTATCTCTTGTGGATTTGTGAGCAAGGAAATTGTTGCCGATACCTACTTGATCGATAGATTCGACTGCAAGAGTTTCTTCATTTACAGGAATTCCTTCCATTACTTTCTTCGTCATTGAGATCATGTCATTATCAATGACGAGCTGTTCAAGTGAGAATGTCATACCTAGCTCAAGCATACCTGCACCGTAGAGGGTGTTTGCACCGGAGAGGGCTGGGAGAAGTGTTGTTAGGGTTTTCTCGTGGCCAGCCTGGCCGTCAGGTATCTTGGCATCAGCCTACGAACCAGCAACAAATGTTGGGAGGCCATAATACTGACCAAGTTTTGCTACTGCTGCGCTGATCATTCCAAGTTCTGGAGAACCTACTGGTGCTGTGCCTTTCTTAAGGTCGAATGTAGTAGTGGAACTGCCGTACCATACTGCTGTACCCGGCTGCACCAGTTGGGCAAGTACAATACCTGAAAGTACCTCTGCATTGTGTGTCACAAGAGTTCCTGCAAGGGTAACCGGTGATGAACCGCCAGCCATTGCCATACTCAGGACATTAACAGGAATGCCATATCTTGCACCTTTCATGATGACCTGACAAGCATTCACACTGAGTTCCAGCGGACTTGTAGGACAGAGCAATATTGAGAAAAGCGGCTTTTTGCGTGCTTCCTCTTCGTCTCCACCATAGTATGCTATAGCAATATCCCTGTAATATTCAACATTCTCTCCAACAGGATCGATGTGATGGAAGTGCTTTGTAGTGTTCATTAATGGTGTAATGGTTTCGTGAACATCCTGTGCACCTTTTCCTGCCCAGTCTCTTGCTGAAACAGCAAGTGAATAGTAGTTGATGTTTTCTGCCCAGTCACATATCTTTGCTGTGTCTGCAACATCCTTATCTGTTGAATCAACAGTTTCGTACTGTCCCGGTCCTTTGTAGTTACACATTTTGACACCGGTGCCGAAACAGGTCCAGTGTACCTTACCCTTGTGCTCCTGAACCAATTTGTTCTTCTTTCCACGTCCCCATAGGACGAATTTAGATGGACAATCGATCAGTGCTCTGTTGACTACATATTCAGGAATCTTTACGATCATTGTTTTTTCATCAACATCACAGCCACCTTCTTTGAAGATTACTCTTGCTTCAGGGTCTGAAACCTGAATACCGGTATTCATGAAAACATCCATGGTAGCATAGTGTAGTGCTCTTAGATCATCATCTGAGAATAGCTCCAGACTAACGCCATCCAACGGCATTCTGCCGGGAAATAGTTGTCTTACCATTTTCCTTACCTCCAATTTAATAATTCTTCAAAACATCAATATGATGTTCTTGAGGGAACTAAAATGCGTATGCATTTTACTCATATACACGTTTGAGATTACTCATATATATATATTTCCCATGTTTTCAATAACTGTGTGGGCTACTTTACAGTGTGTGCTGGCAATACTATACTTTCCTATTTATATTTTATCACCAATGCGTCGACACTGTTAAATATCGGCAAATGTAATGTTGTAATATTATACAAAATATTTATATACAATAAAGGCAGTAGGAAAATATATATAGCAGTGTTGAAACTATTAAATACTACTCACATTGCAACACTAAAAGATTATAGTCAAAAACCAAACATAAATCAATATTGTGCATTTTTCAATAACTCACAAATGAAATCACGGGGAACACAGAGATATGAATCATACGCAGACCAAGTTTTCCATATGGTTCTATTGCCTTGCCGTGATATACAAAAAATGTATGGAAATTAAGTTGTTGGATAATGAGTATCAACTGGTTCTTGACTATAGCGCAATCTGAAATGAATAATGTAGAAATCGCTTGAGGAGTTATAGAAATATGAAATATGGTCTTGGTATTGATGCCGGTGGAACCTATACGGACGCTGTCCTTTTACGGGATTCTGACAAGTTGATAATCGACTCAAACAAAGCTTTAACGAGCTATCCGGATCCTCTTGAAGGAATAAAAAACGCTATTGATGGATTGGATCAAACACATCTTAAAGAAGTCAATGTGGTTTCAGTCTCGACGACTCTTTCAACAAATAGTATATTGGAAGAAACAGGTTTTCCAGTGGCTTTAATCCTTATTGGTAAATATGATGTCACAAAAGAACTGCCAACAAAATACTACATACAGATATCTGGGGGGCATGATCACAATGGAATAGAGTCTGAAGCTCTGGATATTGAATCTATTGAGCATTTTGCTATGGAGGTAAAAGACAAGGTTTCGGCATTTGCTGTTTCATCATATTTCAGTGTAAGAAATCATGACCATGAACTTGAAACAAAGAAATTGATAAATCAACTTACCGGACTTCCGGTTGTTTGCGGTCATGAACTGTCACAGGATCTTGGAGCTTTTGAAAGAGCTGTTACCGCTTTTTTGAACGCCCAGTTGATCTCGGTAACTGAAACATTCATGAACACAGTTGAATTGGAAATAAAAACAAGGGGGATGGATGCAAAAATATTCATGTTAAAGTGTGATGGGTCAGTGACCAATATAAGGGGTGCACTCGATAAACCAATCGAATCAATTTTCTCCGGTCCTGCTGCAAGTCTTGTTGGTGCTTCCTTTTTGACAAAAAAAGATACATGTGCAGTTATAGATGTGGGAGGTACAAGCACAGACATTTCAGTGATGAACAATGGTGTCCCTGATATGAGTGATTCGGGAGCAGTTGTCGGCGGTTGGAAGACCAGGGTCAAAGCTATAAGAATGGTGACATCGGCGATGGGCGGGGACAGCCATGTATGGGTCAAGGGTTACAAATCTTATATTGGACCAAGAAGGGTTATGCCAATATGTCGTGCTGCGATAATCTATCCGGGTTTTTTGGAACAACTCAGATCAAATCCAATTCCATTAAAAAGCCTTTTAGGTGTAAATTACCAACCAACGAAATTCTATCTGCGAACAGAATACGAAGTTATCGAGATCAGCGATGGTGAAAAGGAGATACTTGATGCAATAAAAAAGGAACCGACATCCGTAATAGAAATATACAACAAAATAAAGAAAAATCCATCAAGTAAATTACTTGATACCCTTATTCAAAAAAGGCTTATTCATTCAATTGGTTTTACGCTCACAGATGCATTGCACGTGCTTGGGGATTATACGGAAATGAATGTTGAAGCTGCAAATGTCGGAGCGAATGTGATGGGACATCTGATGAATATGGATAGACATGAATTTGCCAGCCATATTAAGAATAAATTTGCCAAAAACATGGCTTCAGACCTTGTATCCTTCTTTTTGGACGGGGCACCAAAAGAGGTAATACGGCAAATATTTGATGTTAGTTCACCGGTAAAGTTCAAGATCGAAGTTCCTATTGTACTCATTGGAGGACCGGTAATTGCCTTTGTAGAAGAGTTGCAGAATATATTGGATGCAGAAATAATCCTTCCAAAATATGCTGAGGTTGGCAATGCTGCCGGAGCACTGGCTGCAAAGGGAATAAGAAGAACCGAGGTGCTGATAAGACCAGTCTCTATGGGTGCGCCTGAGTTTGATTTTTTTGTATTCTCTGAAAAAGGGAGGAGTAGTTTCCATGAATATCATGAAGCACTAAATTATGCTATGGATCTAGGGGAAACAATAGTACGCGATTATATGGAATTTGCAGGACTCGATTCGGATCACGTTAAGATAGATGTGAAAAAGGAAGAGACAATAGCACAAGGATGGAAAAAACCAATGGAAACAAAGATTCTTGTCATGGGAGTCAGCACAAGGAATCATGCTGACTGATCAATCAATATTTCTATTGAATATTCCCGTCAAGTTCCGGATTTTCCACAATAGAGGCAGTGGCAATTATAACTTCTTTGCCTCCCCAATCCCCTTTCGTGAATTTGGTTTTTACAGGAATATGCATTCCCTCTTTGCTGACAAGTGGTATATCACATGAAGATGATTTTTCTTCGATGATTTCATCAAGTTTTGAGAGCACTGAAGATTCTTGTCCCTGTGGATACAATACAAGATAATCTTTCATAAAAAGATCCTTGTCTGAATAGTTAAGATGTTTATGCAATGCTTGGTTCGTATGCAATATTTTACATTCTACATCTATGATAAAGACGATTTCATCCAGTGCATCGAGTAATGAACGCATATTGTTTTGGTTTTTCCAATTGCCTGAATCATTTTCCGTGCGAGATACTATAACGCCGATCAGGTTGGCAATTGTCTCTATCAAATTTCGGGTATTAGCCGGGATTTCAAGATATTTATGGGACCCCAAAGCTATGGCGGCAACAAGTTCATCGTTTACGTGCACCGGTAGGAAGGCCATAGCTTCCAGTCCTTCAAAACTGAGGTCCTTCCCCGGGATTATGAAACTGATATCTGAAAAATATTTATAAACAGGATAACCTGTCATGAAAAAGTTGGCGATGATTGTATTTTTTGAAAAATGGGAAACACTTTCCACAAAGCGTTTAGAAACACCCCGGTGAGCAACAAGGTCAAATTCCCCGTTGTACTCATCAATAAGATATAGAATAGCACTATCTATTGCTTTAGTCTCAAGTGCGGAATCAAGTACACTTTCAAATGCATCCTGCATATTCAATTTATTGTCAAGAGCATTATCGAGGTCAGATTCTATACGCAGAAAGTTGTTAGCTTGTTTTCGTTCAGTAATATCAACAATAATACCTTGCAAATAATCCACTGTTCCGTCATCATTATTATGGATCAATGTTCTCTCATCAATCCATTTGACTTCACCGGATTTGGTTAAGATCCTATATTCCTGACTGAAATCCGAGAAACCTTCGTTAGAAGCCCTGTTCATCTCTGTGCGAACTCTATCAAGGTCTGACGGATGTATGATATCACCATATATCATCTTGCCGGATATGAAATCATCTACACTGTAGCCGAATTGTGAAATGTTCTCAGATACGTACTCTACTGGCCAGTCTTTTTCAGGCCTCCACAAGAAAACAATAGCCGGACTGGAACTCATGACTGAATCAAGTACCTTGTTCACTTTCAGCGATTTATTCCGGAGGTCGTTTTTATGCATGTACTGTAAAACCTTCCACACACCTTCCATCAGCAATGTCAACTGGTGAACATCTGATTCATCATAGTCTGAATCTTTATTACCTACGCATGCTACGGCAACTGTCTGCTCATTTTCAAGTATGGGCACCATGACGTGACGTGTCAAGGTTTCATTGTCTATTGAGCTGACCACATCTGTTTCATCTGATTTGTAATGCCTGTTTACAATAACCGGATTTTGTGTCCTTATTGCTTCACCCCATAGTCCGGTAGATTTGATCGGATGTACAAATGGTTCATCCTCTGAAGTGGATAAGTTGAGAGCATCCTTTGGCCAATGATACATTTCCAGTACATTATCATCATTATTCAAAAATTCGAGATATCCAATTTTGCTGCCTGTAAGTTCAACAGCCCCTTTTATGATGAAATCCGTAATTTCATGTAGTGGAGCATTTTGCATCTGGTGTAACTCAAGCAGCATCCTAAGGCGCAGTTCATTCATGCGGACTATTTCTTCCACTTGCTTGCGCTGTTCTACATCTTCAAAAATACCTATACCATCCAATAGCGAACCATCTTGATCTAAAATTGGCGTGAAATTTGCCTTGATAGTTAATGTTTTACCGGTTATCGTTGAGAGACATTCGCCCTCAAAAGTACCGGATTCACCTGCAAATACATTTTCAATTGTTTCATTCAACTTTTTGTTGATCAATGACGATTTGATATTGAAACCAACGATTCTTTTTATTGGTGAACCCAGAATATTGGAACAGCTTTCGTTGCAATGGGTGATAAGACCTTTCTGATCAAAATAAAGTATTCCCACTGGCGATTTTTCAAATATCGTCCGGTATTCCATTCCGGTTTGTGGATTTTTGCGAGAATTTTTAAATGCGGAAATTAGTGTTCCTCCTGGGTGTTGCATTTTATTCATTTCAGAGTTATTGTTATAACTAAAAACCAGTATATGTATTTTGCGAAAAAATTAACTGAATATATTTAAATATGTTGCTTATGCCCTACATACTGCATTAAAACCCAAAACAACCATATTATATATAGCATTTGTTGTGAACTATATGCTCGTGTTATATATTAATGTTGAGTTTAGTTCTTCTTAGTTGGACAGATTCAAAAGGCAATGGCATTTTTTCAAACGTTCGCAGGTATGCTGAAATTTCATTTCAGGAATTATGGCCTGATCTGGCAATCGTAAATTATAAAATGCTTAAACTCTCATACACCGCTATCTTTAAATAAAGATTGAAATCATTTTCTCGTAGTATGTATTTTATAAATATATAGTGCTAGTTAATGCGAACGAAGTGAGCATTTTCTCGTTGTATAATTTGTAAAATTATGTACTCCAAGTTAATCTGAGCGTCAGCGAAGATTTTCTTGAATTGCGCTTTGTCTGCATTCTTGTTCCAGGGATCTCATGACATACGGCAGAGAATAAAACCAATTTCATCATAATTTGAGGTATTACTTGTGCAGCGCGAAGAAATAATAAAAAATGTTAAACGCCAGATAAAGTCTGTCAAAGGTGTTGATGAAACATACATTCTCAACGATGATGACCGGCTGAAGATCGATGAGCTTGAAACAAAGGCAAATCAAATGACATTGATGGGTCTTGGTATTGGGGACAACAAAGGTGTAAAGTGTGTCATGGAATGTGATGTTGTCATGCCTTTCACCACTGATATGGATTATCAATGGCCCCCCGATCCAAATGTGATACTCATGCAAAATGGGGAAGTTGTTGGGGAAGATGTATCTGATCCTGAAAAGCTCAAGGAGTGGGAAAAAAATGAGGATGCGCTTGTGATTGGGAATATTGTCATTTACGGCAAATCAGTATTAGGTACATTAACGGGAAAATCCGATCCTCTCGTCGTGGTAATGCCTCCAAAGGAATGTCCTGCGGTTGAAAATGTGCCCGGCGTCAGGGAAGCGATACTTGCTTCACCTTCTCCCCCTACTGATGAATATCTAAAAGATAGGATGAATCTCAAATGTGAACACGGTATCGGAACTTTCCTGCTGGGTATCAACTTTGAAAAGGGCATCTGATGAGTTGTATGTGTGGAACCATTGTTTAATGCGCAATGCTACAATTCACTTCATTCATTTCCGATTTATGTGGTGTTATAGTGATTATGAGGTATAATTTATGCCAGTAATGAGTATCGTAGCATGTAGAATGTATGAAGATGAAATAGTCTATCTTCTTGAAAACGATACTGATCTTGATGATGTGGTGCTGATCGAGAACGGAGGTCATCATGGATTGGCAAGAAAACTCACTGATGTGGGATATGCCCATAGGGTGTTACCTCTTGATAAAATAAAGAGGAATCCAGAAGGGGGCAAAGCCAAAAAGATCACCCTCATTATAAATATTATTGAATTTGGTCTCGATGCATCTCCTTCAACTTTAAGAGATGTGGTGTACACGGAGATCAAACATTTGACTGAAAAATCTGATCTGATTCTTTTGTTATACGGCCTGTGTGGAAATGTGCTTGGAAATGTGGAAAAAGATTTTGAATCTTCTCCCTGCATTGTAAGAATACTAAAGGATAAGGATGGGGAGATCGTGGATGATTGCATTGGTGCACTGCTTGGTGGCAGGGCTTCATATCTTGAAACATTGAAGAGTTTCAAAGGAACAGGTGTATATTTTTTGAGTCCAATGGGTGCGGCAAACTGGAGAGAATTGCTTCAAAGTTCAAGGCTTGCACTCAGTCAGGATGACATGTCGATCGCAAAATATGTTTTTGATTATTCCGGGTACAAGAAAGTTGCAAAGATCAATACGGGTCTTTCAAATGAAAAAAGGTTTGACGAACATGTGGCTGATTTTGCCAGATGTTTTGATTTTGATGTGGTAAACATTTCAGGATGTTCCACCCTTATTGAAGAATGCTACAGAAAGGCAAAATCCGAGATTTTGGATAAATAGTGGTGTTTTGCAATCATCAATTAGTTGTACACAAAGTATCATACTTATGGTACAACATTTGTCACGCACTTCATGGAATAACAGTAATAAAAATGATTGGTTGGTGCGGGAGGTGCGATTCGAACGCACGAACTTCTACAAGACAGGGGCCTAAGCCTGTTTCATAGTGTTGCATATTATTTGTTTATGAAGTGCATAGAAAAGCGCTTTGTAACTTGAATTCTGTTCATAGATTTAAATTCTTGCGCGAGGGTTGCACAGCCAGGTCAAATGCGCGGGGCTTAGGACCCCGTAACGTAGGTTTTCGTGGGTTCGAATCCCATCCCTCGCACCAATCACAAGGGTTATAGGTAACTCTATTTTTTTGTACGCGATAATTTAACAACTTCAATTCACTTAAAATATTGTTCAAAAAATTGTCAAAATGGTTATGGTAATGAAAACGACTCCCGTTATGAAAACGACAAAACCGCCTTTCAAAAATGGGGAATTATCTGAATTTATTTTTTTTAAAAATTGAATTTCACTAGTTAATTCGCTGAACATCTCGAGCGAAAAACTTCTATTATCCAAACAATCATCATCACTTGATAGGTATTTATGGAAACATTCTTCAAATTCTTCATTTCTAAAACCTGTTGGTGTAAAAATATCAAGAAAAATAGAGTGAGAGATTACTTTTAGTCCAAATAATGTTGAAATGATAAATAGAATGAAAATAAATTGAACGAAATATGAAACTAAAATTTTTTCAAAAATGATTATACTAATCGCATTATCTATTAAATATGAAAATAAGTCCGTTAAATTAAGAACCAATCCAATCATTATCCCAGAAAATAAAATCAGTTGTACAGCCTTTTGTTCCACACTTTTAAAGATATCCCACTGTAATCTTCTATTCTCAAGAATAAATTCAAAGAGCATGGGGGAGAATTCTGGAACTTCATGGCTATCCAAATGTTTTCTATCTTCTTTTTTAGCATCGTCGATTTTATTGTCCAATTAAACACCCTATATAGATAATAATATTTTTAGATTAATATTTTCTTAGAGAATCCATCCAACATATTTCACTCAATTTTGGTCCCACATTCATTACAAAACTTCTCATTTGTATTTGTATCCGTTCCACAGTTCACACACTTTTTTGTACCTGTGCCGATATTTGAACGTTGTACAAGCGAGTCCTTCACCTGTGTCCCTATATTGTCACCATAATTGTGGACATGCTGCACAATATTGTCATTAATATATCCTTTCACATGCACTCGTTTTTCGATCTCATCAAGAACACCATGATAGAAACCTGTCAATGCATCTTCACGTTCTGCCCATGATTTCAATATAAGTTTTGACTTCTTTGCGCCACCAACAACCTCAATCTGTGCTGCATACTTTAATTCCTTGACACCTTCACCATAAAATTTGGCAACTGCCCTGTAAAGATTGGATGAATTATTTATCTTCGGCTCAAGCATGTAGAGATTCATATCTTGTAGAATATCGGTTGTAATGTCGAATAATGTAGATGCAGGCATGTCAATCTCTTTGGTACTTTCTTCGGCTTTTGCAAGCCCTGAAAGTGCATTACGCCATGCGTCTTCACTGATTTCTTTTGAATGGAGCATAGGGCAAACAATGCTCAAATTCTTCGCAGGAATTTCTATCTCACTTGTTTTTTTAGTCGAATAATCGTAATAAACAACTTTGCCCGATACTTCACAATCTCCACATTCCCCTGTAGGTCTAATCTCAAAGGTTACAGTTTTTGATTCAGAAGGTTTTAACATTGCGATTGACTTGGTTGATTCTGATACAAGAAATACATCCGGCACATAGAGATTCACTTTGATGTCACCAATTGGCTCGGATGTTGGATTTTCCACTTTTAACTTGTAGAGTATGGTTGCACCTTTGTAATTGAATGCACTTTTTACCTCAATTGTGTTGAGATATTGAGAATCATGTTCTGGATTAATAGGAATATCAATTTGTTTCTTTTTAATAGATTTTACAATTTTAACAATTATAACCACTATGCCAAAAATTGATATTAAGAATATTAATATTGTTCCAAGCACTGTTTCTTCATAATATTCTCCAAGCACTGCTTCTTCATAATACACTGTATCTGCAGGCACTGCTTCTCCAAGCACTGCTTCTTCATAATACACTGCATCTGCAGACACTACTTCTGAAGGTTCCTCTACAAGCGCATCTGTCATAATATATACTATTGCTAAAGAACAAATTTGCCCTTGGAACACTTCTTTCAATTGCATATAAATTTTAATATTGTTTTGCTTATATATGTAGTCCTCTTGGTTATGTAATTTAAAATAAAACGCCTTTTGTCCCCCATCTTCTCTTATTTCAAACAATGCACTACCCTCACCAATATTTATTTGACTAATGGACATTGTAAGACCATCGGACAACTCCAACCTATTATTTTCGCGCAAAGTGTGAGTGCCAGAATATGCAAATGCAAATTGAGTACTTATAAGTAAAAATATAGAAATTCCTATGAAAACCAATACTTTACTGTATTTCAAATCTAATTCTCCTATAAAGTTTTGAATATTTATTACACATAACTATCAATTGCATATTAATTTACAAAAAATAAACCACTGTGAGTATATTAAATGTTCGTAAATATAAAATAAAAAATACATTAATTGTAATCACAATTATAATAAATGGATATTATTTGATGTGAGACCATACTAAAATAATATGAGGTATTTTGTCAATAAGATTAAATACCAAATAGAATAAAACTCCTCATATTGCTCACAAAGTAAAATCGATTGCCTGTTTTTTATAGATTTCTATCAATTAATTTTGGTATGTATTCAATATAATCTTTTTCAGTTTCCATTACATTACTATCAATTTTGCTTTTGAGATAAATACATTTTCATTTAACACACTTCCCACATCTCCAACCTCTCCCTTACATGAGCATTCAGAGTAAACGGCTTCTCATCCTTAGCATTCTCTTTCATATAATACAAAGTTCCCTTAGAAAATCCCATCTTCTTCCAGTCGGTATAAGAAATACTCAGTATCTTCTGCCTTACATCCTCTGAATCCTGTCTTTCAACAGCATAATGAGGATGGCTGAAATCAATAGTTTTCCTTTTCTCAACAAGATAATGAGCCAGTTCCCTAGTTTTCAACAACAAAACATAACTCCACATCATTGATTTACCCTTGTAAGTTACTTTATTGTTCATATTCGACCTCTTGATTCTCAATTTCAAGTTTGAAGGTCGAGAAGGAAATATCCTCCTTGTTGTATCCTTTTACACAAGTTCGCTAGTTATATGTGGTACAAATCTATTTATGTGTCCAAAACGTACTAATTCATGCATTAAAAGGATGAGTGGGTAACAGGTTAATTTACGGGAACGTAATCCCAAACGCAATGTTTGTTATTCCTCTTGACCTACTTTTCGAGTAGGTTACAAGATACAATGCTCTTGCAAAAAAGGAGTATATACGAACTCACATGAAGCCAAAAGAAACTTTCATGACTCTTTGGGACACACGCGTATGTAAATGGTGATGTGTTTTTCATACCAAAATTAAAGAGGCCAAAACATGAAAGTATTTGATATAAAAGAACAACACAAAATTATTACCATTGCAATTCTGCTGGTAATTTCTTTATTGTTAGTTTATTATTTTCATTTTATCTTAAAAATTGATGTTATCTTTACTCATCTTTTCTATATGCCCATTGTCCTTGCGGGTTTGTGGTGGTCACGTAAAGGCATAGCGGTTGCGGTATTTCTTGGCACAGTGCTATTGATTTCACATGTCATAAGCCCAATAGCGACCTCTATCTGGGCAGATGCGATGCGGGCATCCATGTTTGTGCTTGTTGGTATGATAGTTGCCGCCCTGAACCAAAAAATATTGCAGCTGCTGGATGAACTGAGATCGTATAGCGAATTACTCGAGTACCGGGTCGAGGAGCGCACGAATGAAATCCGGAATTTGATCGACAGTATCGGAGATCCAACAATAGTGGTGGACATAAGCAATTTTGAGATATTATTGGCAAACAAAGCAGCACGGGGTTTCAACGATGATCGGTATCCGGTTGAGAAACCCCTTCATTGTTACCAATTAAATCATCAAAGGGACTCACAATGTGAAATGCCTGATGAACCATGCCCATTAGAGAAGGTAATTAGTACAAAAGCACCACAAAGAGTCATACACATTCATCATGATCGCGAAGGAAACGAATCATTCGTTGATATTGTTGTCACCCCTATTTTTGATAAGAATGGTGAAGTTATCCAGATAATCGAATCAAGCCGTGATATCACAAAAGCCAAACTGACAGAAAAAACGTTGCGGGAAACCAGTGACTACCTGAATAAATTAATTGACTATACCAATGCCCCGTTTATTGTATGGAATCCGAATTTAATGATTACAAGGGTCAACCATGCCTTTGAACAACTTACGGGCTATACATCAAACGAGTTGATAGACAAAAAACTAAACATGCTTTTCCCTGATTCAAGTATGCAGGAAATATTTAATGAGATTAACCGTACTTTGAATGGCGAACACTGGGAATTGGTGGAGATTCCTATTCTTCGCAAGGATGGAACTATCCGTTTAATATTGTGGAATTCTGCAAATCTATATGATGAAGATGACAAGACTGTTTCAGCAATTATTGCCCAGGGTATTGATATTACTGAGCGCAAGGAAGCTGAGGAATCACTAAAAAAATATACAGAGGAACTTACAAAAATAAATGAAGAACTCAAATCTCTTGACAAGATGAAAGATGAGTTCTTATCAAACGTAAGCCATGAACTCAAGACACCCCTTGTTTCAATTGAGGGGTTCAGTGAAGTAATAAGGAATGAGACGTTAGGTGTGCTAAACGAGGGGCAAAAAAAAGCTATCGATACAGTTTTGCGTAATGCTAACAGGCTTGAACGGTTAATCAATTCAGTTTTGTATTTGAGTATTTCACAGTCTGGAAAGATGAAATATATATTCAAACCTGTCCAGATTGCTGATGTGATCGATTATTCCGTTCTTGATATGCTTCCACAGGCTAAGAATCACGGGCTGGTTATCAAAAAAGAAGTGACCGATAATTTACCTCTTATCCAGGCAGATGTGGATAAGTTGATGCAGGTTATGATAAATCTGATCGGTAATGCTATTAAATTCACGCTATCTGGTGAGATTAAAGTATCCGCATATGAGGACAAAAATGATCTGCATATTGTGGTGAGTGATACTGGAATTGGAATGTCTCAAGAGCTGATTGGTAATTTATTTAAGAGATTCTATCAGGGCGATGCTTCTACAAAGCGCAAATATGGGGGAACAGGATTGGGTTTGTATATCAGCAAACTCATAGTTGAAGCACATAATGGAAAGATATGGGCTGAAAGTGAAAAAGGGGTTGGGACAACAATCCATGTGACGCTGCCGAAGTATCAATCTTGATAGCAGCATTTTTGGGAAACGTGTGCAATGTCAGGCAGCACAATAGTGAGGGAATGCGCCTCTCGTGTTTATGGGGCAACCCCGTAACTCATTTTACAATTTTAATGCAGTACCTGTTTGTATACTCCAATGGTCTTCGTCGAGATCGAATTCCAGTCAAAGTGTGAGACCACTCTATCCCTTCCGTTTTTGGCCATTCTGTGCCTTTTTTCAGGGTCATGGTATAGATTGGAGATTGCATCTGAAAGACCTCCGGCATTTTCCGGTTCTACCAAAAGCCCTGTTCTGTTATGGTCTATGATATCAGGTATACCACCGGTCTGGATTCCAATACATGCGGTCTCGCATGCCATGGCCTCTAAGAGGACAATACCGAAAGGCTCGTAGATACTGGGTAGAACGAACACGTCGGAAAGGGAATATAACTTGACGAGTTCACTTCTGCTGACGCGTGGGAGGCAGAGGATATGTTTATCCGAATAGATATCTTTTTGGCCGACCATGACAACCATGATCTCAGGTATCTGCTTAGCAAGATCCTTCACGGCATCAACCAGGCGCTTCGCACCCTTTTGTGGATCATCCCTTCCAACGAACAGCACGACAAACCTGTCATCAAGTTGGTATTTACTGCGAATATCATCGGCATTCTGGTACTTGAAAACCGCAGAATCCACGCCGTTGGGTATGACCGTGATCTTGTTATAATCGATACCAAAGGTCCGGTTCAGTTCCGTTCGCATGGATTTCGATACTGCAATGAACCTGTCAACTTCACCCATCACATTCTGTTCCATTAAAAGGCTGAGATTATCCGGCCTGACCCTGTTGATCTCAGTACTGTGAGCCGTCATTACCAGAGGCAGATGGGTCATATTTTTTGCTTCTGTTGCAGCCATCTGGATCAATCCTCCATGCGAATGCAACAGGTCAAGTTTTTCACCGGAAATATATTTATCCACCATCTCTGCCACATTGACATTGGTCATTATCCTTTCAAAATCCTTCCTGGAATAGTTCGATGACGGTACTAAAGGTTTGGATACCCTGTGTGCAGACAAACTTCCTGCTTTCTGGCCATCCAATACATCCACACCAAAGGTCTGTTTCAGTTCCCTTTGCACGTATCCCGATACTGCAATGGACCTATCCACCTTACCCATCACATTCTGCTCCATAACAACACTCAACCCGTCTGGATCGGGGATGTTGATCCCAGAACTGTGAGCCGTCATCATCAGAGGCAGATGGGTCGTATTTCTTGCTTGTATTGCAGTCACCTGGATCAATCCTTCATGCGAATTCAACAGGTTAACTTTTTCACCGGAAATGTGATCGACCCTCATCCCTGCCACGTTGGCATTTGTTGTTATATTTTCAAACACATTACTGGAACGGTTCGATGACGTTACCAAAGGTTTAGATGACCTGTGCACATACACACTTCCTACCTTCTGGTTGTTCAATCCTTCAACATGTGATGTGAATACATGCACATGCTGGATACTCTCAGCAAGATGTCTGGTCAACTCACTCACATGGACTCCAACCCCTCCATAAATCATTGGGGGGAATTCATACGAGAGAAAACCTACACAAATCTCATCTGCCTTTTGCTGTCTTTTTGTCATTTTTCTATTTCCTATGCAGAATTCGGCACAATAAACTACTCGTTCTCATTCGCACTTACATTAAGTATATAAAGTCAGAAAATGTACTGGCCCATGAACAGAAATGCCGAAGCATATTCAATTTTAAAATTAATTTATCCCAAGGCTCAATGCATTATTAAAACCGCTACTTAAAAATATATATCTATCAGTTAATATAGCATTAATCTCTTTTAAATGTTGTGATAAAATGCCAAAACCACTTGTTGTCGGAAATGGATCTCTGCTGGTAAACCTTGACAGGAATGCGAGCATACGGGACATGTACTTTCCTCATGTAGGGGATGAGAACCACGTAAACGGCCATTACTGTCGGGTAGGAGTAATGGTTGAGGGAAAAAACCTGGATCTGGTATCACAGATCGGGGATGACTGGAGTTGCAAACTTGGTTATAAGAAAGACACATTAGTAACCGACTCCTGGTACCGCAACGACCTGCTCGATATTGAACTGAGATTAAACGAATGTGTGCACCCTTTCGAAAATGTGTTCATTCGTAAGATAACAATAACAAACACCGATACGAAAGATGTCGAGATGAATCTGCTCTTCTCCCATGATATTGCCCTTTACGAGAACCCGATGGGAGATACAAGTGTCTATGATCCGGCAGTGCAATCTATAATACATTACAAACGCTCTCGCTATATCCTTATTAATGGCTCACCGCACTTTGACCAGTATGATATCTCCCCCAAAGAAGAAAATGAATCCGGTTTAATAAAATCTGCAGAACTTAATATGAACTCTATCCAGATAGGAGCAGTGAAAAGTTATGTCCGGTTTTCCCAGCATATTGCAGCCGGAGAGACAAAAACAGTATATTACTGGATCGCAGCAGGGAAAACATTTTCTGATGTCAAACGACTCAATGAGCTGGTCCTTGAAAAAACTCCTGAGAGAATGATGGCCAAAGTCGAGCAGTACGGTCATTCATGGGTGAATAAAGAGAAGTATGACTTTTTTGACCTTCCTACAAATGTGGCAGACCTGTTCAAACACAGTCTGCTTATAATAAAATCGCAGATTGATAATGATGGTGCGATCATCGCTGCAAATGACAGTGATATCCTTGAACGTTTCAACATGGATTCATATAGTTACATGTGGCCGCGAGACAGTGCGTTCATTGCCATGTCGTTGGATATGACACGATATTCCGGAATTGTGCATACGTTTTTTGAATACTGTAAGGATCTTATCAGTGAGCATGGATATTTCCTGCAGAAGTACAATCCTACAGGCACCTTGGCAAGCGGCTGGATGCCCTGGCTCAATCCCGAGGGACAATCACAGCTTCCCATACAGGAAGACAGCACTGCGCTTATAGTGGTTGCACTTTGGAATCATTACAAAACGGCCGGATTCATCACGAGAATTGATCCACTCTATGAGTCGATAGTGAAGCCGGCTGCTGAGTTCATGACAAAATACCGCGATCCCGTCACGGGTCTTCCAAAACCCAGTTACAATCTTTGGGAGGAGAATAGGGCAGTCCATACCTATACATCTTCGACCGTATATGCAGGTCTGAAGTGTGCGGCCAAGTTTGCAGAATTGTACGGGGATGATGACCTCGCAATAAAATACAGCACGGCTGCGAAGGAAATTAAAGTGGGAATCGAAACTCATCTGTATGATGAAAAACTGGGGCGGTTTCTGCGAAGTATCAACCCGAGAGATGAAACTTTAGATGCCAGCCTATATGCTGTATCCCAGTTCAATGTGCTACCTCCCGATGATAGCAGGGTGGTCAATACCATGGAGGCCATAGAAAGCAAACTGTCAGTAAAGACAGATGTCGGAGGTATCGCCCGTTTCTATGGGGATGCGTATCACCAGGTGTCTGAATATGACTTTGAGGTTATACCCGGCAATCCCTGGTATATATGTACTCTTTGGGTAGCCCAGTGGCACATCCAGAAGGCAAAGAGCATCAACGATCTGCAAAAACCAAGAGAAATTCTGGACTGGGTCACAGAACACGCAACTGAAACCGGTATTCTGGCAGAGCAGTTGAATCCTTTTGATGGGAGTGCCTTAAGTGTCAGTCCCCTTACATGGGCTCATGCCACCTATGTGATAACTGTTCTGGCATTTGTCGAGAAAGCGAGGTCACTGGAAAAACAATGATGAAAGGATAAACCGACACACCACAAAACGCGGTCTGCATTTCCTAAACAATCTCCCCACCCCCAACCACATCCTCAACATACGCGCGCATCACCTCAGCAACACTCCACGCCTGCGATATACACCCATGCGGCCGATGTGGCGCGTCGCCATCAAATATCTCGGATATTGTCCCGATACCGCCATCCTGCAAGTGTTCCTCGAACCCGCGCAATATCGCGCGCGCATGTTCCCTGCTCTCTTTTGAATGGTTGTTGACTTTTGTATATGCAGAAATATAAGGTCCCATCAGCCATGCCCATACTGTTCCATTGTGATATGCCGTATCGCGCGCGACCATGTCGCCCTCATATCGGTTCTGATACATGGGATTGTCCGTGGACAATGTCCGCAATCCCACAGGTGTCAAAAGGTCGCGCTCAACTCTCTTCACAATATCGAGTTCCATCTCCCGCGACAACATCGTATATGGCAACGAGACCGCAAGTATCTGGTTTGGACGGATGGCTGCATCCCTGTTGACTATCCCGCCCTCATTGCCATCATTAGCATTATTGTCGACACAATCAAAAAGGCATTTCTCATCCGAATTCCAGAACGTCGTGGCATAACTTTGTTTAACATCATCCGCCACCCTCTCATATAGAGATGGGTCTTTTTGCAGGGAATCTGCCAGATGGGATGCGGTCTTTAGTGCATTGTACCACAGGGCATTGATCTCACATGCCTTGCCGCGTCTTGGCGTCACTTCAAAATCTCCTATCTTTACATCCATCCATGTGAGTTGACCTTCGTGTGTGATCAGTCCGTCCGCATCCATACGAATGCCAAAATGGGTGCCATTCATGTAGTTGTGGATGATGCTATCAATTGTGTCCCACATTTTTCTGACAAAATTTGCATCTTTGGTATATGCAAAATATCTTCCCACCGCATGCACAAACCACAGAGAAGCATCAACAGTATTGTAATCCGGTCTTTGGTCACTCAGGTCAGCAAACCGGTTCGGGATCAGCCCATCCTTGCAGTATTTCGCAAAACTTGAAAGGATCTGTGCACCATCGTCGAACCGTCCGGTCACAAGTGTAAGTCCGGGCAGGGATATCATCGCATCCCGCCCCCAGTCAGAGAACCAGTGGTAACCGGCTATGATCGAACGTGAACCGATTGATGCACGGTTTACAATAAACGAATCTGCAGCAGGTATCAGATTCAAAACAAAGTCATCATCAAGCCCCGTCTTTTCTTCAAGTGAGCGAAGCCGCACAACTTCTTGCTCGTACAGTTTTTCAACATCACTTGTTTCCAGAGGCGATAGATCATTGACCGATGCCGCAACAAAAATATTGCTCATACCTTTCTTAAGTTCGATCTCAAAATATCCCGGGTTGTAGTTATCCTCCTGATATGCCTGCCCGCGTGAACGTTCGGTATCATATTCAAGATTGTAGAACCATGTTCCACCTTTTAAGTATCTGGCGTTGGATAAAAGCGACAACGAGACATCATTTGCGGTCAGTGTTGTCTCATATTCGCTCGTGTTCTGTGCAAAACCAATATCATCCGACTTTATGGTGTAATGGAAGTTCCGCATATTGACAAGCGGGTAAAGGCGCAGTATCGCACTGCCGGAACCGCCATCGCCATCGCCATCGCCACCGCCACCATTGTTCACTTCGTATTTGATGATGGTAGTGTTCTGCCCATAGACCATGAAAACGCGCCTGGCAATCTCCATATCTTCTATCCGGTAGATAGAAGTTGGAAAAGGATCAACTGAAAAATGTTTGAGATATTCAAAACCCGTTGGATAAACCGTGTTCGGATATTTGTGTGTTGAAATGCGGTATATGTCCTCACCGACAATTATCTCCTCATCGATCGATGATAGCAAAACAGTCCTGTCAACAGGCGGGTTCAGTGCAGCAACCAGCAGACCGTGGTATGTCCTTGAATTTGCATTAATGATGGTTGACGCGGCGTAGCCTCCAAGACCATTGGTAATTATCCATTCCTTCTGTATCCCGTGTTCGTAATCCAGAACGCCTCTATGCGAAAAACCAGATCTGCTCACACTCCACACCTCCATCTATAATCAAATCGTATTTATCCAGTTATGTTAGTTGTTCTTAACTCCGCGTGAGCAACCCGCCGCAGGCGGCACATTTCACCATCACCAATAAACTATAACTCACACATATCGAAGTAATCGTTTTCTCGTAGTATATATTTTATAAATATATAGTGCGAGTCAATCTGAGCGTCAGCGAAGATTTTCTCGATTGGTTTGAATATGAGATTGTACATTTCGTGTTTTTTGCGTTTTTTATAGTATGTATTTTATAAATATCAAGTGCGAGTTAATTCGACCGCAGTGAGATTTTTTTATAGGTCAGTGGTGATGGAATGTGCCGCCTGCGGCGGTTGTTGCATTGGCTTTAGTTTCAGATAAACAGATACATCGAATCAAGATCATCAAACATTTTTGGCACTATTCATCAATTTTCGAAAGTTTGACAATTTCAACATTATCATTGGATCTCATCGAGAAGTCGGATATTGTCAAGCATAAGGGCGCAACTCCATCCAAGCGGTATTGCCCACGCAGGATGTCCATTGAACTTATCTACCTGTTCCGGCAGTAGTCCTGTGCTTGTCGTGCCTTTCAGTGCCCATTTGATGTAATTTGTCGCATCTTTGACCAATTGCTGTACCCGTTCTTCGTTTCCGTCTTCGCATTGAAGTGCATTGGCAAGCGCAAGCATTGTCTTTGAAAGCCACAGTGTAGTCACGATCCAGGGATTCCCTTCGATATAGTTGTCATTTTCATAGCGCTTGATCCCATAATGGTTATTTATTCTAACTCTCAGAGTGTCCTCCACATTCTTGATGATCGAATAGATCATCGCCCTTTCGTCAGGATTATCCGGGGATAGCAAATTGAATGGAACGATCATCCCAAGTATGCTTGCATCAACTGTGGGATCAAGTTTGTTATCGATAATTCCTTTTGCAAAATATCCCTCACTCAACCACAGTTTTTCCTTTGTTTTCATCTTCACAAGATCCGCGTGCTTTACCCATCGGTCGGCAAGACCGGATTCGTCATATTCCCCTGCGATATGAGCAGCAGCAACAAGTCCGGCGTACACCGAAGCATTCGTATAACTGAAACGACCGTAATACGTCTCCCAAAGGTCAATACAAGAATCATGCACCCCGCGCCTGCTTCGTTTCATCAGGTATTCGGCACCGCGCAGTACCAAAGTCCACATGTCTTCGAGAAACTCAACCCTTGCAAGTCCTTTTAGTGAGCGGTAGTATGTGTCTATCGCATACAGTGTCGTGCCCGTTTCATCTATCTGGGTCGAGTAATCAAAATTCCCCCATGAGGGGGCGGTGTTACCATCAAGCCAATATCTCTGGAACCATGAACCATCTGAGAGTTGTGTCTTTTTACACCATTTGAAGAACCTATCACAATATTCCGGGTAGCCTGCATCCAGTAAGGACAGTACAACTTCCACCACATCGCGGTTCCAGCAAAATCCATATCCTCCGCACATCTCGAAATCAGAATCAAACTCAGGTGCAGCAACAAAAGAACCATATTTAGAATCATTCAAAAGATTCAGCGTAAGAAGCGAGCGGTTATATGCACTGGTAAGTTCCTGCCTGAACACATGCTGTCCGTCAAATGTGGATAGATCCAGCATATTTTTTTTCGCAAGCCACATAATCCAGTTGTCACGTGTTTTCTCAAATATATTGTCCATTGACTGATTTGTGAGTTCACGCATTCTTTTATACAAACGTGTTCTTTTCTGGGCAGCACCGATCATTACCGTTATTTCAGTCGTTCCACCCTTTTCGATATCAAGGTTCCAACCCAGTGCATTGTTAAGTTTTCCGATATCTTCCTTATTGTTTTGAAGTTTTCCATCTTCCATGTCATACTTTGCATTGGTCCACCATATGGCGTCCATTGCTTTACCAACCTGCCATTGTTCAAAATCAGGTACACCCTTAAGACCAATATAGTAATCCTGCCAGTACTGCACAAGTAATTTCTCATCCGAATCACAGAAACATGAGTTCTTTTTCTGCATCTCTCCGACACTGAAATTTGAGTAATAAAAGAACTTACCATCTAATCGTTTTTTTGAATGTATCTTGAATTTGCGGATCAATATGGGGATATTTGGGTGAACAAAATCAAGTATCGATATTTCAATCCCTGAATCATGTGATAGTTCCGTAGATACAATATTGGAATCTTCAATGTATTTCTGGGTGGAATGCCATTCATGACTGTTGATCCACAGCAGTTTGTCATCGGAATAAATACATGCCAGTGAATCCTCTACATGTTGTGCATGGTCGCGTCTTGGGTAGAAAAACCCAAAAAGTTCTCCTTTTCTTCCCATTGTGACAAGCAATCTAGAATTACCAAAGATCACATTCGGTTGTCTTATCAAGTACTTTCGCCTCGCAAAAGGTGTTCAAGTTTTGCACCCGGTGGTGCAAGAGATATTGCATGCTCACATACATCATGACCCATGCTTTTGCACCTGACCTCACGCACATGCATGGTCTGACCCAAAACTTCTGTCAAAAACCCGGCAAAATATCCGCTCATATACCCACAGACCGGACGTTCGCTCTCTTTGTACTTATTAGCAATGAAAGATTCCTTGACAATTATCCGACCTCTCATAGTTTCCTGATCACATTCAATGTCAAGGATTCCCCAACCGGTTGCAATGAATAATTCTTCTAATATATCTTTGAAATTGCTCTCATCTATGTCAATAACACCTTTAAAATATTTGGCCGCATCGATGCCGCCTTTTAAGCCGCTTAGCATCATCAATCCATTCGACTGTGATACGTTTTCATATAGTGTTCTTATGATGTCTACAAATGTTGTTGCACGGGCAATTATCGCTCTTTCCCCAAGCATGTTAAGCGGGAATTCTGCAGATTGTATTATCGTGTTCTTTGAAATTCCGTATTCCACATCAATCACAACATCGAGATCTTTAAGTTCATCAACGAGGCTTATCAAATCAACTTTTTTGTCAATATTTGTGAAAAATATATATTTTCCTGTGCCTGTATTCATTCGATTGTCAAGATACCCAAAACGCACATTAATCCCATTATCTGCCATAAAATTCATTATGTCGGCATGTGAACTGATCCTGTCATAATAAATAATATTAAACCAGATGACATTTTCAGTCTCATCTGCGGTGCAGAACATGCAAAGATCCCGAACGATATTATCAACCCCTATGTCTATCTTTATCCCTATCGATTTCTGATATCCCCATAAAATGTCATGCAAGCATAGCATTAATCCATTTCGCTCAAACGTTCGAACACCTGAGCCTTGAAATCCATAATGACTGCCATGAAATTAACAGCCGCATCGAATGGTGATGAATGTATGCTAAAGTATGAATGCACATCCCCGTCTTCAAGCCATTTGGTACACATATAGTAATAGTGATCTGATGTCAACAGGTGTTTCCAGATGCGTAACAGTTCCCTGTCCCCTGTCTTTTTGACATACGGTCCAAGTTGTTTAGCCTCTTCAAAACAACGCCTTTGCATATCATTTCCAAGCCATGCACTCGTATCGCGTTCCATGTCAGCCCATGATACGGTCGAAAAGTCCCCCACATCAATTTCCGCAACCGGCTTGTACATGTCTACGACCTCGGATGGAGTATTGAAGGTGAGTTTCCTTTTGATGACCTCATTTGGAAATGCGCGCAAGAACTGGAATATGCCCGTATCTTCCCACTGGTGTTCGCCGAATGTCTCATAATCCATGAATATGTTGATCGTATCTTCCCTGATATTCGATGCCCAAGCCGCCCATTTGTCTGCTGTGAGCGGGTACTGGCTCCACCATTTTGCAGAGAAACGGTATCCTATATCGTCACTGAGTTTGAAGTTCCTCATCAGGATTGCGATATCGCTACCCTTCGCTTTATAGACAAAGTTTGAGGAGCGCCAGCCAAGCAGGTGCTCTGCACCTTCTGCGAGTATTGCCTTGTATCCCAGATCAGAGACCGTTTTTGCGATGCTGTTGTTGTATAGCAGTTCGGTGTTCCTGAATACCTCGGGTTTCACATTTAGCAGGTCAAAAACAAGGTCGCGATGTTCGCGAACCTGTTCTATGAATTCAGTTCGATCTTCGAACAGACCTGCAAGGGAATGGTAGTTCGTCTCGTCCAGAAATTCCACACACCCCGAGTCTGCCATCTGCCTGAAAGTGTCAAGCACGTCCGTGCCCCATTGTTCACATTGGCTCAGCAGCGTTCCTGTGATGGAAACGCTAAACTTGAAATCACCATTATGTTCATCGATCGCATCCAGCAATATATTATTTGCAGGAAGGTAGCATTTGTTGGCAACCTTTTCGAATATCTCCTTGTTCTTGGATTCGTCAAAGTATCTGTTAAACCCTTTGTCCCCATTTGGCCAGAACCAGCGAAGCCGGTATGGCTGGTGTATCTGGAAATAAACACACACCGATGTCATGGCTCAACCTCCCTGATGGCACGCCGCAGATCGGATAGTATGGAAAAAAGATTCACGCCTCTCTCGTATGCGATCTGGAAATTGTTGGAGTTCATGTCCAGAAGCAGGTCGCTTTGCCCGAGGCAACCGTAGATGTGCTTAAACGTATCATATTCGCGTGCATCCCTGATATTCTCAAGTTCCTGTCCTATTGTTACCAACTCATTCAAATACAGGTGTTGCATGTGGTTGCCCATCATACTGTGCATGCCATAACGCGCAGTCGTTTCAGTCCTGAGGGTTGCCAGTTTTACGATCTTATCCTTATACTTGCGGACGGCTTCTGTCGGAGTGACCATTTCCACTCCATGATCAGCAAGTGCTTGTGGCAACTCACGTATGAATTTGCATATCTTGCTCTCGTTTCTGTGATGTCTGGCAAGGGTGTCGTAATTGAAATACAGTGTGACCACATCCCCTTCCATATTGCTGATCCATGATGCAAATTTATCTGCAATTAACGGATATCCGGTCCATTCTTTTTCGGAAAAACGGTTCTCAATATCCTCGCTAAGGTCGATGTGGCGGAGAAGGGTTGGCAGGTGGTCATCATACAGATGTACGGGGTCGTATCCGTTCAGTATATTTTGTGATCCCTCGGAAACCAGACACTTAAACCCAAGTTCTTTGAGTGTTTCTCCGATTTGTTTTGACAAAATGAGTTCAGAGTTGACAAAGGTCGTGGGGATAATTCCAAACAGGTTGGAAATTGCATCCCTGTGTTTCTTTACTTCTTCCTTGAACTTTGAAAGGTCAGGGTAAAGGGAACAGATCGAATGATAGTACGGGGATGCTGCAAACTCAACATTTCCTGTGTCTGCAAGTTCCTGAAAAGATCGGGTCACATCAGGATCCCATTTGCACTGGTCAAGGAACGTGCCTGATATGTTGAATGTGTATTTTCCCCCATTGTCAATGGAATCATTGAGCACATGGTTTGTGTGGATGATATCCTTTGCCCGTTTTTCAAATCGCGAAAAGGCGGTCTTTTGGTCAAAGTATGTACTCATTCCGGGTATTTTGTCGCCCTCACCCGGCCAGTACCATCGTATTTGATATGGAAGGTGCACTTCCCCAATAATGCACACGGATTTCATGTATGTATTGATGAGGTGGATGAATATTTTAATGTGTTGGTATTACGTGGGTTTGTGTGTGGGGTTGCAGTTGTGAAAAAAAATCACTACTCCAGATTTAAATCGGAAATATCAGCGCTGATGCTCATGTTTTTGAACTTCAATCGAATTGTGGGATTATTATCTTCTTAAAACACAATTCATTTTTTCGTTTTTCTGGTTTTAATTATAGCTTGGGGCAGTGATGTTATTTTGGAATCGTGAGGACGTAGATCTATGAGATATGCATTAACTGTGTCTTTTCCTTTTTCTGTGATCTCATATTCATATGCATTTCTTCCACTTTTTGTTTTTTTTGGGATCTGATTTGCAAAGCCTTCTTCAACTAAAATCGGACATAAATTGTGCATTTTTGCTTGTTTTTCTTGATCATGGGGATTTATAACTTGACCAGTATCTTTTACAAATCGTTTCTCTTTGAAAATTATCTCACCTATTTGATTTCGATCAAGTTTACCGTATTTGTTAAGTATATCACAGAAATGCATGAGTCTCAATTTTGTTTCTTTTGTTTGATCCATATTGTTCACCTGTTAAGAGTATATATGTGTTTAACCGTGTAATATATAAACAACGTGCAGGTATGAAAACTGAGACTTTTTATTATTTTCTGGTCACACTTATTAATCAGTTCTGTTAACCGCGGATGAACGCGGATACTGCATGCGAAATCTGCGTTCATTTGTGTTCATCTGCGGTTCATTATAATTCAAAAGACCAGAAGAAATTAAAAAGTCTCGAAAACTTGTGGTTAACCATATATAAGTGCTTAACCTACATTTTTTCAAATTATGACAATTCATATATAATCAATGGCATTGTGGTAAAAGCATTTCAAATTCAATATGGTGTGGCGTTTTTGTATAATATTACCGACAAAAACTTATCGCTATTCAGCAAAGAGAAACGAAAAAAAGTATGTGAACAATTTTGCAGGAGCGGCCCATTGCCCCTGCCGACGCCAATAAATCAATGGTTAGTCATAACGCAACGCACAGACAACCAGCATCTAACTGCGGTTGTAGTTGTGCCTTTTATGTTGCCGCCTTTTTCCAGAGGCAGGCTTATCCATCTTATTAGCCGGCTTTGACAATTCTCTGTCCGGCTTTTGAATTACGATCTTCTCAAGAGCAGGTAGTTTCATTTCCTTAATATAGACATCATTGTCTCTAAGCACACTCGAAAAGTTATCTCGGTCCTTTTCGGAAAGGATATTTATCGCTTTTCCTTCTGCTCCTGCTCGTGCAGTTCTTCCGATCCTGTGAATATATTGTTTGCTCTCCCTGGGAATCTCGTAATTGTAAACATGGGAAACACCCTGTATATCGAGTCCCCTTCCGGCTACATCTGTGCATACAAGAACAGACACTTTCCCGGAATGGAATAATTGCATAATGTTATTTCGTTTGTTCTGTGTCAATCCGCCATGAATTGCAATGGCGTCGATACTTGCATTTCTCAGTTTCTTTGCAATTTTATCCGTGTTTCTTTTTGTGTTGCAAAAAACCATCCCAAGGTTCGAACTCTCATTCTTTAACAGGTGGACAAGCAGAGATAATTTCATATCAGCATTCACCTTATAAACGACCTGATTCAATTTGGCAGGGTCAATATAAGAGTCTACAGATACCTGAACTGGATCTTTCATGTACTTGCGGGAGAGCCTGACAACTTCTTTTGAGATGGTTGCAGAGAACAAAAGGGTCTGCCTGCTTTGAGGACATCTTTGAATGATCTTTTCCACATCCTTTATGAATCCCATATCAAACATATGGTCTGCTTCATCAAGAACAAGAGTTTTTACATTATTGAATTTGATCGTATTTCTGCTGATATGATCAAGCAGCCTGCCCGGTGTTGCCACAACAACATCGGCAGTCTTCAATCCTTTAATCTGTGGATTGATCCCTACGCCGCCGTATATTGATATAATCTTTAATGGGTCGTATTTTGAGAATTTCCTGAAAGAATTTGCCACCTGCTCTGCCAGTTCTCTTGTGGGAGTCAGGATCAAAGCCTGAATTCCGTTTCCTTTTTCGGAATTTTGTAATATACCGGAAGCAAACGCGAGTGTCTTTCCGGAACCTGTTGCTGATCCGGCAATGACATCTTCTCCGTCAAGGATCAGGGGAACTGATTTTTCCTGTATTTCTGTAGGGTTTTCAAATCCCTGTTCATCTATTGATTTCAAAATGGCGTTACTGATTCCAAGTTTTTTAAAATTATCCATAGTTAGACTTTCCATATTTTGTTTGAAAAAGCTACTTAATTGCTCAAATGCTCTTTCAGATTCATATCTTTAAGATATATTAAAAACAATTAAGGGATAAAAACAAAACTTAAATATATACTATAAAAAAGTTAAGATTAATTTACTGCTTAAAAGTTAGTGATGCTTATACGGGTGAACTCTCTCTTATACCTTTTCCTGTTTTGATGGTGTGCCGCTTCATGCAAGAGCCGTTTCCGGTTTGTTTGCGCGTCACCATATCCAATAAACCACCTATAACACTACAAAGCTCACTCATCCATCATAAAATAATATCTATATCCTGTATTGCTTCTGGTTTATATGGAATATCCGCATAATGCCAATGGCAGAATATGAGACGACACTCACAAAGAACAAATAAATAATTCTGTCAATTACAGAAACAATGGCAGCAATATTGATAGGAACTCCCACCATGGTATACATGCCTATCATCACAATTTCTTTAAATCCAAGTCCTCCCGGAACAGGAACCACAGAGATAATCCAGAATATAAGGGACAGGGATACCACAAGCTGGAGGATGGAAATGTCATATCCGGTACTGTGAAAGAGGACGTATGATTTGGAATAAATGAATGAGTACATGAGGACTGCGAGGCTCACATCCTTTGCAAGGGTCTGTTTATCCTTCAGAATTGAAGTGTAGGTTTTTTTGAATTCCGTAAGGTTGTGGATAACGATCTCTTCAAATAGATGGTATGAGCCAAATCGGTTTCTGATAAATTTGATTGGGGTAAAATTGTATATCCGTTGCAGGTTCAACTGGCAGAAATTGATAATGGACGATCTTTTGATCTTTTGCCTTGACAGGTATGCAGCAAGTGCCGAAGAAAACAGGATAAGGACTATAATTTCCATCAATACCGACAGCCACCCAGGGATGTTCAAAAACAGGAATCCAAAAAGCAAGGAAAATATTATAAGTGGGGCAAATACAAAATTATTGGTGGTCTGGTCCATGGCAATAGTGGCATACCAGTTTGAATGTCTGGTATTCTGCGAGACATTTTTAAGAAAAAATACCCGTCCAAACCCACCAAGGGTTCTTGCGCGAAGCACATTTGTACTCATGCAATTTCCGGCCAGCAGCCCCATAAACAGGGTTGTGAACTTGATATGTTCAATTTTGTCAACAAGATGTTTCCATTTTAGGGTCCATATAAGAAACCCTGAAAGTTCCAGCAAAAATGCAAATAGTATGAAATCGGGATTTATGGAGTGCAGGATAAGTGCCAGTTGCTCAACATCTATTAACCAGAGAATGATAATCGCACCAATCAGTCTGGCCGAAAATAATATGTTGCCAAGTTTCATTGGTAGTGACAAGGATTACAGATTTAATAATTTTGTCATAGTATGTATCTTATAAATATATAGTGCGAGTTTTAATTCGACCGGAGGGAGAATTTCCTCACAAGGCCGATTATAGTTTGTGCTTATTCTCACTGAATTTCCTGTCCTTGACATTGCCAAATGAATAATGTCTCCAGAACTGATCGGCATGTACGGAACCATCCCATGAGACGCCGCCGGAGGAGGTTACTTACTTCTGGATATCTTTGCGGTGGCGGATCAGGAGTATAGGGATTATTATAGCCGTTGGTGGGATGATGATAACTATAAAGATTGGATAAATTCTGGTGTGGATGGCGCAAGTGTGTACTTTATGGAAGAGTTTGATGTCAAATTAAAGGTTGTGGAGATTTATGAAGTTAAAATTCCAGAAGACCAGGCGAGTAAAGCATTAGATCAGATTGCCTCAATATCGCTCATATCAATAAGATTGATATTTGAATTTGACAAAACTTTCAAAGCGGACTTGATATCATCGACCCGTACGATCAGCAATGCCACCTCTGACTTTGTGACAAAAGCGTACGCATAATCGATGTTGATATTGTGCTCGCCTAAAACTTCTGCAATGACTGATAAACTACCTGGCACATCATCCATTTCGATACCAAGCACGTTTGTTTCAGACACCGTAAAACCTGCATCATGCAGCACACTGTGTGCCACATCAGTTTTATCCACAACCATCCTCACAATCCCAAAATCACCTGCTTCTGCAATCGTGAATGCACGTATGTTCACATCAGCATTCTTAAGATTGGAAGCAATACTCGCAAGTTTGCCGGATCTATTCTCTGAAAACAATGATATCTGCTTGATGATCTTATCTTCCATTTAACTACCCCTTGTTTATTGATTTGGTTTTAAGTTTTAATTTAGATTTAAACTTAATATGGTTATATTTTTCTATTATCAATAACCTTCTTTGATTTGCCCATTGACCTTGGTAGAGACCCATTCTCAACCAGTTCTACCTTAACGGCAAGGTTCAACACGCTTTTTAGGGAAGATGCTACCTTTTTCTCAAGTGACATGATGTCATTTACCTTATCGCTAAATGCAGCATCTGTCATTTCGATCTGAACTTTCATTGTATCCAGTTCATTCACACGATCAACAATGATCATGAAGTGCTCTCCAACTTCCGGTATGTTCATAAGAACCGACTCTATCTGACCAGGGAATACATTGATGCCACGTATGATGAGCATATCGTCAACACGTCCCAAAACCCGCATAATACGTGGATGTGTGCGCCCACACTTGCATATTTCACTGGTCTTTACGGTAAGGTCGCCGATCTTATACCTGATAAGCGGAAGCGCCTTTTTTACAAGTGTCGTAATAACGAGTTCCCCTTGTTCACCATCAGGTAGTGGCTTACCCGTCTTTGGATCAATGATCTCAACCAAGAATTGGTCTGCCCAGATATGTATTCCATCCTGATACGTGCATTCCGTAAATAGTGGTCCACTAAGTTCGGAAGTCCCGAATATGTCATAAGCCTTAATACCGCTTGATTCTTCAATTCTTGTACGCATCTCTTCAGACCAAGGTTCGGCACCAAGAACACCTACACGCAATTTTGTATCGTCTTTAATGCTAATGCCTGCTTGCTTTGCAGCCTCATTCATGAACAACATGTATGATGGCGTGCATGCAAGTACGGTCGTACCAAGATCCTGCATCAGTTCGAGTTGTTTCTCGGTATTGCCCGCACTTGTTGGCAGCACTGTGGCACCTGCCTCTTCCGCACCATAATGCATTCCAAGACCGCCTGTGAAAAGACCATATCCATAACTGATCTGCAAAACATCACCACGTCCCACGCCAATTGATGTCAGTGCTCGCGCGAGAGATAATGACCACTGGTCAATATCGTTTTTCGTATATCCGACAATCGTTGGTTTGCCTGTTGTGCCGGACGATACATGAAAACGCACAAGCTGTTCATTGGGTACACAGAACATACCTGTCGGGTATGTATCCCTCAGATCCTGTTTGTATGTGAAAGGCAGTTTTTTGACATCATCAAGTGTCTTGATATCTTCCGGTTTTACACCTGCATCATCAAACTTCTTTCTGTAAAATGGTGAATGCTGATAAACATAATGTACAAGTTCCTTTAACTTCTGTTCCTGCAATTCTTTCAATTCATCAACAGGCATTCGTTCGATCTGTGGGTTCCAGTACTCTATCATATAATTTACCTCTTTAATTGGAATTATAGTTATAATTGTAATTGTAAATTTGCAATTAGTATACAGCTGTTCATTGCAGTGATGTCACTAATGGTTAACACACAGAAAAATAATCATCAAGACTTATAAAATCGACGGATTTTTTTTATTTTTTAAGATGTCGCATACACGTGTCTTGCACTCAAAAAGAATAGTATCCATATCCGCGACAACATCTATTCCGGCAGCACCTGCATGTCCGCCGCCTGTGCCTTGATAGTTTTGGCTGACATCTTCCATGATCTGTCCAAGATTTACTCCTGCACTTACAGCATCACGTTTTGCACGTCCACTTACTCGTATGGTTCCATCACGGGATGTGCCGACAAGTGCGACATCTGCACCAATATTAATGAGCATTGATGATGCCGACCCTCCAAAAGAACTGATATTAGATGACACTACCAACCAATCATTAACGCGCTCTATCTGTGCGCGTGTGGCAGATTTGAGCATTGCGATACGCATGGAGATATCCTGCGGGGTTGCAGCCATCAATTCCAATACTTCAGGATATTCAACACCACTCACTTCTATGATGTCTGCCATTGTCCTGAAAGTGGATGGATTAGCGTGCTTGAAATGACCGGTATCGGTTATGATCCCTGTCATAAGGCTAAGTGCTGTCCGCCGCATAATTGGCGCTTCCATGTGTCGTAATACGTCAAATACGATTTCAGCTGTGGATGATGCATCACAATGAAGGTAAAAATTCGCATTTTCCGTAAGGGCTGTAGTTACATGATGGTCAATTACACAATAATCCGATAATTGTATGTCATTTAACTGTGCACTTGTGGAAGTGTCTACCACAACAGTAAATCCATAATCTGAAGGATTTGGATTATCTACCACGTTAATTTCCAGTCTGTCGATCAAAAGAGATGCAACCCTATTGCTTCCATCGACAAGACCTACAGTACCGCCAATAGCTTCAGATAATGCAAATGCACTACTAACAGCATCCGGATCAGCATTACGGTGACATAAAAATAAAATGTTGTGATAATCCAGAAGTTTGTTATAAAATTCAACTTCATCAACTTGCATTGGTACCTCTGAACGTCTAAAAAGCAACAGCAATGAAGGTTACTTCAATTGACGTTTATAGTAATAGATGTCAAGCACCTTATTGTGCCTGAGTACCCATTGACTGCTCAAGTTGTTCCTGAAGTTGTGTAAAACGTTTTGCGATACGTTCTTCCTGTTTGCTGATAGATTGAAGTCTCAATGACAAAGTTTCGTTCTTTTCAGTTAACTTTGTAATTGTTTCTTCTTTGGTGGACTGTATCTGTAATTCTCCAACAGCCCTGTAAATAACAGCATCGCCTGAGAGTTGTCCAAGTTCTTCAAGTGCCATTTCGGACTCTTTTTTAATGTTGTCCATCTGACCTTTCTGTGCTGCAAGAGCCTGTGCTTGCTGCTGAACTTGCTGCAGTTGTGCCAACTGGTTCTGTATCTGAGGGGGTAATTCGTTACTCATGTGGTTTCACCTAGAGCCTCAATAATCACTAAAGGGATTTTAATGTTTCTATGAAGGACCGAGAAAATCCTCCCTTATGGTCGGATTTACTCGTACTATATAATTAAATATATACTCCGAGAAAATCCATTTTTACGGTCGGATTCACTCGGAGTATATAATTCTATAAATTATATGCAAGCACAAAAAAGAGACGTAATCCTATTCCTCGTTCAAAACAGCTGCATTATCTGTGGTCTTAGAGACTTCATATGCGACCTGTATCAAACGCAACCATGTATTCAAGGTTGAACGCATAGATACCACATCTTCTGTTTCAACAGTCAGAACGAGATTTGAATCTGTGTACGACATTTCAATAATTGATCTGTCAGACACAGGTGTTTCCAGTTCCGGCAAAATTGCTTCGTATATGGAATATGCATCATCCGTTTCAAAAACAAATTCTGCCTTGAACTTCACTCACTCACTCCAGAAAATCCAGTTTGAGACTTTTTACCTTTAGTTTGAAAAGAAGATTGCCGGAATCAATGAAATCTATCATTTCATTATCAACTATGATACAACGTGGATTGGATGAATTGTTTGCACGTTGCAGTGAAAGACTACTGATCATTGCATCGACAAGTTTACCTGTTCCTACAATAACAGGTTCAATTAACTTTAATTTTGAGAATTTTAAATTTTCAGGATCGGAAACTGTCATGTGAATTGACAGCAAACAAAGACCATTGCCATCATATATCGCAAGACTTCCGGGATTTCCGTGGAATTCCCCCACAATTAAGAGGGGGTCGTCATGTGCAAGGTGTAACACCTCGCCCATGCCCATTTTTCCCCGGTTTACGTACTCGCAATTAAAAAAGGTAGCTAAGTATTTGCACAAAGTGCGAGTTCTATTGGATGGTTTGCGAGAAGAAGTAATTAACATACTTCTTACTCTGCCTTGACAGTTTTTATAGAGGTCGGTCGCTCTTTTACGATGATACGATGTCCACAATATGGACATCGAATTCCGGTGTACTCATAATCTATCTCGACATCTCGTTTGCATCGAGTGCATTTGTAACCCATAATTACCTACTCTACTACCTGTTCTGTGGCTTTTTTAACAGTACGCATAACAGTCTGGCCAACAGTTGTGGTTGGTAAATATGTTCCACCTGCAAAGGTGTATCCACATTTGGTACATTTCCATATTCCAGTACCAACTCTTTTAACAGTCGGACGTGCACAATTTGAACAAGTGTGCGGCATCTTCATTCGATCTTCAATATCCGCGATCAATTTTCGGTCTCTTCTACCGTAACGTGTACCAAACCGCCCTGCTGATCTGGACACGCGTCCTTTTCGTGTAAATTTTTTTGCCATGAATAATATCTCCTTTAATTGTGGATCAAATCATTTATATTTTTAAGAGGTAGTTCTCTCGTACTTTTGCAGCTTTTTCACATGCAAGAGTGACTGCTTTTAGCACCTGTTTTTCTGACAATGCACCTTCACCGCTCTTTTGCATAGCGCATATCGAACCGTCCTGATTGGATGTGATCGAAATCTTAGTATCACAGACAGCCTCTTCATTGCGTCCGGGGTCGACTATTAGCTCTCCGCCTATATCAACCACTGAAATACCCACTGGCATTTCACGAACAGGTATCATGAAATCTTCGCCTACGCCATTACGTTCAGCCGGAACCTTTGCAGTCATAAGTGCAGCAATTGCACCAAGAGATGCAGCATCGAGAATATTGCCGCCATCATTTAGCACATGCACATCTATGAATATCATCCAGACTTTCTCTCCTTTCGTAATACACAACTTAGTTAAATCAATTGCGCCTGATTCTCTGATCCCACGGTCCGTCACACGAGCCATCTCGATAGCATTTTCTCGAGGAGGTCCTGATTCAAAGGTAGGTGATGCAATTGGGTTCAACTCAAGACTGGTAATAATTACACCAACATCCGGTGAATCCGGGAACGGAGTGCCGAGTTGAAGTTTTACACCAACTAAAACCTGTGTGTCACCATATTGTACTTTGGCAGACCCTTCAGCTTTGTCGATAACATTGGTCTCAACTGTGATAGCCCGCATTTCGTCAAATGCGCGACCATCTTCGCGCTGACCTTTGAGCATCAGATTATATACATAATCTTTCTTGAGTTTTGACATCACTTCACTCATTTGTCTCACCTTCCTCTACATCTTCATCATCAGTATTTTTGTCAGGTTCTTCGTCGTTCTCATCATCTGCTGTGACCTCTTCCTCGACTTCTTCGGTATCGACAACTTCCTCTTCTTCGGTATCGACAACTTCCTCTTCTTCGGTTTCAACAACTTCCTCTTCTTCGGTCACAACAACTTCAGTTTCAACTTCAACTGTCTCATCGATCTCAACTTCAGATTTCGGTGCTTCGACCACAGTTTCTTCTTCTATCTCTTCAGTATCGAATTGATCGAACTTACTTTTGAGTGCTTCGCGTTGGATATCAAGGATTTGTTTGCATCCTACTTTTACCAGTTCCATCGCTTCTTTGAACTCATCCTGTGTGAGATTTCCATCCATCTGGATCAATGTCACATCTCCATCCTGTGTCATTGCAACAGGAAGATCCGCATCACCGTAATTATCCTCATCTTTGCCCAGATCAAGCACAAGTTTACCATCAACTTTACCGACTGCACATGCCGATACAAGTCCTTTCATTGGAATTCCTGCATCTGCAAGTGCAATAGTAGCTGCATTGATAGCAGCAGTTCTTGTTCCGGCATCTGCCTGAAGCACTTCAGTAAAGACATCGATCACAGCACTTGGGTATAAATGTGTTAGAATAACAGGTTCAAACGCCTCTCGACTCACCTTTGAGATCTCAGTAGACCGCCTGTTTGGACCGGGACGGATCCTGTCCTCTACTGAGAACGCAGCCATATTATATCTATATCTTACAATTGCAGTATCAGGACGCTGCATCCTGCGAGGATGTAATTCCCTTGGTCCAAAAACGCCTGCCAATACTTTATTGTTACCCCATTCGAGATAACAGGAACCATCAGCCCTTGAAAGAACTCCTACTTCAATTTTCATTGGTCTGATCTCATCGACACGTCTTCCATCAAGACGCAAACCGTTTTCGTCGAAAAATTTCTCTGGTTTACTCATAATCTATTCTCCAAATTAAATTAAACTTATCTTGTTTCTCTCATTCTTATCTATCTCTTCTAACCCCGATGAGATCAATTATTCATCTTCAGGGTCCAGCAACATGTCGATTTTTCTAGATGTATCTTCAGACACTTCTTCTACATCATCTGTCTGTATATCTTCAACATCTTCTGAAACTGTGTTTGTATCCACGTCATCTTCGACATCGCTTTCACTTTTTAAAAACTTATAAACCATATCAGTTAATCCGGAAGCATTTGAATTGCTTGAGATCAGATCAATCGCCTTACCAAGACGATCCATGTCATTGTCTTTACCGTTGATCCAGACCCTGCCATTTTGTCCGACAAATATCTCGCAATTAGTTTCCTTCTTTAACATTGAGATCATAGATCCACTGTGCCCGATAAGTCTTGGCACTTTTGTTGACATAATCTCGATTACCCTGCCTTCTTTAATGACTCGCAGTCCCCTCTCACGCATGGTAATTTCAACTTTCATTGCCGGATTTACATCCTTTATACGAATTATAGCAGAATCACCTACGCTCATGACACCTTTCATTTGCGCTGATTCTATTCTTCTTGGGAATTCAGATACATGAAGCAATCCATCAAACGCTGAACCGAGTTCAAATATCCAGTTCGAAGGGGTTACCACTATCACAGTCCCGATCACAAGATCGTTTCTGGAAGGGATGTATTTTCCTGAAAAAGGCAGAACATTGATCCGTTTCTTGTCATTCAATATTCCGTATAAAAGTGAATATACCTTTCCATCGTCAATGTATGTCCCCGATCCTGCATTTTTCACATTACTTGATAAAAATTGACCTGGGATAACTAATTTTTTGTTCATTCTTTAGCCTCTTATAAGAGCTTGGTTTCAGCATCACCCTTTGTCAGGTGATTGATAAGACCATAAAAGTCATTTTGCAATCCTGCAGGGATCTTCACAACTGCGACCCAGGAACCATCGTTTTGCCATTCCTGTTTTTGCAGTTGGCCAAAACTTGCGATATCACCGTATGCTTTTGCTGCATAATCTGCAGGTATTTTAATGGCAATATCCACTTCTTCAAAACGGATCGGTATGATAGGTCGAATCGCTTTCATTACGATATTAACCTGCTCATCCACACCTTTTAACGGGTCGATATGTACTTTTGCTTCTTCCATCGCCCTCTCGATCCGTGCCGGTGGATGCGGTGTCCTTGTTTGTGGATTGATCGCATTCTGTGCAATAGTACTTATGACTTGTTTAGTCTTTTCTTCAAGAATGTGTTTTCTTTGTTCTTTTGTAAGTTGTAATTCACCGTGTTGAATGATATTGGTTGCAATCTCAAATATGTCACCTGTATCAAACGCCTTAACAAGATCGGATTCTGCAATGTGGTCGCCCCTGCTCACATCTTCAAATATGGATTCCACAGCAAGGATATCTTCGATCTTGATATCCTCACCTCTCTTGAACGCAAATGCCCCATCCGGATCGACAGCGACTTCAAAATGCTTACCACCTTTCTTAAGTCTTGCAGTTACAGAATCATCGAGAGATACCATTCTTACACCTTCTTTACAATTAAAACACAATATGATATTTTAAAGTGATATTTATTTCAGCATATGTTGATGTTAACGTTAACATTATTCTTCGTTTTCATCTTTTGATTCATCTTCACTCTTTTCATCAGTTTCTTCTTCATCCGATTCTTCACTCTCTATGTGCATTTCAAGGATCTGTGATACATAGGATTCCACTTCTTCAGATGTAAGTTTCCTGAACTGTTTCTCCTCAAGTGTAACTGTACCAACTTCAAGAGTTTCAGCATCGAGTTTTCCTTCTGCAGCATTGTAAAGCGCATCCAGACCAAGTATGATTGCAGATTCAATGTTCATGTCATCATCATAATCTTTTTCAAAGACTTCAACGACTGCATTTCTGCCGGCACCTATTGCTGTAGCCTTATATTCCAAAAGCGCACCACTTGGGTCAGTTTCGAACAATCTTGGGCTGTGATCATCAACACCTGCTATTAAAAGCGCTGTCCCATAAGGGCGAACACCGCCATACTGTGTGTATGTTTGCTTGTGGTCACATATCTTCTTTGCAAGGACCTCAACACCGATGAGTTCATCGTATGATACCCTATTGATCTGTGATTCAACCCTTGACCTGTCAATAAGTGCCCGGGCATCAGCAACAAGTCCTGATGTAGCTGCACCGATATGATCATCTATCTGGAATATCTTTTCAATGGATTCAGCTTCGATCAATCTGCTTGTGATCCTTTTATCAACCAGCAGTACAACTCCGTCTTTCGCTTTCACTCCAACTGCTGTTGTGCCTCGCTTTACCGCTTCCCTGGCATACTCTACCTGGAAAAGTCTGCCATCGGGACTAAAGACAGTAATTGCTCTGTCATATCCCATCTGTGGTGCCATTTGCATGCTAAATTCATCTCCTCTAAATGTTAACTCTAATAAATTTAATATATGTGATCTTGACTGGGACTGTATGATACGTGACGTACAATATAGTCTTTCCTCATTTATATGTGATTGCTATTTTACTCTTATTGGCATATTTCCCAATGTTCAATGTTACATTTTCAAAAGGTAAATACTTCTGTTCCTTCTAAATACTTTTCTGTTGCACCTGCAACAGTGCCCGATATTCCGAGTATGTGCACAACAGCCCTCTTGCCACCTATGTGTGTGATGGTGGCAACAGCCGCGCGTGTCTGCTCTGTTTTGGTGTGCGCACACCGTATTATGCCCTTTGAATCTTCAAATGTAAGGACACGTATGCCGCATTTGCTTGAACCAACGTCTCCGATAAGTGAACCCACACATGAGAACATCTCACGTATAAGTTCTTCTCTCGTAACATCATGTTCACAGATCAGTTCAAAGGCAAGATAACGTTTTTTATCGCGCAATGTAGGTGGAAGGATCTTCAATTTGACCCACCTGCCTCTTTTAGTTCATTATCCGGTTCACTGTTCATGTCACAATCCATATCATCTGCATCTATTACTTCCACTCCTTCACGAATAAAACCTGATCTAGGCCTGTTCCTTGCTATGATCCCAGCCGGTATAGTTGATATGGCTGCTATAGCTTCATTTTTATCCATTCCAAACAGTCCCGCAAGTGCCATCATTTCTCTTGGAGCACGAAGGTCAAAACGTGATGCTGCGTTACTTGTAATTATCATCGGCACGTCAAATTTCCTTGCAATTTCAACATTCTTTCTAAAATATGATAATGCATGAACTCTCCGACCGCCGCGACCTTTGAAAATTGCATCAAGATTGAATTCAATGGCTACGTTATTTTCACATGCTGATCTTGCAAGAACGTGATTCAATCCGCTGTCTTTTGGTGTCATTGGATGTGCCAATATGTCCACATTCTTGTTTTCCACTGCAGCACGGTTTATATTTTCATCTCCGCCATGGACGACAAGGACATCCACATTTTTGCGGTATTTTCCAATGAGTCCATGAAGTTTTGAAGCATTTTTGGATACAATCTCAACACCCCCGAACACTTCAAAACCGTTCGCTTCGAATTCCGATGGTTTGGATTCAGTATTGGAATGGTTTGTTATTGCAATCCCTGCATACCCAAAATGTTTTGCAAGAGCAGCCATTTCTGGTGGTGTGTTCTTGCCATCCGGTATGGAATGGACATTCAGGTCATAGAATTGTAATCTAGCCAAACAATTCCTCCACAATCTTTCCGGCTTGTTCCCGGTTCTTTGGAAATGTGGCGATCTTGACCTTTACAGTTATCGCATCTGATGAAGAAGTAAGTTTCACTTTATTCAGATAGGCTGCCTGCTTATCGAGCCTGAAATGAAAAAGTTGTTCATCATCCAGACGATCCGGCATCTCACTGCGAAGTAATTCGACATCCTGCAGATGCATGTTCTCCCGAACAAACCTTGCAAATGCAAGGCAATCCTGCTTACGTGTGATATTTGCACTTAATGTTGATATGGGATTTTTGTAATATCCTTCAACATTTGTGATCTCAACGATATCGTCAGTATTTCCGTCTCTTATTTTAGATTTAGAGATCGAATTCAGTAAAAAAAAATCCAGGGCATTTCTGACCCTGGATTTATCTTCAGTTGAGTGTGCGTTTACACGTAAAATTATATGGTGTATCACTTGCCTCTGTTCTGGTTTGATCTGAGACTTGGTCGGGTCTTTTCAGTACCTTTTCCACGTTTCATCATACCTCTGCCTTTCTTACCTGCGCTGGTCTTTCCGCGGAATGTACGTCCCTTCTCAGTGTTTGCACATATCCAGTTAAGGTTCTTGTCGTTCTTGATAACAGGATGGCTTGGGTCTACAAGAATTACCTCGTACCATTTGGATCTACCATCTTCAGCTACCCAGTATGAGTTCAAGACTTCCATGTTTGGATACTTCCTTGAAGCACGCTCTTCAGATATCCTCTGGATACTCATTCCAGTAGTCATCTTGTTCTTGCCCATACGCTGGGTACGTCGTCCGCGAACGTATCTTGATTTTCTCATTCCACCGCGGCGAACCTTTGCACGCACGACAATGATGCCCTGCTTTGCTTTGTAACCGAGTGTTCGTGCACGGTCAATACGCGTGGGGCGTCTTATCCGTGTGATCGAGCCTTCTTTTCTCCATTCCTGAAGTCGTTCCCATCTAAGGTCACGCACGTAAGTCTCATCCGGCTTTTTCCATGCGTCCCTAATATATCCATAAAAAGATTTAGACAATTTGTTTCACCTTTTGTTTCATTTTAGTTTCACGGTTCAGCCTTTAGATCTTAAAAGCCACATTCCTACGGGATTTCATCCCGATAATGAAACTTGCCAGATTACGCACTTGATATCATTTAAAGGTTTGTATGGATTCGGCCTTGGAACCCTATGGCGTCATTCTAGCATCTGTGCCAATAAAGTTAGACAGCCATATACCAATATCCGCATCGGGCACGTCATTAAACTCGTCCTCAATAAGTGCAACAAAATCCGAAGGATCTCAGGTCTTTTCACATCAGATTTAACTAACGGATGTTGTAGAAACTTTCTTATCAATTGCCTTACTTCCTGATTTGTTCTAATAGAGTTAAAATTATCAGAAAATATATAAGATAATATGTTGTATAGTAAATATGCTTAAATATGTTGTATAGTAAATATGCTTAAATATGTCAAATATTTTAGCAATAATTACAAAATTAATTATTTATCAAAAAAGGTTTCCTCTAACATTGTGTGGGTAACATCATTATTTCAGGATATATCGCCAAATATGCAACCATATTGCTTGAACTAATGGGCAGGATACAAGTGGCTCGCCCAATCCTGTTAATCCCATCTAATATTTACCCACTCAATATTGAGGAGATACTTAAGTGTCGTAAATCCATCAATAAAACCTCCAGAAAACGAATAGGATAACACTATGCAAAGTTTAAATCAAGCACTTACCAAAATTGATGTAATGCTGCCTCCAAAAAAATACATCGACAACATATTGCAGATTATATGTGATAACCTCGATTACCTTTTTGGCACTGTTATTGAGATCGATGATCTGGGCGAAGCACATATGATCGCTTCACATTATCTGCCTGAAAATTATCCTGAAATAGTAAACAAAATGAAAGCACCAATCCTTTCAGGTCCGGCAGGTGAAGCTTTTGAAACTGGCAAGATCGTTGTTCTGCATGACCCCTTTTCAGACCCACGATTGGAACCATGGAGAAATCTGAGAGTAATCACAGGTATAATTGAAATTATAGTTTGGGTGCCTCTTTTTAAAAATGGCAAGGTATTTGGGATCTATGTTCTTTATGGTGAGAAAGAGAGGGACATAACACAAGATGAGTTATCTTCGCTTGAACAGATAGGAGTAATGATATCTATTGCAATTGCAAGCAACAAATACCTCAATCAGTTGAATAAAAAAACACAGGAATTGCAAGAAGTACGTGATAAACTTGAGATTCGAGTTAAGGAGCGGACTATCGAACTCTCAAATACCAACACTGAACTCCAATTGTTTAAAGACCTTATTAATCAATCCAATGATGCCATATTTGTTGCTGACCCAAAAACAAGCCGCTTTTTAGAGATCAATGACAAAACCTGCACAACTTTTGGACTCACACGTGAAGAAATTCTGAATATAGGAGTTGTAGATCTTGAAATGTTCAAAGGCAGTTTTTCCTGGGTTGATCATGTTGAAAAAGCAAAGAAGAAAGGATCACTGATATTGGAAAGGGAATTTAAGAGAAGAGATCATCTTGCTATAACAATTGAATTTAATGTAAAGTACATAGTTCATGAAAATAAAGATTATATGGTAGCTATAGTACGCAACATAACCGAGCGCAAAAATGCAGAGAGAATATTACAAGAAGAAAAAGAATTCTCAGCAAACCTGATTCAATATTGTGCAATACCTGCTTTTGTTGTTGATTCACAGCACAAGATCATACACTGGAATAAAGCTTGTGAAGAACTCACAGGTTTTAAAACAGAAAACATGATTGGAACCAGTGACTATGGAAATGTGTTTCATGATTGCAAACGTCCGTGTATTGTAGATTGTGTTATAGATGGAAATTTTGATGAGCTATCTAAATATTACGCAAAATGTGGCAAGTCAATATATGCACCAGATGGTTTGTATGCTGAAGAGTGGATGCAAAACATCGGTGGAAAAGAACGCTACCTCATTTTTGATGCTACACCCATAAAAAATAATAAAGGGAAATTAATTGCTGTTGTGGAAACATTGCAGGATATGACACAACTAAAACAAGATGAAGAAGTGCTAACAAGATATACAAAGGAATTGCAACATTCCAATGAGCTGAAAATCCTTTTTGGAGATGTGCTTCATCATGATCTTTTGAATCCTGCAGGTATTATCAAGGGGTACACCGAGATATTACTGAATACTGAAAAAGACCAGAAAAGAGTTCAGGCACTAAAAATAATTGAACGCAACACTGGAAAACTTATCAATCTTGTTGAAACAGCAAGTAAACTTGCAAAACTGGAATCTGTTGATGATATTGAATTCCATAAAACTAATCTATGTAATATTCTTAAAGATACCATAGACGATTTTGAACCGGAACTGAATAAAAAACAGATCACAATTGAGTTTACACAAAAAAACAATTGTTTTGTAAATGTTAATCCACTGGTCAAAGAGGTTTTTATAAATCTTTTATCAAACGCCATAAAATATGGAGGGGACAAAAACAAGATAATTGTTAATACATCGGATGCGGAAGAAGATTGGACAATAACAGTAACCGATTTTGGAATTGGTATTCCAGACGAGGATAAACCACACCTGTTCGAACGGTTCAAGCGTATAGATAAACGCGGGATCAAAGGAATGGGGCTTGGACTTGCAATCGTTAAGAGAATTGTTGATCTGCATGGGGGTTGTGTTGGCGTAGAGGATAATCCAAAAGGACAGGGGTCTGTATTCTGGGTTACACTCAAAAAAACGTAATCTAATGTATTTAAGTTACTGCAATATCATACATTTTAACACATATTAATAAATCCACAATCATCAAAAAACATATATGATACTATATAGTATATTGGAAAATATCAAATACATCAAAGGTGATTACATTAATTATTTAAAATGGGGGTTTTGGATGAAAACGATAAAAAATATTGATGTAATAAACAAAAAAAACAACTATCCATCCGTTTTTAATACAATTGATATTGGAAAAATTAATCTTAAAAATCGAATTGTGTTTCCGGCATTCCATACAAATTATGCCAATGCTGACGGAACGGTATCTAAAAAACTGATAGATTTCTATAATGCGATAGCACAAGGCGGCTGTGGTTTAATTTTTACTGGTGCAGCAGTGGTATCGTCAGATTGCATTGCATTTGACCGTGTGATGAGAATTGATGATGACTGCTATATCCCGGGACTTTCAGACCTTTTCGGTGAGATCGAAAGAAACGGTGCTGTTCCTGCAGTGCAGTTGATACATTACGGACGTCAGGCACTAAATGCAGTGACCGGTCACGATCTGATCGCACCAAGTGCCATACCATGTCCTTTAATGTCACAATTTGATCCAAATTACTATGTACGTGAAATGACACTTGCCGATATCGAGCGCGTACGCAATGATTTTATTGATGCGACCGTCCGGACAGCAGATGCAGGAGTAAAAGTCGTGGAAATTCATGCAGCACACGGTTATCTGCTCAATGAATTTTTATCACCATATTCAAATCACAGAAAAGACGACTACGGCGGCAGTGTGGAAAACCGCGCAAGACTCATTATAGAGATACTGGAAGGTATCCGGTCAAAACTCGGTTCAAAGATTGCAATAAGTGTGCGCGTCAGTGGGGATGAATATGTGGACGGTGGACTTAAACCATCTGATTATGAGAAGATCGTCCCAATGTTTGAACGTGCCGGTATAGATATGTTGAATGTTTCAATAGGGGTTTACGAATCTGCGGAAAAGATCATACCTGCGCCTGATCTGGGTATAGCGCCTTATGTTGATATTGCTGCAGAATTGAAACAATATGCTACTGTACCGGTTTGTACGGTTGGCTCCATATTATCACTAAGTACGGCAGAATCTATTTTATCGTCCGGCAAAGCAGACCTTGTCGCAATAGGACGTGCACAGGTGGCGGATTATGAACTGGTAAACAAATCACTTGCAGGACGGAAAAATGATGTCAGGCAATGTACGCAATGCGGAAGGTGCATTTTTGCAAATACCGGCGATCCCGAGATGTATTGTACCGTAAATCCATTAATAAAACCTCCAAACAAAAAATAGGTAAAAATACCATGCAAGATTTAAATTGTGCACTTACTGAAATTGATGTAATGCTGCCTCCAAAGCAATATATCAAGAACATTATGCAGGTTACCTGTGACAAACTTGATTACCTTTTTGGAACTGTTATTGAGATTGACGAAAATGGCGATGCAAATATGATCGCCTCATATAACCTACCTGAAAACTACCCTGAAATGGTAAACAAGGTAGAAGCATCAATTCTTTCAGGTCCGGCAGGTGAAGCCTGTGAAACAGGCAAGATTCTTGTTGTGCATAACCCTTTTTCAGACCCACGTTTAACACCATGGAAAGGCATGGAAATCATCACTGGTCCTATTGAAACAATAATTTGGATACCCCTTTTTAAAAGCGGCAAAATATTTGGAATCTGTGCATACCACAGTGAAAATAAAAAAGAGATGTTAGATTATGATCTGTCAGTACTTGAACGGATCGGAGTGATGATTTCTATCGCAATTACAAGCAATCAATATCTTGACAAGTTAACCAGAAAAACGAATGAACTTGAAAAAGAAATCATTGAACGGAAGAAAGCAGAAAATCAACTGCAACAATTGTCTGATGAACTTGAGATCAAAGTTGAAGAAAGAACTTTGGAACTTTCAAAGGCAAACAAAAAATTGCAGTTATTTAGAGATCAGATCGACCAATCAGATGATGCTATATTCGTTACAGATCCAAAAAGTGCCCGGATTCTTGATACAAATATAAAAGGATGCACCAGTCTTGGTTACACCCGTGAAGAACTCCTGAACATGAAAGTCATAGATTTTGAAATGAAATTTCAGGATATAGATTCATGGAAACATAATGTTGATGAAATAATGACAGATGACTCTCAATTAATAGGCGAGGGTGTACATAAACGTAAAGACGGCACCACATTTCCGATAGAAGTGAATGCGAAATTGATCACTCAGGATAAAAATAATTATCTAGTGGCCGTTATCCGCGACATTACCGAACGCAAACAAGCTCAAAAAAAGATCCGACTTAATGAAGCTCGCCTTGCAGCTTTGTTAAAAATTAGCCAGATGAAAGAGGCAACTATCAATGAGATTGCAGATATTGTGCTTGAAGAAGGGATCAAACTTACCGAAAGCAAAATTGGTTATCTGAATACGGTCAATGAGGATGAAAGCATTCAAACTGTACTTTCGTACTCAAAAGATGTCATGGAACAATGCAATCTTAATAATCAAATTGAATTTATAACTAAGGATATGGGACTGGGGGCAGAGTGCTTTAAACAGCGAACAGCTGTTATCATAAATGATTATTCAGCTCTTCATCCGGGCAAAAAAGGTTATCCTGACAATCATATACCATTATTTAGATATCTGGGCATACCTTTATTCTACAAAGGAAAAATTGTTGCAACAATGTCTGTAGCGAACAAAGAAGATGACTACAATGATTCGGATGTACAACAGCTTACATTATTGATGAATGGTATGTGGGAGCATATCAAGCGCACAGAGTCTGAAAAAGAAATTATGGACACGAAAAACTATCTTGATATGATAATTTCAATGTCCCATGATGGTATAATGGTAGTTGATAGCGAGGGTAAGATTGAATTTGCCAATAATGCATGCTGCAAAATGTCTGGTTATACAAAAGAAGAAATTATCAACAAACCAGTTCTGGAAACAATAGCTCCTGAATACACTGAATTCATGATGAATCGGTGGAATGAAGTTCAAGCAGGTGAAAGTGGGACATATGAAACGGTTATGGTGAAAAAAGATGGAACAAGAAGGAATCTGCTTGTAAGCCACAATAATGTTGAGATCAATGGGCAGCAAAAATATGTTGCTATTATAAAAGATACAAGCACTGATATTACCGAATACATAAATACGATAGCGCAAACCTTAAAGGATCAACATGAGGATTAAACTCACACCTTTTTGTATATGCGGGCAGAGTTGTCAACAGACGTGAACAATTTGCCGGGATCGCCTGTTAAAAATTCGGATTTACCAAGTACGAGATATCCATCTTGAGAAAGATTCATGTGGAACTGATTGTAAAGACGCTCTTTAAGTTCGACTGAGAAATATATTACAACATTCCGACATAGTATCAGATCTACCGGGCTGAAACCTATTCCTTTGATGAGGTCTCGTTTTTTAAATTGGATCAATCTTAATACTATCTTTTGCCCGGTAGCCTCCATCAATTCGATCAAAGTATTTTTTAAGCCTGGCAGAACTGATACCTTTTACCTGTTCATCAGAATATTCTTCCTTCATAGCTGTTTTAAGACTTTTATCATCAATGTCTGATGCAAATATAGTAACAGTAACGTTTTGTTCATGTCCACGTTTTTGCATTGTATCAAGTACGATTATTGCAAGTGTATAAGGTTCTGCACCACTTGAACACCCTGCGCTCCATATTTTTACTGCACGGTTATTCTTTTGTGCTTTTTCAAGTATGGGGGCTGTCCAACAATCCAAAATCACAGATAAAAGAAGGACAAATATGGCTTTAAATCAATAAATAAGGTTTTATTTTATCGTCCACAGCAATTGTTAGACAGCCTCTATGTCGGGCAATACATTTCTCTCGATAAATCCAAATATATCGGGATCCCTGAAAAAATTGGTGACATTTATTGTAAGTGCATCCATCAATTGTTTGAATTCTTCCGGATGTTTGGCAAGATAATCTAAATATTGTGCATAATCATTTACATCCACATGACGCATTCTTGATGAAATACGACGCTGAAGATAACTATCACGATAGTACTGACAATCCAGTTTTGCTTTTCTTAATATTTGTTCCTTAATTTTGTTGAAATCATCAATATCTGTCAATAGTATCTCCTGCCCATATTGAATAGTGTAGTTACAGATTAATAGTGTTTGTCAGCATAATGTATTGACCAATTTTTTGTTTTTATCGATTCAACTTTACAAGTATTGATGCGCTTAATATGAGTGCACTGATCAGGAATATCGATACAAAGCCAAGGTCGCCTATGAACAGACCTGCAATAAGCGGCGCGAGTGCAAGACCGCCATATGTGCAGGTATTGAACAAACCCATTGCAAGACCACGGTCGGTATCCATGTGAGATGCTGCAATAGGCAGTCCGACCATTGCAATACCTGAACCCGCGCCGAGTATTATAAATCCTGATGTGGGATGGTGTATCGCAAGTAGGGCTCCAATGGCGGAAATTCCCATTCCGGCGCGTATCATAGTGTTATACTTGATCAATGATCTACCCACTATGAGAGATGTAGTCATTGCACTTACGTATAGGCCGGCTATGGCAGCACCAAGTTCTGTTTTTGCCAATATGTCCGCGCTGTAATCCGGATAAAATGCTACAAGGACACCGGTCGAACCGAATAGGATGAACGAAAGTATCCAGATATTAATAAAACGACTATCAAACAATGTGGAAATGGTTCTTTTAAACTCGATCGAGATATCCTCACTTATTTTTTTGTGTGCATGTTTGGTGATCGGAGGCTTCGAGTGTATTAGTTTAGGCAAAGCCAGCAGTAACACAGCACCTGAAGCGATGGTAAATATTAATATTCCACCCTTGATACTGGTCGTTGCCAAAAATCCCGATATCACCACACCTGTTGCAAGTCCGCCATTCAATAGAAAATTAAATTCACCTATGCAGCGATTTCTGTTCTTAAACTCAGAAAGCATTGAAAATGCAGCCGGAAAAAACGCGCCACATGCCGAACCCTCTATAAATCGTGCAATTGAAAGTATCCATAGATCGTTTGATGCCATTATCAATATTCCCGATAGTACAGTGAGAAATACTCCCAAAAATATGAATCGGGTGTTTCCATACCTATCAGCCAATATCCCAAAGGGAAGCATTGTGACAAGTGCACCTAAAAAATATGAGGAAAAAAGCAAACTCGATGCGATCGGACCATATGATATGTGATTGGATGCTGCAAGTTCCGGCAGTACAGGAATAGCTGCATCGGATAGACCCATCATTACAAAAACAGATGCATATAATAGGATCTTATCAGTATTCATAGAAGCCGCCTTTTTTCAAAACAAGAAACATACTCTTGTGTGGTGAAGTCTCATATTTGATTGCATTAAATATTGGTTATGCGCTTAATAATAGTTCCGATAATATTGTAAACACTTTTTTGTTTTATTTTAATTCGGACATATCGTTATTATTAAATATTTGTAAAATGTGTATTGAATATATATGGTTTTATTATTGTATGGGTATATTAATCTCAATCAGGTACAAAAATAGCAAGCTATGTATAATAGTGCACATATAAAAATAAATTTTTGACAGTTGGTTGCCATTAACAGACATACCGACATATATATTTGTCTATTGTATTGTATATAATATGTATTACTTAGTATATATATCGTTATGTTATGATATGTATATTAAACAATATATTATATTGTAACCATGTTTGATTTGTATAATAAGTTTTAAAATATATCATATGTGATAAAAGTGGAGTGTGGGGATTATTATATCATTTTAAATATAAAAACCAAATAACTGTCGCAACCTCATTTTTTGTGTTGAATAACCCAGTATTTTCAAATGTTTATGAAATATAAACCTATATTTATAATTATATTTTTGACATGCATAGTATACACTCAGCATGAATAAAATGGTTAAGAACACATAGGCTAATTTCACGATCGTGTTTCGTTTATTATGTGTGTATTCACATAAACTATGTAATTATACATTTCATGCATTATGAATACCTCATTCAATAGTGTTTTTTGCACTAAATAGGGGGGTTGTGGGTCATAAACGGTATATTCCCATATACTTTGGAACTATCGAGTTCAGTAAAACACAACTGATTTGAGATCATGGATTTTATACACTGATACTATAGGAATACTGTGACAAAACCACCAATTGTGATTAGTATGATCGAAATATAGTATATATCACACATAGATATTACTACAGGTAATTATACTATAGTGTCATTATTAAAATCACCCACTTTTGTGAACAGGGCACCACAATACATAATACATCGAAAACATTTTTATACTTTTTGTACCACTTATCTACTAATTTTAGTAAGTCATATGCTATATTTTTATAAATAGTTCTTTATTTATATAACATGTATTAAATTTGTAATATAATAATACCCACATTTTCAGGTAATTTTATATAATTACTAATTATAATGGTCCGCGCATATAATTTTAACCGCATTTATGTAATAATATAAAATTACATATAATTAAATATATTTTATTTTAAACTATTAATTTAACATATAATATAAAGTAAAAAGTATACTACTCTTTTAATTTGAAATTTGATATATGTAAATTACAATGAATATGGAAAACTGTATAAGATTTATTTAATTTCATGTATATTAAAATTATATAAATGTGGATATAGAAAAAATTACACATTAATCGTTATTCCAAAAACGTCCTCAAAAGTGCCATATTTTTTACGAGCGTTATAGAGATACTGACGTACGCAGTCATCGCCTTTTGCACGAGCAAACATAGCATTGATCTCTGCAGGAGAGAATATTGTTTGTAATTGTTTCATAGGGATGGCATTCAATAATTTAAGTGCGGCATTAGCACTCGATTCGTCAACTTCTTGTGAAGTGCCGCAACTAGAGTTTTTGCCTTGATCTTTCTTAGAAAAGTGAGAGATAGCAATCTCATCCAACCATGTCCAATCAGTATTATAGACATTTGCATAGATCGAATTACATCCGGGACATTTTCCCACAATTATTAATGAATCATTAAATGAGTGATAACTTATACTTGACAAACTTGCACCACATGCACTACAAACCCCAATTTCGTTTGTTTCAATATCGTATGCAGGAGCCTGATTTGCACCTATGTGCAATATGTTATTTTTTAAATCATATCCATAGTCCATATAGTTCACCAATGTAATTTACAATATGCCTTTTCAATATATCACAATTGTGTTATAATGGGGTAAAAAAGTGAGAATTGGAAAAGAACGTTGCAATTTGTGCCATCATCGGTAATTAATTTACAAACATATATATAGTTTATTGCACAAATAGAGATGTGAATTACAGGAGGTATACTCGTGAGTTCAATCCGATCTAAAATAAAAAGGCGTTTGGAAAAGTTCATTGAACTTGATGCTAATGGAGTTCGTAGTCAAATTCTATCTGTTTTTTTGAAAGTGAAAAAGGCTACAGTTGACACCATATACGAAACCCTTGCAAAAAAACGTGATATTAGCCGAAGTGCTGTAGCATCCATGGTTGGATATATTCATTCCAAACTTGGAATACTTAGGGCACATAAGGAATCATACAAAACACCAATCGTATATTCTTTGAAAGAAGATTATGTCGATATGATCAAAGCGGCACTTAATTCCAGTCCCGCAGCCGTTGCTACCTGATAATTGCCACGAGTCTAACATATTATGGCACTTGTTAAGGATGCACCGAGAACTGCCACTACTATCGTTATACGTTCCGATGCAAATACCCGCATAACGCATTCAAAAGACCCTTTTTACAGTTTTATGCGCCGATTGTTCCAGGAAGACACCACGGCTGTAAGAGGGCAGAAATTTCTCACAATGGTTGAAGAACGCCAGAAAAGCGGCAATCCGATCAAAACAAATGAGTGGGAATCAATTCTTGAAGAACTCGATATCGGGCGCGCATCTTTCTATTCAATGCGAAATAAACTTCTGGGTGCAGGACTGATAAGTAACAAAAACCGCGAGTACCGCTTATCCGGTCAGTTCAGTAAAGACCTCATCGATATGGCAAAATGGTGGTGGTCGGTTGTATTGGACGAAAACCCGGACAATCTGTAACGATTATTACGCATCAACCGATGGATTAATATGCTACTTTTGCAATTAAGGTGATGCATTCATAGCAGCCCGGTAGTGTAGTGGTCAATCATGCGGGACTCTGGATCCTGCAACTACGGTTCGAATCCGTACCGGGCTACCAAATTATTTTTTAAAAATCTAATTATTTGATGTTATTTTAATGCTATTTTTGGCGAAATTGGTTAACATTTTGTTTATTTTTATCCCATTGAGATATTTCGCACTGGGTGAGTTAGGTTCATTCCATTCCAATGTCATAATTATTTATTAGCCTCTTATAGCAACCATTTCCCCCATCGTATTCTGCATTTATTCTGCACCCATTGGATCTTGAGCAATCAAACAATTTTTTAATTACATAAGTTTTATATACATTGGAAAATTTGTAAATCGTGAATTGCCTTAAAGCAGTAGTGCAACTAAAGAACTAAAAGTTTCGATGCAGTTCAAATTTATTAGTGATGAATGAGATGTTGAATTGGGCACATAATTTTATTGAAGATTTGATACTAGGTGAGTTGATTTCAAAAGCTCAACTGTTAACGATACTTGTTGTAATGGTAGCAGCTGCTTTAATTTTAGGTACTACTTTCATGCAAGCATTTGAATTTGCTTATTCTGTTGTTGTGTTTGTCGCTACTGCTGGATCATTAGCAATTGCAATTGCAATTGTTGCAGCTGTTGCACGATTTTCAGATTTTTTAAATTCATTATTAAAATTTTAAAACAAACAAAGGTGTAGTACATTGAATGGATTAAAAATAAAATATGAACCCAAAAGTATAACTGGCTTACTTGTAGCTGGAGGTATGTTGTTTGTGGGAACTGGAACTATAATTGAAAATATCAATTTAACAGAATATGGAAACCTGTTTTTGTTGCTAGGACTCGGTGCTTGGGTAAATTACATTATCGAAAATAATAATTCGCCAAAAAATAGATATAAAAGATAATTTTTAAAGAGGACGATTACATGACTACTTTTAAGCTAATTCCCTATACATTTAAGATTTCTGAAAAAGGAAAAAAAAGTAACCAGCTTCTACTTGAAAAACCTATAGGTAAACATAAAAATTTCAGTGAGTTTCTCGTTAACAAATTAACGAAACATAAAGATGATGATGACGAATTTGTCCTCAAAGGCTCAAAAAAATCTATTTCTATCAAATCAGTATTTAGTTCTGTAGACATAATTTCAGGAACAATGGACTATGGGGAATTTGGTATCGAAGCCTCATTTACAGATGTAAATACAGGAATTGAAGTGATTGGAGCAAAAAGAAAAGAAAACTATTCTGAAAAATACCCATACTATTATTTGTTCTTTATGCCTAAAAAAGGATATCAGGGGATAATTATCTTACAGAAATACAAAAATATTGGAATTAAAACCACATTGGAGAAATTATTGAATAGCTTTTTAGACACAACTAATTTTAATATCGAATTTATTCCATTGATTTCTCGTGATTTATTAGATCAAATTGACAAATCTAGATTAGTTGAATTCAATATGAAAAGACTGAATATCTCAAAAAATATTGCAGACAAATTTAGTGATGATATTGAAAATAAAAGAAATGAAATGAGTGAAATTCATGAAATTCATTCAATTGTTGCTAATCGAAATAGAGAAATTAAATTGAGTCAAAGAATGAAAGATTATCTTTCAGAAGAACACATTGAATATTTTGAAATCGATGATGAAAAATATGATGAAATTAAAGCTGTAATTGAAATTGGAAAAATGCGAAAAACACTCACATTTGGTAATGGAAAAAACAAATACAGCGAATCATTGGAACTGGAATCTATTCCATTAAAAGGTGGATTTCCAATGTATGTTGATCTTAATACTAATGCGAAAGATTATTTGAAACATTTGGCAGAGAAGACGGGGATTAATTAATGTTTACCCTCATAAACATAAATAGTATCATTCATAAACATTACAAGACGTTAAATGAAGATTCAAAATGGTTAGTTGTAATATTAATTTTCTTATTAATACCTCTTGTAATAAGTGGAGTGCCTATTCATTTTAATAAAATGTTGACTAGTAATTCAATAAATTCACTTATTACAGCATATTCTATTTTTACAGCACTTCTACTAAATGTTATATTTATTATATATGATATTGTAAAAGATAATCCCAGAAAAAAACTTCATTCAGATGATATTAGTGGAAATATCAAAAATAATAATATAAAATCATTGATTGAACATTTATATGCTAATTCATTGTACGCACTTTTAATTTCAATAATAATTTTAGTTCTTCTATTTTGCCTATCAATTGTAGAGATATGGGACATTACTAATTGTGATATTTCAAAGTTCTCATTTAATCCCCTAAAATGGGTGTCATACCTTACTTATTTATTAGTTGCTCATTTCATGATGAATTTAATCATGATTACAAAGAGGCTTTCAGTCTTACTATTTAATAATTTCGAAGAAGAACAAGAACCAGATGTATAGGAACTGTATGTGCTCTAAAACGTGCATTCGAACACGCTGTTCTCACTATAATCATTTTGAAAAGGTATTTTTGATTATATTTTATGGCAACTTGACCAATCTAATCTCTTTTCACACTTTAATCTCCAGCAGATCAGAGGCGAGCCGCGGCGACCTCTGTTACATTGATGTCCACTTTGTCCTGTATGCAACCATAAACCTCAAGCAGACACGATATCCACTGCGGCGTACTTTTCGGACGATATATTTTGACATCGGTCTCATTACACAGGCGCATCACTTGAGGAAAAATATTTAATTATATATGACAGTTGAAATTACTACACATTTGCGTATTTTTTTATACTTTAATGAAAGTAAAGATTCTAATGCATTCTAATCTTCGAAAACCACATGAAATCACTGAAACGTTTGGTACTCTTACTACCACCATAGGTCTCAAATACCCAGAAAAGTTTCCAAAAACATGTAGCGCAATGGCAAAAGTAGCACAAGCTGTAGTGAGAGCTGATAAAGCAAGAATTGACGGACATGACGATTATACAATTTCATTAGAAACATTGATGAACGCTTTTGATGTATTTGTTAGAGAAAATACAGAGAAATATGCAGGGACAGGAAACTTCGGGAATTTTGATACAACGATACCTTGTGAACTAACATTATTACTTCTTTGGAACATTCGGCACACTTGGACCCACAATGGTGGTTATATTGATGAAAAATGTAAATCAAGTTATGAAACAATATTGTCTCAAGCAAAAGATGTAGAACCTATATCTTGTTTACCCAAGAAATTAGAAGTTGATTATGAATTTTCTATAAATTATAGCGATTATTGTTCAGTAAAAAAATGTTTTTTTCACTACATTGAATCAAGAATTGACGAAGAAGACTATAAAATTCTTTTAAAACGTTCTTCAATTGCTGACATTCGTTTAAACAAATGTGGAGCCTGTATGCCTTTCGAAAATGGACATATATGGTTTGATGTCGCTGAAGCGCACCAGTATGGTGTTTATATTGATACGAAAACAGGCATAGTTGAATCACCAAAAGGTACAGAGTATTGTATTGAGACCGAGCGGATTGTACTTCCAGATGGTAATTCATTCCCTGTCAAATTCGTACTTAGAGCGAATATCAATGTTCCTAATAATCGAGTTAGTTTAAAAAAACTATTTGAAATCACAAGCCGAAAAGTAAATTAATTAATTAATTATTCGTTGGTTTTTTCACACTTCAATCTCCAGCAGATCAGAGGCGACCCGCGCGCCCCCTTTAAAGTATTGTTGAAGAAGTTCAACAGATTCCCCTTCGTGCCTCTGCATGTGAGGATATAAATGCGTCAAATAGAGCCTGTCGACTGTATTTTTCAGACCATGTTCATCCATGTAACCAGCCAGCATGTCAGGCGTGGTGTGATTCGTGACCTCGAACCCGATCGGGAATGAGCACTCATGAACCAAAACATCGACACCAGCACCATCATCATCACACAAGTTCATGATAGGATCGCATGGTTCGGTGTCCCCAGAGTATACGACTGTTGCGCCGCCGGACTCGATCCTGTAGCCAAGTGAGGGTACACTGTGTACACCCGATGCACAGGTGATCTTACAACTTACGCCATCTGGCGTGAACATTTCACCGGCGGCGACCTCTGTTACACTGATGTCTACCTTGCCCTGCATGTAGTCATAAATCTCAAGCAGACCCGATATCCACTGTTGTGTGCCTTTCGGACCATATATTGTGACATCGGTCTTGTCGCAGAGCCAGTTGGCTTTGATGAGGCACAGGACATCTGCCACATGGTCAAGATGCAGATGAGAAAGCACAATCGTATCGATGTCTGTGTGATCGTAATTGCTTTCGAATATGCGGTTCAATACGCCGCCCCCACAGTCGAACAGGATCGGCTTTGAGTCGACCTCAATTATCATGCCTGACTGCACCCTATTGGGTTGCGGAATCGCAACACCTGTTCCTAAAAATGTTATTTTCATGAATTTTCATTGTTCCCAATAGTAATTTAAGTTTACCTACTTGCCTTGGCAGTTAAGTACTGCCACCCGAAAGTGGCAGAGATCAGCGCCGCAAAAACCGCCAGCCACCCCAATAGACAGCGCCTTTATACTGCGTTAAGAACAAGGCTTAAGTACGTTAAATATAATTATGTGGTGTCCTGCTCAGTTCGATATCTCGAACAGCGCATGATGAGTTTTACAATAGGCGCGAGGGTAGCCCAGCTAGGTCAAAGGCGCTGGACTTAAGATCCAGTAACGCAGGTTTTCGTGGGTTCGAATCCCACCCTTCGCATTTTTTTTTGGGGTAATAGGTAACTGTAAAAACCCGATCTCTTTGAAATAATGTATGTAATTTAAAAATCATAAAAAGAATTTATCTACTCTGGACAATAGTCAAAATGTCATAATGATAGAGCGTTAATCGTGTTAAATCTCTTTTTGTCAAAGGTCTAAAATGAGCAATTGCTTTTCTAATCGAATCTAATTCATGCAGCTTTGTTATTAAAGCTTTATACTGTTCATAATTGAAAAGGTCGCTAAACAAGTCTTTATTTCGTCCTTTTTCAAGAATTATCTTTAAATCAGTAAAATCACTGTAATCAATTAATTTGTTATTCTCACAATTCTGGGGATCTTTTGCCTTTTTTTCGTCCCATTTTTTTAAAATCTCTTCAGGAATTTTAGATTTGATGTTGGATTCATAAGGAATAACAATTCTTTCATGAATTAAAGATCGTAAACATACTTCTAAGTCACAAAGAAACTCATATGCTTTTTTGGTAAAATCAAGATTGTTTGTGTCATAAGCAACTTTAGCTTCTATTTGTAAATCATCTTTATTTTTGTTTCTTTCATATTCCAATATTGGAACAATCGGAATTTTCAGAGGTTTTGTGGGATAAATTTCAATGCCCTTAAAGGATTTAAGTGCTAAGCTTTGCACGTTGGCAATGTTTTTTAGTGATTCAGAGAGTGTAAGTGATGGTATTTCAATACCCTCAAGAGAACAAAATGCTAAACTCTGATCAATATCTTTATTTTGCTTCTTTTTATTGCACATATCAATAAAGTTTAACAACTTTTTGTGTATTATAGGTTTTGTTTTTAAAAAACTGCATTTATGTTTTTGAAAAAGTCCTCACCCTCTCCCTCACATGAGCATTCAACGTAAACGGCTTATCATCCTTAGCATTCTCTTTCATATAATGCAAAGTTCCCTTAGAGAACCCCATCTTCTTCCAGTCAGTATAAGAAATACTCAGTATCTTCTGCCTCACATCCTCTGAATCCTGCCTTTCAACAGTATAATAAGTATTGGTGAAACAATAGTTAATGAATATCTTAATTCATAATTTGAACAATATGACCACGCCAATACCCATATTATCGAATAATACGACCACTCCAATACCCATATTATTAAATAATATAGCCACGCAACTACCCATATAAGTGAATAATATGATAAACGTAGCAAAATACAACCTGCACTGGAGAGAAGATTTCACCTACGGGTATGAAATAAAAAGAGACCTGTTCGATGAACTCATAAAACATCTTGATGCCAGACAAACCATAGGCATCATTGGTCTGCGCAGAACTGGTAAGACTGTGATGTTAAAGCAGGTTATCGACCTCCTGATAAAAGAAGGAGTCGCAAGGGATAGGATACTCTATTTTTCCTTTGACGATAAAGTGGCGTCTCTTGAAGAAGTAATAAATGAATTCCAATCACGGATCGGCACGGATATTATCGGTGCCGGCAAACTTTATGTATTTCTCGATGAGATACAGAAACTTAAAGGCTGGCAGGATCAGGTGAAATACTATTATGACACCTACCCCGAAATGAAATTTTTCGTTTCCGGTTCATCATCACTTTTCCTGAAAACAAAAGCAGAAGAATCCCTTGCCGGCAGGATATTCCTCTACCACCTTCCTGTGCTGAGTTTTACCGAATTTCTCAGGTTGAAAGGTGAAAACGACTTGGTAAAAAAACCTGACATGTTCAAGGAAAATCTCAAAGAACAGATGCTCCTTTACATCAAAAGGCAGCTTCCCGAACTTGTCACAGCAGATGAGTCCTTTATTGACATGTATCTGGAATCCATATTCAGCAAAATGATATACGAAGACCTGCCAAAAGTATTCCCGATCGAATATGAAGATCTACTCAAGCAATTGGTCAAGATTGTAGCATCCAATCCGGGCATTGTAACCGATTATGCAACCCTTGCAAGCGATCTTGGCATAAACAGAAAGACCATAACAAAATATATCTCCTATCTGGAAAGAGGTTTTCTGATACAGAAATGCTACAATTACTCAAAGAACCGTCTCACAACTGAGAAGAAGATGAAGCGGCTATATCTCTCAAATTCAACACTGCTATTCCACCTTGCCGAATATCCCGACTTTGGCAGGATCGTTGAAAATCTTGTTATCAACTCATCCCAGGCGCAGTTTTTCTGGAGAAAAGGCACGTCAGAAGTGGATTGTGTTTTGGTAAAGAATGACGTCATCATGCCGATCGAGTGCAAATATCGAGACAATATCCGAAAAAAAGACATCAAAGGGTTGATGAAATTCCTTGACAAATTCGATGTTGATACAGGCTATGTTGTGACAAAAGATCGGGATTTAAGTGTGATAGTGGACGATAAGCAGATCGTGTATATTCCACTGTGGAAATGGCTTTTGGAATATGGTTAGATCTAACTTTGGCAAATCTGATACCCCCATCTTTAGGCAACAATTCCTGCGCCATCTTTTATTTGCTTTCGACATGCCAGAGGAAGATGATGAATTCGAAGCAGGTGAAGCATTTGGGTCACTGGAATCCGCAAAATGGGTCGGTGGTTTGATCATGCCTGTTGGCGGAACGATCGTTGAGGTCAATGAGGATGTCGAAAACTATCTTGAATTGCTGGCAGAAGATCCGTATGAGGAAAGTTGGCTGATCCTTGTCGAGCCATCCAATCTGGATGATGATCTGGCAAAACTCGTCCACGGTGATGCTGTCAAAGCGTGGTTCGAAGAGGATCTCGCATCAAGATAGGTGGGGCAATGAGCCCCTGCTTTTTTTACGATTTTTTTGTGTATGTGGAAACAATAAACGGTAGGGTGTTTCATAACACAATACATTTCACCGCATCTATGTAGGTACAATATTATTTTATATTTTATCTGCTAACTGCTAAGTCCGTAGCCAACTCGGATATAAAAATAACATCAAAAAAGTCTGATGTGAACTAATATAGTAAATTGCCAGATAAATCCATTAATTGTAGTTTCTTTTCGTATTTCCTACTTATATTTTCAACATCCACTAAAAATTCAAGGGATGGTTTTTCTTTAAGAAAAATTGTCAAAGTCTCGCCAGAAAGTTTATAGCTTTCGATATTTTCACCACGCTGATTACCAATTCTAGAGATAATGTCAAATAATTCATCTGACATAGTCTTTGTTGGCCTTAGTTGATCTCTAAGTGCTTCGATTTGCATTGTTAGATAATCAATCTTTCCATCTGTTCCTTCTTCTGGCTCAACAGGATGGGCTGTTGAACTGAGGCTGAAATATTTCCACAATGAATTTGTATCATCATTTCTTTTCTGACTCTCTTCAATATGATTAACTAAGTCATTAATTTCATTATTTAATGTCCAAGGACTTAATGCGCTTAAATATTCATGATGATTTATAATTGATGCATCAAAAGGAATTTTTGGTGTGACATCATCTTTAATCAAACATACAGGTTTATTCAAAGCTGTTCTTATCCCTAATTCAAAAAAAACATTTGGATTAAGGGTAGACATATCACACAGAACTAAATCAGCAATTTCAATATTCTTAATTATTTCACCATGAATGAGTTCTGAACCTTTCGTTTTTGGAGAAATTGGTTCTAAGTCAACCTTTTCAAGAGAAGGTTTTAAAAGATGTTCTAAAACGTGATCAAAATGATCTTTATCATTTGAATAATTGTTCAACAAATTCTCTGGAGTTGAAATGGGCATAATTATAAAACATTTCTTTTTAGCCAATATTTTGCCTCTTGATTTTGTCGCAATATAAATTCTCGTACTAATATATAAGAAAGATATTTGAAGGTTATATAATTTTTGAAATGTACGTGGCATCAATTCATCATACATTTAAATATCTGTCACATGGAGCATATAATTATATAATCTTATTACAATAGATTTTCCAGGTATCGTCTTAATGCCTTGGACATAGTGTAGCGCCGTCCGAGGTCCGTGACTTCAATTCCTACAACCGATACGTCCATTCATCCGATTCATACTTAGGCAACAATTCCTGCGCCATCTTTTCCTCGCTTTCGCTTGGTCTTGATTCGACAAGTTTTACGCTAAATAGTTCCTCGAACTTGCGTCGCATCACTTGCTTGACTTCTTCCATATCGAGTTTTTCAGGCAGTTCCTTATCCATCCAGGTCATCCCTTCTTCAATGGATGCAACCTGTTTATCGCTGATCTTCTCAAGCGGGATATTTGTGATACGAAGCATGTCCTTTATGTCGAAATCCAATAACAGCGTGCCGTGCTGGAGAAGTTTACCGCTCCATCTTGTCTGTGCATTGCCTGAGATCTTCTTGCCGTCAACGATTATATCATTAATAGGTCTGAACTCTGCATTCAATCCATACTCGCGCAGGGTTTCGATGAGCATGCCAAGTATCTGGTGGTATGAATCCGTAACATCTATCGGGAACAACTTGTCATCCACAGTACCAATGACACCGTAGTTTATCTGGCGTCCCCAATCGTCCGAGTATGCAATTCCGCCGCCGCTTGTGCGCCGTACAATTGTATAATCCTTACATCTCTCAAGGTCCAGTTCCACGGCAGCTTTTTGGAAATATCCCAAAATGATGGACTTGGTAGGATCCCAGAATATCAGGGTATTCCCCTCATCATTTTTCAGGATGGCTTCGTTCATTGCCATCATGTATCTTATGTCCACCTTTCCAAAATCGATTACTCTCCATTCTTCCATTCGATCACCTATACTTTAAGCACTTGAATTGATTATACTTAAATTTCTGACATGGTGTTATATTCCAGCACAGTCGAAACCGGATATGTGGTAACTTCAATGCCTGTTTCTTCCACGGCTGCGATAGCATTTACACCTACAAAAACAGGGAGTCCTGATTTGCCGACCTCGACCGGCGCACCAAACATGGCTTCGCCATCTCCGCCTATTGTGACTGCACCGCTTATGTCAGACTTCTTTGCCAGTTCCAGTACATCATGGGCTTTTTCAGCGGCTGATGCAGGAATCTGGCGCATGTTTGCAAGCATCGTGCCTGTACCCGTTTCCAATACATCCAGAACAGATGTTGAATGCCTGCTCATAAATATCTTGATCGGGTCAATTGATGTGCCGCTGTATGATATGAGGTCAAGGAATCTGGTAGGTTTATGATCCTTAAGTTCCAGTATTCCGCCGTAGGCAGGTTCAACCGGAATGCCGTTCTTGAGCAAAAGACCATCAAATGTTATGCTGCAAACGGTTGCTATTGCCAATTTGCCTTCCGGCACATAGACATCTGTGTTGGAATCCTCATCAAATATCTTGACGCGGGGGCTGATCGTTGCACCGCCTTGTGCGGCATATCTCATGATATCTGCAACATCATCGAAATCATCTTTGTCGATATTGGACATGTTCACAATGACGTTTCCGGTTTTGGATTCAAGATCGTAATCGGTTTTGTAGATCAGATCCTCAATGCGTGTGATCACAAAACCAAGGCGATCTCCAATAAGCGCTTCCTTGAGTTCTCTTTGACCCAACTCAGTCACTGTGCGCCCGGCATACCCGTGCTTTTTTGTGAGTCCACGTTCATCCAGTATCCTTAAATGATAACGTACGGCACGTTCACCTATGCCATATCCACGGTCATTAAGTTCATCAGCGATGTTCCTTGCGCCGATTGGCTTGTCGTTTTCGCTGATCACTCTCATAATTTCAATGAGTTTGCGCTCTATCTGTGGGTCTGTCATTTTTACTCAACCAATATAACTGATGTATATATTTGATGAATCTATATATCATTTCTTCAATTTGCGAATTGCGAATTCACATGCTTTTGACAGTGGGCCGTATGTTTCGGACACTGCCGGGCAATATGCAAGTTCCACACCGTAGAGGTCGTGCACATTCATGCCGGCTTTGATTGCGACAGATATCAGGTTCACCCTTGCTGCTGCACCTTCTTCACCAATCGCCTGACCACCAATTACCTTGCCGGTTCTGGCATCTGCCAGTACCTTTACGGTTACTTCTTTGCCACCCGGGTACCAGTCCGGTTTTGTGAGACCGCTTGCTTTTCCAATGACAACTTCGTATCCGGCTGCTTTTGCAAAGAACTGATTAAATCCGGTCGCTGCAACTTCCATGTTGCCAACAACTGATACAAAAGTGGTAAGAGAGCCTTCAAACGAATCATATCCACCGGCAGCGTTCGTGCCGGCTGTGATTCCCTGACGATATGCAGTGGTTGCCAGCTGGGACATCCAAGGCATGTGATTTATCGGGCTTACGGTCTCGACACAATCGCCGATCGCATAGATGCCTGGAATACTTGTTTCCATCTTCGTGTTCGTCTTGATGGCCCAGTTGCCCAAAGCACATCCGGCATCCTTTGCCAGTTCCAGATTTGGACGCACGCCGGCAGCCATTATCACCATGTCAGTTTTTATCTCCTTGCCAGCCACGGTTATGGAGGTCACATTATCACTGCCTGACACTTTCTCCAAAGATGCGCCCATCATTAGTTTAATACCGCTTTTCTTGAGTGATTTGTCAAGAATCCTTGCAATATCAGGATCGATTGCCCTTGGGAATGAGTTTGGAAGCATTTCGACAATCGTCACATCGATATCATGTGCTGCAATTGCTGCAGCCGTTTCAAGACCAATTGCACCTGCTCCGACAACAGTGGTATGGGATACGTTTTTGGAATATTCAACGATTGCTTTTGAGTTTTCGGGATTGCTGACTACAAAGACACCTTTGTCCATGTACTCATGCGCACCCGGGATCGGTGGCACGAAGGGGCTTGCACCGGTTGCGATTATTACGGAATCGTATGGTATGGACTTTTCTTCGTTAGTGGTCATATCGACAGCATTAACCACTTTGTTGTCAGGGTCGATCAAAGTCACTTTGTGTTTTAAAAGTTTGACCATGTCCATTTTCTCTATAGGCAAGCTGTGTATAATGTCATCGAACTCATCGACCACACCTTCCATTACAAAAGGCAGCCCGCAGGGGGAGAACATGTCATACTCTTTTTCATCGATAATTGTTATCTCTACATCAGGATTTACTTTTTTTGCGGTCTTTGAGGCAATAAAGCCGCCAACACCAAGACCGATGATAATGATTTTAGTAGATTTCATGTGTTTTTTATTCTCCAATGTTTCTATCCGGTTGGTTTGGTGCCTTATTAATTTGATTGTTTAAAATTCTTGTTGTTAATGAGGTGCATCTCAATGATTGTGATTTTCTCGTTTATTCTGGATAAATGGATTATAGCAAAAAAAATTAACTGCCGAGCTTATATTCCATAGGTAAATTCCAAAAGTGAGATTCATCCATACTTTGAACCAGAATTTTGATAAGAAAAGGAGAAATAATGGTAGGATTTCTGCAGGGCATTTCACCTTATTCGGCTTCAAATGTCGTAACATCAGAAATCCTGTCAAGCATTATATCAAGTTTTTTTTGAAAAAACAATCATTGAGCCATCTTTTAGACATATTTCCTTGAATACATCAAGACCATTCACCTTCAGAACATCGATGTAGTCATTAAAAGATACACTGTTCTCAAAACTATACCTTGAATTTGCTTTCTTTATATCTTCAAATGTCCACAGGTTCCAGTCAAGAGTAAGCAGAGGGTCTGATATTGAATCCTCATCCGGGACTTGCCGATTCACAAAAACTCCTCCCTTATTTAGTGCAGAGACAATCTTTGGAACCAGTTCAGGGACCCGCCCTCCAGGATTGAGTGATGAGAAAATGATGTCATAACCATCTCCAATATCATCAGTAAAAAAGTTCCCTTGTATCACATCCACATGATCTGCCCCGTATTTTTGGATGTAGAGTTTTGTTTGTTCAACCACCTGTGGGAGATCAAAAACAAATGCTTCCAGATATTTGTTCAAACTCGCAAAACCTATGGCATACAGTCCATGACCTCCTCCAAGGTCAAGCAATTTCCTTGCATTTTTAAAATCCACGTTTTCGATGACAGTCGGTACGATTTCCTGAAGCATCCCGCATTTTGCATTTTCTGCCATAGAATGTATGACCCCGTCACCGAAGAATTTTTCCTTTTCAACGATGAGCGGACCATTTTTGATAATATCTTGCAGTTTTTCCCACAGTTTGATGTTCTTCCCCATCCCTGAGATATAATTTAATTGCGAATATGGAGAGTCGCTTAGAATATAGGTATTAGATATCTCAGTGTTTGCATAACTTTCTCCATCTATATAGAGAAGTTCAAGATTACACAGGACATCACAAAGTAATGTTACCATCTTCTGGTCGCAGCCAAGTTTGTTAGCAAGCTTTTGCGGTGTTATTGGAGTTTTCATATACTCGAAAATATTAAGATCAAGAGCAGTAGCTAAGACTTTATATCTTCTAAATCCCTGCATTGAATCTTCCACGATCCTCATAAATTTGTCCGGAACAACTTCCGGTTTCTTCATCAGTTCTATCTCTAAACTCAAATTTTATACCTCCTTTAGGATTTCTAGAATCTCAAATAATTAAAATACACAACACTCATTTCCAGTCCACGATCTTCCCTTTGTCCATTACAGCAATCTCATCACTCATCCATTCTACTACATCCATATCATGGGAAATGAACAGGTAACTTATTCCTAACTTTTCTTGCAGATCTTTCATCAGGTTAAGGATCTGTGCCTGGACAAGGGGATCCAGCATGGAAGTGGCTTCATCTGCAACAATAAACTTTGGATTCAAACTTAAGATCCGTGCGATCACAACCCTCTGTAGCTGCCCGCCACTTAATTCATGTGGATACCTGAACAAAAGTTCCTTGTTCAAATTAACAATTTCAATCAACCTGTGTATTTTTTCATTTTCCTCATCTGCACTACATAATTTATGGATGGTTAAAGGCTCTAAAATAGCATCATATATCTTCATCCTCGGATTAAGTGAGGTTTCAGGGTTTTGGAATATTATTTGCATCTCTCGTCCCAGGTTTTTCATTTCGCGACCCCTTAATTTTGTAATATCCCTTCCATCAAAAACAATACTGCCATCAGTGGGTTCTACCAGACGTAAAATTGTCCTGGCAACGGTAGTTTTACCGCATCCGCTGCCTCCTACCAGTCCCAATGTTCTACCGCTCTTTATTTCAATATCTACTCCGTCAACTGCTCTTATTTCTTTCTTGTTGAACACACCGGAATAGTAGTATTTTTTCAGGTTCTCAACTGATAGCAGAGTCATTTTTTAACCTCAATTATCCTCGTATAAGAAACACCTGACAGAGGTTCCATTTTCAGTTTCTATCATCTGCGGGTGGGTTTTTGGACATTCGCCAATAACGCATCTGCATCTTGGATGGAACTTGCACCCGGCTGGAGGCGAACTTAGGCTTGGGCTTTCTCCCGCCGTCGGCTTCAAACCTTTTTTGGGACGCGAGTTCAACAGGTCCTGTGTATAAGGATGTTGGGGGTTGGATAGAATATTTTCAATTGTTGCGATCTCAATAATTTCCCCCGCATACATAACCGCTACCCTGTCACACATCTTTTCAGCCACGCCAAGATCATGGGTGATGAGAAGCAGACTCATATTTCTATTTATCACCAGTTCGCATATCAGGTCTACGATCTTGTCTTTTGTTGTAGGGTCAAGGCCTTTGGTCGGCTCGTCTGCTATTAACAGTCCGGGATTTAAGGCCAGTCCCATAGCTATCATAACCCTCTGTTTCATTCCCCCGCTGAATTGATGGGGATATTCATGCATTCTTTTGGGGTCGATCCCAACCATTTCAAGCATTTTAGCTGTTCTGATCCGTGCTTCCTTTTTTCCCATATTCTCATGATAGCGATAGATCTCTGATATTTGATTGCCAACACTTAACACTGGATTTAATGCAGCCGACGGGTTTTGGAGTATGATACCGATGTCTTTTCCTCTTATTTTTCTCAATCTGTCTTCGGAAAGGTCCAATATATCTTCATTTTTATAAACAATTTTCCCCCTGATCTCTACATTATCAGAAAGCAGTCCTACTATTGCCCTCCCAAGTATCGATTTTCCACAACCGGTCTCTCCTATCAGGCCCAGTATCTCATTTTCCCTGATCTCCAGATCAATACCATTGTTAGCTTTTACTGTTTTGCCCCTGGCATTAAAATACACCTTTAGGTCCTGTATTTTCAATAAGCTCATTCACTCACCAGTATAATTTCGTTTATTTTTGGGTCGATCATATCTCTCAAACCGTCACCTAAAAAATTAAAAGCCATCACAGTTACCATTATGGCAGTACCGGGGAAAAAGGTAAGATGAGGCGAGATTCGAAAATAAGGGATCCCGGCTTTAAGCATTGATCCCCATTCAGGTGTCGGAGGCTGTATCCCAAGACCGAGAAAACTCAGGCCAGTTGCAAAGATAATCGCATGTGCGATATCAAGGGTTGCGAGTACGATAATAGGATTGATGCAGTTTGGAAGTATATGGCGCCGCATAATATAGATGTTTGAAGCCCTCAGGGCTCTTGCACCCTCGATAAATTCCTTTTCTCTGAGGGAAAGTGTAATTCCTCTCACAAGTCTTGTATATGCAGGCCAGTGGGTCAGAGAAATTGCAATTACTACATTTAAAAAGCTGGGCCCTAATATCCCTGCAATAACCAGCGCAAGGATTATACCTGGAAAAGCAAGCACTATATCTACAATTCTCATTAGGGTTTCATCAATTATTCCGCGGCTATAGCCAGATACGATCCCAAGCGTCGTACCGACCGAAGCTGTTATTCCAACAACTACAACACCAATTGCCAGCGAATATCTTGTTCCGAAGATAAGTCTGGAGAAAATACATCTTCCCAGATTGTCCGTGCCAAAAGGATATTCAAAACATGGATTTAGGAGTCTGTTTTCCAGTTTTTGTTCAAAAGGATCATGCGGGGAAAGCAGGGAAGCCAGAATCGCAATTAAGACCAACAGGATGACTATTGCTCCTCCAATTGCAGCCATCCTGTTATTTCCGGCTTCTTTTAAAATATTCCTTATGTCATTAAGTTTTTTCATACCTGATCCTCGGGTCTAAAAACGCATACGTGATATCCACTATCAGGTTGGTAAACGCAAATAGGACAGCAATGAACAGCACACAACCCTGAACCATAGCAAAATCCCTGGCATATATAGAATCCACCAGTAGTTTCCCAATTCCCGGCCATGCGAATATTGTTTCAACTATCACAGCCCCGCCAAGTAAAAAACCCAGTTGCAGCCCTGCAAAAGTAATAACAGGCAGCATTGCATTCTTTAATGCATGTCTTAAAATTATTGTTTTTTCATCCAATCCTTTTGCTTTTGCTGTCACTATATATTCCTGGTTCAATACATCCAGCATACTGGAACGCGTCAGACGGGTTGTAATGGCAGCCATGGATGTTCCCAGGGTTATTGCAGGAAGTACAAGATGCTCACATCCCCCATATCCATAACTGGGGAACAGATGAAGGGTCAGTGAAAATAACCAGATCAACAGCAATCCAAGCCAGAAGTTTGGAATGGATACTCCAAGTAGCGCAGCGCTCATACACAGATGGTCAATTATTGTATTTTTTCTTACCGCACTGATTATTCCGGCAGGAATAGCGATACACAATGATATTACTAAACTCGAAACCGCCAGTTTGAAAGTTGCAGGGAGCCTGATGGTAATTTCTTCTAAGATGTCATGAGATGTTACCAGTGATCTGCCAAGGTCAAGGCGTGAGACGTGCTTAATCCATTTCAGATACTGGATGTATACCGGAGAATCAAAACCTTCTGTTACCCTGACCCAGTCAATCTGTTCCTGGGTCAGGTCATCACCATACCTGGCAACTGCAATGACCTCTGCAGGATCTCCGGGTGCAAAATGCATTGTAGAAAAGGTTACAATAGTCACTCCAATAACCACGAAAAATACGAGAAATATGCGTTTTAGGATATATTTCAGCATTTCTTTCCTTTTCCTTATTGCCAGTTTTTCTTAATCCTGCACAGTTAAAAAATCATTTGTTACACTGTCGTAAATAAGGGGGGAGCAATGATCCTGAGATTCATTGCTTCCCTTCAAGGTACACGCCGTCAAGATTGAGCCATGGATCTTCAGCAGTGATCCGGTAGCCTTTTACGTATGTATTGGCTACAATGATCTTTTCCTCATGCACCAGGTAAAAAGCAGGCAGCTCTTCAAGTACCATATCCTGCAGGTCATAGTACAACTGTTGCTGTTTTTCAGGATCAGCTGTTGAATCTGCTGCATTTGCCAGTTTATCGTATTCCGTGTTGTTGTAATGCGAGTACGGGCAAAAGGACTGGTGGACAAAGAAGTGACGTGGGTAGGGACCCCATACAAAATATCCACTTCTAAGGATCATGTCAAATTGACCTTCATTCTCAAGTTTAGTAATGGCTCCGCTTTCCAGTACCTGGATATCTACGTCCATTCCCACATTTTGCAAAACGCCTTGTATAGCTTCAGCCATTGGAACATGGCGGGATGCCCATACATCCTTTCCAACAATAAATTTTGCCTTAAGAGGTTGTCCGTTTTTATCAAGAATTCCATCGTTATCAGAATCTTGCCAGCCGGCTTCTGATAATATCTCCCTGGCTTTTTCCACGTCATATTCGTATAGGTCAAGTTCAGGTTTAGAATACATCATGACAGGGGATAAAGGCCGGCCTTTAGCTGGAGTTCCAATGCCTTCCAAAACCGTATTCAGCATCTGCTCAGTGTTAATGGAATATGCGACTGCTTTTCTTATTTCCTTATCGTTGAACACCCCATTATTGCAGTTGAATTGCAAAAAGTCCGTGAAGGTTGTCAATTTCCTGTATACATTGACATCAGCTTCATTTTCCAATCTTGAGACTTCGTACTCAGGCAGTTTTATAATCATATCAACTTCTTTTGTCTCAAGTGCCATTACACGAGTAGATGCCTCAGGAATCACTTTAAATGTAACACTTTCAAGGACCGGTTCATCACCCCGGTAATCTTCATTCCTGATAAGTACAATTTCCTGGTCAGGGGTTTGTTTTTCAAATTTAAATGGACCCGTCCCAATAGGTGCTACAAAATCCCCATTATCATCAACGCAATCGGGACTCATGATTGGCCATGCCACATGTGTGAGATAGAATGGCAATGGCATGGGTCTGTTTAGGACAAATTTCACTGTATTCTCATCGATGGTTTCAATATGATCCAGACTCCTTAAAGCTCCCATTTTTTTAACATACGATTCATCGCTGTATGAAAATACAACTGCGTTCGCATCAAAAGGAGCACCGTTATGGAAATATACGCCGTCTCTTAAATGAAAGATCCATGTTTTCCCATCATCTGGTGTTTCCCATGATTCTGCCAGTCCGGGCACTATGTTAAGATCAGTGTCCAGCCTTACAAGTGTTTCATACACCTGTGACCACACAAATCTGGCATCACCACCAGGGAATTTGTCAAGATACCAGTTGTTAACATCCGTGCTTATGGCAACTACAAGCTCATTTGTAGCACTATCTTCTTGCGGGGTTGTGCAGCCCGCTGTTAATATAACGGTCGCAATAATCCCACCTATAATTAGAAAGGTCGAGTAGTTACTTTTATTGTTCATTATGATCACATCCTTTTTTCCACCATATCTTCACGCGCGTGTTCGATCCTTTCAGGATAATGGAATCATCATCTTCTTCAAGATGGTCTTTAAGGTAATCTCCCAGGATCGCTTCTTGGCGTTGTTCAGTGATGTTAAAATAAGACTTAAAATGCTCATTAGCTTCCTCTTCAGAAGAGAATTTATGGGCATGCTCGAATGGAATAACAGTAATGTTTGGGTAAATGCCCATCTGGTAAAGCACATTATAGAGGACATTGCATTTTGGTGCCGGATGATATTCGATTCCATGGAGGGAGGGCCACAATGCTCTAAAATTAATATCCCATGAGGTTTCCCCTGCAAACCAGTAAGTGTAAACATATTTTGAGGAGGCTGCCTCCATTTTCCGCACAGCTTCTTTAATGTCGGGCATTCCCAGGGAGTAAGAAGCTATTACTACATCGTAAGGGGCGTCAAGGTCGGCTTCTATATCGATATCTTCCCAGCGTTTGTGAACATACCTGATATTATCTATTTCATTTTCTGCGATCTGGTCCTGCAACACACTGCCCATGCCAGGGGAAGGTTCAACTGCAGTGACATGAGATACCTTTTTTGCAAGTGGGATCGCAAGTGTACCGGGTCCTGCTCCAATATCAAGAACTCTGGACTCCGGCGTTAAAGGTAGATCTTTTATGGTGTTTTCGATCCGTTCACTCCCCTTTCCCTGAAACATTTTTAAAAAGAGTTCTGCATTTTCTTTTTTGTCCCAGATGGCAGCACAATCTACAGCATGTTGTGATCGGTTTTGCAGTGACATCTGTTGTTTCCAGACCTCATTCCAATCAGTTGTATTTTTATTGATCATAATTCCTGACTCTTTGCATTTTGAATCATTCATTACATATAAAATTAGCTATTCGTAATACTTAATAATACATAATTAACAATTTAGATGTAAATCATGATGTGTTGAGCCTTTCCAGTTAACAATATAAACACATTATCAACTGACAACAAACCCGCAGTTACCACAGGTATATAAATAACGAAACGAAAGAGTTGTTTCACACATGACACTCAATACAATTGACATTTCAACTGAAAAACTCACCGGGAACTGTATAGTCTGCGGTCTGGAACTTAAATACCTTGACCGTGCATCTGAAAATGCGTGTAGCAAATATTTCCCGGGGTGATCAGATCATGAAACATTTTGAATCTAATAAGGCCAATGTTAAAGTCCCTGAAGGATACAGCATGACTGTCATAAAACTGTATTTCTGGGTGGGACTCGTATCAGCAATCCTGCTTCGTGCGATTATTATTGCAGATTACTACAGCGGTATGCTCTCAAAGATGCTTTGGTATTTTGGAGTTATTGGCTACCTGTTTTTCTTTGGCCATAGGTATCATATCGCAAAGCGCAGGTTTGGAGTAATAAAAGACCTGAACCTCCTTGAGAAGATCGAGTCACGTGATCAACTCACTGAAGAGGACTTTGAGGGGCTCAATTATGTTATGTGGAGTCTGTCTGTGTCAAAGGAGCGGTTGAACTATCTGGTCATCTTTGTGTTTTCAGTGATCGCTATTGCTCTGTCGTTGATGCTGGATTTTGGGATTGTGACACTTTTCACATGAATTGAATAAAGATGAGGTGCTGTATGCCCGAAAATAACGGTAACAACAATAACAACACATCCGAAACGGCAAACGATAATGCCGGAATAAACATTTTTGATGCGATCAGCGCCGATGATGCTTACCAGATTCTCCAGAAACTTGCTAATGAAAACCCGGTGGTTGCGAAACGGATTGAAGAGATTGCTGAAGTATCCCTGAGGGGCGTGGATATAGAAGACGTCGCTGACGACGTTTATTATGATCTGAACAGTCTTGAGGTTGAAGATGTCTGGGATAACTCTGGGAGCACAAGAGATGGATATGTAGATCCGACAGAATATGCATGGGAAATGTTTGAAGAGGCTCTGGAACCATACATGGAGGACATAAAGAAGTATCAAAAACTTTCAATGTCAGTAGAGGCAAAAAACTGTTGCATGGGGATATTAAAAGGAATATACAAATTCGAAACGGAATCAACATCCGAATATAAAGATTGGGCTGTGGATGCCCCATCAGGACTTTTTGAACAGGTCTTAGATGAATGGAAAGAAGGACAAAAATCTCCAGAGGATATCGCCGAGGTTGAAGAATATGTCGAGGACAATTTTCCAGATTGGGCATAACCTATGGTCGAAAATGTAGTATATTTTTAAGCTTCTACATCAACATTGTGTAGGTAACTTCACTATTCAGGATATCACCAAATTAAATCGTATTGTCTGAATTAATGGACAGGATTTACAGGATGCACAGGATGAAAACAGCAGTCAACATCCTGTAAATCCTGTTCATCCTGTCAAATATTTACCTGCGCAATCTTGAGGCGATTTCTATTTAATTTGCTTACATCACATAACATACGTAAATCTCGATCAACACATTTTCAATGATAACAAACCACAGGAGAGTTGACAAAAATGAGAATTCATTATCTCCAACATGTTCCGTTTGAAGACCTTGCAAATATCGAGGTATGGGCAAACGAAAAAGATCACAGTATCTCAAGAACGCAATTGTTCAATGAAGAGACACTTCCAAAAATGGATGAGTTTGACTGGCTCATCATAATGGGCGGACCAATGAACATCTATGAAGAGGATGAATATCCCTGGCTTACCGGGGAAAAGGAGTTCATTGCACAGGCAATTGCAAACAAGAAAATAGTCCTCGGGATATGCCTTGGAGGTCAACTGATCGCTGATGTCCTTGGAGAAAAAGTAACCAGAAATGGGCATGTGGAGATCGGTTGGTTCCCGGTCAAATTAACAAGTGACTCAAAACGCTCAACCAGTTTTAGCACTTTTCCCGGGGAATTCACTGCTTTTCACTGGCATGGAGATACATTTGAAATCCAGCCCGGTGCTGCAAGGCTGGCTGAAAGCGAGGCGTGTGGGAATCAAGCCTTTGAATATGATGGAAGGGTCATTGGTCTCCAGTTCCATATTGAATATTCAGCAAAAAGCATTGATCTTATGATACAGAATTGCGGAGATGAACTTGTGGATGGCAAATTTATCCAGAAGGCAGATGAGATAATATCAAAATCGGATCATCTTGAAGGAGCAAACAGTCTATTGAATATCCTGCTGGACAATGTGGAAAGAGAATTCGGGAATTAGGTTAAACATGTTTGTTCAGTGAATTTTGAAGCCGAGTTGATCCGCCGCAGGCGGCGTATTTCCATCATCATCTGTAAAATATTCGCTGACGTTCAGATAAACTTGAAAATCATAATGTTATACATTAACAACGATTAAATCCTCTTCTTTTAGTATTCAATTGATAGATTTAGCCGTCAATTTCTGATTAGTGGTGAGGGAACGTGCCGCCTGCGGCGGTTCTTGCGTTGTCTTCATATCGAATTTAAAGAATCCTCTGCGCAGTTATTGCCCCAACAAAAAAAATACACACGAAAAAAAAACGAAGCGGTCACCCCACAACCGCCATCATATTTCCAATCTCTCAACAACCGTTCCATTCTCAATATGCGAATCCATGATTGTTTTTAATATCTAAAACAAATACATAATTTTAATATTTTCACAATTTTTTTTATAATTAGTCTATTGATGTCGATAAATATTTCCGAAACATTTATATCAATTTATATTTATAGATTTATATTTTTCTGAATAGAAATATTTATATATGATTGCACCGACATTAGACTGCCGTTGTATGATATAATATTATATAAGTACAACGTATATTGGAGACACGCAAATGAGACAAATAGCAATGTATGGAAAAGGTGGCATCGGCAAGTCAACGACCACCCAGAACCTGACCGCAACGCTTGCCGATATGGGCAACAGTATCCTACAGATCGGGTGCGATCCGAAAGCAGATTCGACACGTATGCTGGTGGGAGGAAGAAGACAGCCCACCGTACTTGACACTCTGCGAGAGGTCGGGGCAGAGAATGTGACACTTGAAGAGATCCTGCATGAAGGTTTCAAGGGAATAAAATGTGTAGAAGCGGGGGGACCTGAGCCGGGTGTTGGCTGCGCAGGAAGGGGTGTGATCACAGCCATAAAACTGCTTGAAGCACTGGGAGCTTATGACGAAGATCTTGATTTAGTCTTCTACGACGTTCTTGGTGACGTTGTCTGCGGCGGCTTCGCGATGCCGATGCGTGAGGGCTACGCAAAGGAGATCTACATCGTAGCCTCTGGCGAGATGATGGCTCTTTATGCTGCCAACAACATCTGCAAGGGCATCGTCAAGTTCGCAGAGGAGGGGGAGATCAGACTCGGCGGTATCATCTGCAACAGCCGTAATGTCGAGAACGAACTGGCACTGGTGGAAGCGTTCTCAGAGCGCATCGGAAGCAAGCTTATACACTTCGTGCCAAGAGACAACATCGTCCAGCAGGCAGAGATTCGGAAGAAGACCGTGATCGAGTACGACCCGACCTGCAATCAGGCAGATGAATACCGTACACTGGCCAGGAACATCCTCGAGAACGACATGTTCGTGGTCCCTGAGCCGATCACGATGGACGAACTTGAGAGCATGATGACCGAATTCGGAGTCGTGGATTAGGGTGTTGTTATGCAGTTAATAAGAGCGATTATACGACCCGAAAAGGTGGATGAAGTAGTAGATAGCCTCGATGCTAAGGGATTCTGTGCATTTACCAAGATCGATGTCTTTGGCAGGGGTAAGCAGAAGGGCATACAGATCGGACCAACCGTTTATGATGAACTGGCAAAGGTGATGCTGATGATAGCTGTCAATAATGATGATAGCGATGAAATTGTCAGGATCATCGAAGAAAGTGCACAAACAGGAAGTTTCGGCGATGGTAAAATCTTTATCGGTCCGATTGATGAGGCGTACACCATTCGTACAGGCGAGATGGGATTATGAAGGAAGTGATAGCCGTCCTCCGGATGAATAAGATACAACAGACCAAGGACACTCTGGCAGAGGCGGGATATACCTGCCTTACTGCCAACCTCGTATACGGGCGCGGGAAACAGAAAGGATTATACATCAATCCGCTTGGCAATATCACACCCGATAATAAAAGAGCAGCAATCAGGTTCCTTCCGAAAAGGATGCTCACCCTTGTGGTGGACGATGAATCCGTTTCACCGGTGGTTGAGTTGATTATGCAGACCAACCGAACCGGAATGATTGGTGACGGGAGGATATTTGTCTGTCCGATTAATGAGGCGGTCCGTGTCCGGACAGGAGAGCGGGGTAATGATGCACTGTAACAGTAACAGTAACCGTAACTGTAACCGAAATTTGAACTATAAGTCTGGTATTACAAGGAGGAGATCATGCCGCTGACATTACTTGAATGCGATATACCGATACCTGAACGTGAGAAACATACCTACATCAAAAAATCAGGAGAGTGCATCGTACCGATGTGCAATGTCCAGACAACGCCAGGTGACCTGACTGAGCGCGGATGCACCTATGCAGGATGCATGGGCGTGGTAGGAGGTCCGGTGAAGGATGTTATACATCTGGTACACGGCCCCATCGGCTGTGCTTACTACACATGGGGCGGGGGACGCAGGCAAAACCTGTCCGACAACCCGGAATTCCACCGGAAATACTGCTTCTCGACAAGTATGCAGGAAGCAAACATCATATTTGGTGGAGAGCAGAAACTGCACAAATCGATCCTTGAATCATACGAGCGATTTCCTGACGTGAACGGCGTATTCGTCTATGCGACATGTGTGATCGGACTTATCGGGGATGATATAAACAATGTCTGCAAGAAGGCATCAAAAGAGATCGGAGTTCCTGTGATCCCATTCAGTTGCGAAGGCTTTCGCGGCGTCAGCCAGTCACTCGGACATCACATTGCAAATGATGTCATCTTTGACCGTATCGTGGGCACAAAAGAACCCGACGAAGTTACGCCATATGACATAAACATCATCGGGGACTATAATATTCAGGGTGACCTGTGGATCATTGCTCCGTTATTCGAAGCGATGGGACTTAGGATACTCTGCACGTTCACAGGAAATGCTTCGATCGATGATCTCGCCATGGCTCACAGGGCGAAGCTAAATGTCATGCACTGCCAGCGTTCCACTCCATATATCTGCCAGTTGATGGAAGAGAAATATGAACTTCCATACATGCCGGTATCACTCTTTGGAATTAAGCAGACCTCACAGGCACTTCGTGATGTTGCATCCTTCTTCGGTCTCGAAGAGCAGGCTGAAATGGTCATAGAGAGTGAAATTGCAAAAGTACTTCCGCAAATCGAGTACTACAAAGAAAAACTCAAAGGAAAGCGCGTTTTCATTTATCAGGGTGCTCCCCGTGCATGGCACTGGATCAAACTAATGGATGAACTCGGAATGCAGGTTATCGGAGCAGCTACCACGTTCGGGCACACAGATGATTACGAAAAGATTATCGAAAGAATTGGCGATGGTGCCTTAGTTATCGATAATCCGAATTCTCTCGAACTGAAGGAGATACTCGTCAAATACAAGCCTGATCTCTTCATTTCGGGACTAAAGGAAAAGTTCCTTGCATACAAACTCGGTGTGCCGTTTGTCAATGGTCATGCATACGAGAATGGACCCTACGCAGTATACAGCGGTTTTGTGAACTTTGCACGGGATATGGACATGACGATGAATCATCCTGCCTGGAAACTGATAGAGGGGAGAACATGACACAGACTAAAACCGAGAGATCGGTCACCATTAATCCTGGCATATTGTGCCAGCCGATCGGCGCGATGCAGGCAGTACTTGGCGTACACGCTGCAATCCCGCTTGTGCACGGATCGCAGGGGTGCGCAGCCTATCCGATGAGAATGTTTAACCGCCACTTCGCAGAGCCGGTAGAAATCGCACTGAGTTCGCTCGGTGAGGATGCTGCGGTATTCGGAGGAGCTGACAATCTTGTTAAGGGAGTGCATGCTCTTGCAGCAAGGCGGCATCCGGAACTGATCGCAGTGATCACCACCTGCCTTTCCGAGACGATAGGGGATGATATTGACGGTATTCTCAGGAAGATAGATCTGCCTGTGGAACTTGTCCCAATGCACACACCAAGTTATGTCGGCTCGCATGTCACAGGATATGATAATGCCGTCAAAGCGCTGGTGGTAAAGCTTGCAGAGCAGACAGGACCCACCGATAAGATCAATATCACAGTAGGACTCTTAAATCCGGGAGATATTAGGGAACTCAAGAGCATGCTTGAGATTATGCGGGTCAAGGCCAACATACTTACCGATATCTCAGAGACCCTTGATGCACCGTTGAGACTGCCAAGACCGTCATTCCCGACTGGCGGAACCACACTTAAGGAGATCGCAGACACGGCAAACTCGCTTGGCTCGATTGCCCTGTGCAAGCATGCAGGCGGAGGCGCGGTAGCGTATCTTGCGAACAAGCACAAAGTACCGATGATACTGGGTGCAAGCCCGATCGGTGTTGCCAATACCGATGCGTTCCTCGAAAACGTGAGTAAGCTGGTAGGAAGACCTGTTCCTGAACAACTGCGTCGGGACAGGGGACGGCTCATTGATGCGATGATCGATGTGCAGTTCAAGACCGTCCAAAAGAAAGTTGCAATCTTTGCAGACCCTGATGTTGCATCCGGGATGGCGCGTTTTGTACACGAACTCGGAATGGAGCCGTCGATCGTTGCGACCGGCACTACCAGCAAGGAGTTCGTAAAGGATGTGCAGGCTATTGCAAGCCAGACCGGACATGAGATCGAGATACTCTCAGGATGTGACCTCTACGGGCTGCAGGAAGCTATCAAGGCAGACGGTGTTGACCTGTTGATGGCTAACACACATGGAAAAACTATCGCAGACGATGAAGGCATCGCTTTTGCGAGGGTTGGATTTCCGGTCTACGACCGTGTAGGCTATCAAAGGAGGGCGATCATCGGGTACAATGGCGGGATCAATCTTGTGGACCTGATCACCAATTCGATCCTGGAGCATGGGGATGTGTCATAATTATCCGGTACTGTTGCGGATTGGTTTACTGGGTTTATTAATACTGACAGTCCTCACTGCGGGCTGTGTAGAGCAAAGTAGTGATATCGGCATGGCTGTTGAGTTCAATGACCATGCCGCATGTGCTTATGTAGCAAAGGAGAACAACTGGTACGAAGATGAAAGGATCAATCTCACCACTTACGAGAGCTATGCCACAGGAATGCAGCTTACCAGTGCACTTGCAAGAGGTGATATCCAGGTCGCCTATATCTGTCTATCACCGGCTATATTGGCATATTCAAGGGGCGTTCCGCTGGTGATCGTTGCCGGAACCCATAAGCACGGTTACGGCCTGGTCGCCAGTCCTGACATCGAAAACATCTCTGACCTGAATGGTGCAACCATAGGATGCGTGCGGGAAGGCGGCATGGTGGATATCCTGTTAAACCGCATGATCAGGGAATATGACCTAAAGGATGTCCGGATCCAGCGAATGGAACCCCTAAAACAGGTAATTGCCCTGGAAACCGGCAGGATAGATGCAGCATTTTTGCCGGAGCACCATGCAACCGCTGCCGAATCAAACGGCTTCCAGATGCTTATTACAAGCCATGAACTGTGGGATGATATGCAGGGCAGTGTCCTGATTGTTAAGCAAGAACTTATCGAGGACGATCCCGAAACCGTAAGAAAACTGGTTCAGGTAACCCAAAAAGCAACCGACTGGATGGGTGATAATCCCAACGAGACGGCTGTGATCCTTGCAGAAGAACTGGACAGCGATCCAGCAATCATTAAAAAATCGATGAGCCGGCTGAATTACACCACCCGCATCGATGTAGAGTCTGTTCAGGAGATGATCGACTATATGGTGGAACTTGGGTATATCGAGGAGGGCATGAGAGCTGAGGACATGCTGGATACTACATTCCTGCAGGAAAATGTATGAGAATTCGAAATATACTGGATGGATCTATCCCGATCATTATATTTATCCTGATATGGGAGAGCATCGCCAGGCTGCATATTGTTCCCGAATATATATTCCCGTCGTTCTCTGCTGTGATGGGGGAGTTCTACCATCTGACAGTTAATGGGGTCCTCCTGAATAATCTTGCAAGCAGCCTGTTCAGGGTGCTGGCAGGATTTCTGCTGGGTTCTGTGGCGGGTATTATGATGGGAACCGTAATGGGATGTAAGGATATCATAAACAGGTCGTTTAACCCGATCTTTAGTTTGCTCTATCCAATACCAACGCTTGGCTGGGCACCGCTGTTAATGATCTGGATAGGGATCAATGAGATGCTGCCGATCATATTGATATTTCTGTGTTCATTCTTTCCGGTGTTATATAACACGATCACAGGCATCAGGAGTGTTGATAGCGATGTCATCAAAGCAGCAAGAACCCTTGGTGCATCAGATCGAAAGATACTGACCAGTGTTATCCTGCCGCTTGCCGTACCGAACATCTTTACAGGGCTCCGGCTTGAGGCAGGTATGGCATGGCGGGTTGTGATAGCTGCTGAGATGGTCGCAATCCCGACAGGCATTGGTGCACTTCTGATACGCTCGGAGAGTCTGCTGAGGGTGGATATTATCATCGTTTGTTTGATGGTGCTTTCGGTAATGTGCCTGGTCTTTGAGCGGTTTTTCCAGTATATCGAAACTAAAATGACAAAAGAATGGAGGTAAATGATGCCAGATATTGAATTGAAGAATATCAGTAATTATGTATTTAATGGCCTGAACATGGAGATATTTGATAAGGAGTTGCTGGTCGTGATCGGTCCGAATGGAGCGGGAAAATCAACATTGCTCAATATCATTGCCGGGCTTGTGGGGTATGATGGTACCGTGCTCTTTGATGGGGCTTCGGTTAACAGGATGCTAACCGATAAGCGGCAGGTTGGTTATCTATTCCAGAATCTTGCACTGTTTCCGCATCTTGATGTTGCATCCAATATAGGATACGGACCGGCAGTGAATGGCAGCGGACGAGAAAACATTGCACAGAGAGTGGATGAATTGCTCAGGTTGATGAAGATCGAGCATCTGAAAGACCGCTATCCGAAGAATTTGAGCGGCGGGGAGCGCCAGAGGGTGGCTCTGGCACGGGCGCTTGCCGTATCGCCGCAGGTGCTGCTCCTAGATGAGCCATTCAGCAGTCTGGACACTGGAATGTGCAGTTGTATCAGGCAGGAGATCAAAAGGATACAGAGGAGGCTTGGAATTACAACGGTTCTTGTTACGCATGACATGGTAGAGGCTAAAGAGATGGGAGACAGGATCGTGGCAATAAACGGTGGAGAGATCCATGAGGTCACTGATCTTCAGAGGATGTACAGGTATGATCTTGATAATCCACGTCACCTACAGAACTGTGCAGGCTGCGGTATTGATTGTTATTGTAAGGAGTGATTGGAATGTACACAGAAATAAAAGAGAGGTTCGCACAAATCGTGGTGGAAAATAACCTGTCAGATGAGAAGGTAAGGATCAGTGCTAAAACCCTGACCCTGGAAGAGGCTATAGGAAATCCTGAGAATAAGGACTTCCCGATATTAAAAGGGCATGAGAGGCTGATGCAGGCAGAATTCAGGGGGGACTTTGGCCAGGCATTCACGGACATGTACGGGAATTTCGAGGGAACGCTTCAGGATGTTCTGGACATGGAACTGAAGAACAACTTCGGAAGGGCGATCTTCATTGCAAGCCTGAATGCTGTGATGCGAAATCTCGGTCTGATAGAGGGAAGTGTTCACTGCAAGGACCGCGGTCCTGAGGAGTGTGGTCTGGATCTGGTTGAGTTTCTTGAAGGATGCAAAATATCAAGGATAGCATTGGTCGGATTCCAGCCGGTACATGCACGATGTTGCTCCGAAAGTTATGAACTTAAGATACTGGACCTGGATAAGGAGAATCTTGGGAAGGAGAAATTTGGTGTTGTCGTGCTGGATGGTGATGAGAATGCGGAAGAGGTGTTGAAATGGTGCGATCTGGCACTTGTCACAGGAACAACGGTTGTTAATGGGACCATCGAACCGATACTTAAAATGGCAAGAGAAAAAGTGGTTTTCTATGGCATCAGTATAGCTGGAGTTGCGGAATTATTCGGTCTTAACAGATTCTGTCCAAAATCAACAAATTAACTTTTGTATTTGTTTAGCTATTGCACTGTTGTGGCGCAGGCGTTTCAACGAGCTCTAGATAAAAACGTTGCGACCACGCGCGCAAGAGCGCGGCACGTTCCCCCAACACTTGCCTGCATGCGCATTTACCTGCACACGCACTGGCCCGCACATGCACTGTTCTGGACACATAGAAGTTTTGCTCGCTGTCAGCACATATATGTTTGCACGGATCGCTCTACGTATGAACTGTGTATTTTGCGAACGTAGGTGGGTAGTAGAGTTGGAATGTGCCGCCTTCGGCGTTGTATCGGTCTTAGTTGCAGATAGAACGAACTCGTTTACACAGCTATACAAATACTAACTTTTCACCCCATCGACCCCATGCTCAAGAACGCAAGCACATTCCCAAACCTGATGTCCGGCACTTTCTTGTGGCACATGAACACAGTCCTTCCAACAACCATGAATCCCGCCGCTTGTAAAACATCACACGCCGCGTCATTTTGCGCTGGAACATCCAGTACCACAGCAGCGTCCCCTATCTGGGAAAGTGCACGTTCAAGCAGGCCTGATGCAATCTCCTGACCGCCATTTTCAACTTCCCACGGCCCAATTGCATACAAGCTTTCCGGCATGCCGCTTATTTTGTAATACATCAAAAACGCAGTCGGATCTTTCGAGGTTATGCAACTCCGTTCCTTGATGAGCTGTTTAAGCACAACCGAGCGGCAATCGCCCCAGCATTGCGAATCAAGCCATAAGATATCTTCTCTCCGGCACATTCCCGTCTCCTGTGAACTTGATGCAGCGAGCTGCGCCGCATTACGGCTGCTACTAAAACTGCCGCTTATGCCATTCTTTTTCCACCTGAACACATTGCAGACTGTCACAAATCCAAAACGTTCATACAACCTGGTTGCAGTTGGTGCTGCATTGAGGTATATCGACGTGATCGTGCTGTCGTTATCAAGATACACCATGGCCGTTTGCAGTAGCTCTGTGCCGACCCCGCGCATGCGATAGTGGCGGTCAACAATGAGATTGCCGATCCATGCACTATGCTCATATCTGGTGACCATGACGCAGCCAACTACCTGACACTCTGATACTGCTGTAGAACAGCCTTCTGGATATGATCGCAGGATGAGCGACAGTTCACACATATCAGATACCCATCCTTCTGCGAGAGCAAGCGATAACACTTCCTCAAGGTCATCCGGGACCATTCTGCGAATGTTCAAGACGTAATCCCGCCTGCACTAATGAGTTCACCGTGTATCAATTCCTCACCGATCACAAGAGCACCGATCGCTTTCATAGGTTGGATTGACATGGGGGTCTTGTAATAAGCACCTGTCATGAAATATGCCATTCCAAAGAACAACAGAATTGATTCCAAATGCAGGTTGCTGATCGCAACTGCCCCGATGATGAACGGTGCCATGCTTCCGAGGTCTGCAAGGGAACCTGAAAAATCCTGTAATGTAAATCTATAGTGATCTTGCATCATGTTTTTTGGAATTTTTCAAATAGTCAATTATTTGTCACTAAAAATTGAAATGGAGGTTGGACCCTGGAAAACTATGTCATGCCGTGGAATAAGCACTATGGATTAGACAACCCATATTATATTTGACATATTTTAATTTCCGGGATCCACTATGAATTTACGGTTTTGAATTATTGATCTTGTTTCCACTAAAAAGAAAATGAGGGATGCGCTTAAAGCGCATCTCCATCTCGTTCACCGGTTCGTATTCGAACAACTCCTTCAACAGGGTATACGAATATCTTACCATCTCCGATGTTATCTGTTGCTGCTGTTTTTACGATAACATCAATGACCTCTTCTGTTCTCTCCTCCGACAATATAATTTCAATCTTGGTCTTTGGCAAGAGGTCAACACAGTACTCACGTCCACGCCATTGCTGGACGATTCCTTTCTGCCTTCCGCGTCCCTTTACCTCGGTCACGGTCAGGCTTTCACATCCTGCAGCCTCAAGTGCTTCTATCACTTCATGCAGTTTTGTAGGTCTGATTATTGCTTCTATCTTTCGCATTTTTGTCACCCGCCTTATTTGTTGATGATGAATTCTGGGTATGCCCGTGTTCCATGCTCGGCCATGTCAAGTCCCATAATCTCATCTTCTTCAGATACACGTAGGCCGATAACGACATCAATGATCTTGAAGACAATGAATGAAATTCCGAATGCCCAGACGATACTAAGCAACATACCGACTACCTGGATCAAGAACTGGCTTACTTCGCCGTAGATAAGTCCGGCTCCGCCTGCTGTGTATGCAGCATCAGCAAGAATGCCATTGCCGGCACCGACTGCGAATACACCGACTGACAACAGACCCCAGCTTCCTGCATATCCATGTACTGAAATTGCACCCACCGGATCATCCACTTTAAGGACATTTTCATTGAACATTACACCAACATACACAACGATTCCGGCAATGATGCCGATAACGAACGCAGCCCAGTTCTCAACTGAACCACATGATGCTGTGATTGCTACAAGACCTGCCAGAAAACCGTTAGCTGTAAGTGAGGGATCAGGTTTTCCAGTCTTTGACCATGTGATGAGCATTACTGTAACTGAACTGGCTGCTGCTGCTATAAATGTATTAACAATCACAAGGTTCATGAAGGGATCAGTTCCGTCAAGCGTACTGCCGCTGTTAAAACCTATCCAGCCAAGTGCTAGAAGAAGTGTTCCAAGGAATGCGAACGTCAGGTTGTGACCCGGAATCGCAATTGGCTTTCCGTCTTTGAATTTGCCAATCCTTGCACCAAGGATTATCACACCTGCCAATGCAGAGTAACCACCAATAGAGTGGACAACTCCTGAACCGGCAAAGTCATGGAATCCTTGACCTATTGCTTTAACAATAAAGCTATCCCCACCTGCCAATAATGAAAGGTCGGCACCGCTCCATACCCAGTGTCCATAGACCGGATAGATAAGTCCTACCATAACTGCGCAGTATACCAGATATGCCTTGAAATTTGTACGTTCTGCCATTGCCCCTGAAACGATCGTGGCTCCGGTCGCTGCAAAGACCATCTGGAAGAACCAGCTATTCCACATGGCATTATCGGCGCCTTTTAGGAAGAACTGGTCAATCCCGATCAGTCCTGCTGCATCGGCACCATACATGATACCCCAGCCAAGTGCCCAGTAAACGAGAACGCCAAGACATATGGTCATGAAGTTTTTCATCAGAATGTTTGCTGTGTTCTTGGTTCTGGTAAGCCCGATCTCAACTAACGAGAAACCGGCATGCATTAAAAACACCAGTGCTCCTGCCAAAAGTAACCAGACGTATGTCAGGGCAGTTGCTAGATTATCTATTGATTCGGCATTTTCATCAACAGTCGTCGCAGATGCTGGCGCTGTAAATGCCATAAGTACGATACTAAGTACCAACAAAAACAGTGTGGCACTCTTAATTTGTTCGTTTATCTTTTTTTTGTTTGTCATATTGTTATGCTTCCTTCCACGTTATCCACGGCAAACGGATACTTACTGTAGATTTGATACTATTTAAGTTTTTTGATTGTGCGGGCTTTATGCATAAAGTCGAATTATGCCCCGATTTTCTACACAGACTCCTTACTTTCTATACATGAGCGATTATTTTACACAAAATAGTGAATACCGAAACTATATATTTTATAACTTATATGATAATATTTACTTGTGCAAGTATTGAGTATTGTTACTAAATTGCTGATATGCAGATTGACGGACAAGATGGAAAATCAAATAGGTGAATAAGCATGAAAAAATACGATGTTGTTTTAGCTCTTGCAAAAACAGGAAATACTAGCAAACTCGCTTTAGCTCGGATGCTCATCGATATACTGGACTTAAATGAGTTATATGAGCCGCTATATTATGAAGGGATATTGGAGGAGATCGAAGAATTGAGTAATGAAGAGTATTTTAACATGCTAGGAATTAATCCAAAAGAGAGAATGAAAAGACTTGAAGATAAAAGACTTGAAAATATAGATGCAGATGATCTTAAAAACTATGACGTAGCATTTGCCTTAGCTGTTGCTGGAAATATAGAAGAAGCAAGACAAGTTATGGAGTTAATTAATCCTAAAGAACAACTAGATGTATCAGATTTCAAGTCTATTGATGAACTTACCGAGATTATAGAGGAAGCGGTGAATAAAATAATTGGAGCAAAACAAAAATTAGAAAGAAAAAAATTGCGAAAAAATCTTAAGAGCGTATTGTTGGAAAACATTGAAAAATAAATTGAGTTTGAAAAAACCTTTGATGAATGAATGTGTTTCAAAAGTGGTTGATATGAGATATCTAAGATATTATGCTCCAGATTATGACCAAAATAAACATGAAAAAATATTACAGCTTCTTGAAGAGATAAAAAGGAAACACGGAATTGAATATGAAGAAATTCCTGTTAAAAAAAGAGAATGGTATAACAGAAAGCCTGTGATGACAGAAAGGGAGGTTTATGAAAATCATCTTAAACCTCAAACAAGAGTAATAAAGTCTAACGATCTCGATACGGAAACAGTTGCCAAGAAATTCAAAAGTAGAAGTGGCAATATTTTTGTCGCAGGCACAATTGCTGTTATTGATAACAAAAAAGTTTTGTGGGGGACACCTTTTAAACAATCTGAATTTTCAGAAGAGATTTTAGAAAAAGGACGGAGATTAATTAATAAATTTCAATATGGAAAAGAAGTAAAAGACATCCATAGTGAATTGTTTAAACGGTTAAAGGAAAATAACTTACCGCAGCCCGAAATAAGGGATAAAGTCTGGTTAAGAGAGATTGTTGTTGGTTTTAGGAAAGCTGGTATAAGAAAAGAGGATGTGAACAGGGAATACTATGATGATATGGCCAAAAAATATGATGAAGAAACCAAAATAGTTGACAAAAAAATGTGTGAGCTTAATCTTATAGATGATAGATGTTATAAGAAAACCTTGCAAAAAAATCTATCATCTAAATATGGATTTTTGCCATCTCTTTCTGTAATGTTTGTGGATTTTTTAGTTTTGTCAGAAGGTTCAAATTGGGTAATAGAAGGGAAAAAAAAGCTAAATTATGAAGCAATAGGGCAAGTATTGGTATATAATGATCTTTTAAAGGAAGACTATCTTGGGTTGGGAGAGATTAAAAAGGGGATTGCATGTTTTGAGGGCGATGAAAGGTTAGAGCCAACATGCAAAAAATTAGGAATAGAAGTATTTGTCTTATAATCATAATGTAAAATCTCGATATGTTACACTACTCATTTAACAAGGACACATAAATTATCAAAATTACAAATATTTGGGACTAAAAGGATGTTCGATGGGAAAACAAGTATAGCGTTGTTTCGGCATCAGTGCAGCGCACTTGCGCCCCTTTCGCCGATCCGCATACGTACAACATCTTCAACCGGAAGTATGAACATCTTGCCGTCGCCAATCTCTCCTGTCTGCGCAGAATTGATGACCGCATCGATCACATTCTCTACCACGTCATCATCGACTACGATCTTAAGTTCCATTTTATCAAGAAGGTCAACACAGTACTCACGCTCGCGCCATTGCTGGACTGTGCCTTTTTGCATACTTCGTCCCTTGACGTTTTTTGTAGTAAGTGACACAACGCCAATATCTGAATTGGGTTGTAAACAAGAGCAAGACCTGCAAAGACTGAGCTCATGTTGCAAATTGATCTAACGGAATCTAATAATCACTGACAAATAAACTAAAAGAAAAAAAGAAAATGTAAGGGATTAAACCCCTACACAATGCTGAGATATGTATCCAGTTCCCACTGATGTACTCGTGCTTTGTAGTTGTCCCACTCGGCAGTCTTTGCGATTATGTACTGGTCAAAGACGTGATCGCCAAGTGCAGATCTTACAAACTCGCTCTGCTTCATTTCATCGACCGCTTCTTTCAGGTTTCCTGGCAATGCGCCGATTCCCATTTGCGTTCGTTCATCTTCAGTAAGTTCAAAGACGTTACGTGTTGTTGCCTCGCCCGGTTCGGTCTTATTTTTGATACCGTCAAGACCTGCACGTAACATGACTGCAAATGCAAGGTATGGGTTGCATGTTGGGTCAGGGCATCGTAGTTCGACACGGGTTCCTTTGCCTCTTGCTGCAGGGATTCGGATAAGTGAACTCCTGTTGCTGTCAGACCATGTGAGGTATATTGGTGCTTCGTAGCCGGGCACAAGTCTCTTGTAGGAATTTACAAGCGGGTTAGTGAGTGCTGTAAATTCTTTAATATGGCTGAGAAGACCGCCAATATAATATTTTGCAGTGTCGGAAAGACCATTTGATGAGTTTGGATCATAGAATGCATTTTCACCATCTGCTGTCATCAATGACTGGTTAGCATGCATGCCGGATCCATTTACGCCAAAAAGAGGTTTTGGCATGAATGTGGCATAGTATCCCTTGTGATATGCGATAGACCTGACAACATACCTGAATGTAACTACATTATCGGCAGTGCCCAATACGTCGCCAAACCTGAAATCGATCTCGTGCTGTGACGGTGCGACTTCGTGGTGGGATGCTTCTAAGTGGAATCCCATGTGTTCAAGAGCATAATCGATCTCTCGTCTTACATCCTGTGCTTTGTCAAGCGGTGCAAAATCGAAATATCCGCCTGTATCTGTAAGTTCTGTTGTGGGATTGCCGTGCTCGTCCAGTTTGAACAGGAAAAATTCAAGTTCCGGCCCCATGTTCATTGTATATCCCATTTTTTCTGCTTCTGCGATCGCACTCTTTAATACGTATCGTGGATCTCCCACAAAGGGTGTGCCATCTGGAAGTTGTACATCACCAATGATACGTGCGACTGCACCCTCACTTGGCCTCCATGGGAGTATTCGGAAGGTTACCGGATCAAGCATCAACTTCATGTCAGATTCTTCGATCCTTGTGAATCCATCAATTGATGAACCATCGAACATTACACCGTCCTCAAATGCACTTTCAAGGTTTTCAGCAGGTATTGCCCAGCTTTTGATCATGCCGAGTATGTCTGTAAATTGTGTTCGGATAAACTTCACATCGTTTTCGGCTACTGTTTGTAGCACATCTTCTTTCGTTTGAACCATTTTGAGTTAACCTCCGGTTTAATTGGCATTCGGTAATCTCTTACCGCTGCAATAATATATAAATCATTCGACAATTTGTTGCAGACACGCACTTTTGAATTTGGATATATGTCTTATTTTTCTATGTTTGCAAATACATAGCGTTTGCCACAAACAAAGTTCTGCAAACTCTAATAAATTATCAAACGTTATGCCCCCATTTTTATATGCATCTACTAAACTTTAAAGTTTACGTTGCTTTTGCCATTGCTTAAAATGATGTCTTCTTTGCCCATATCAAATATGACCTGATATAATCTAACTTCATTAGACATCTTTAAAATGTCAAAGGTCCCCAAGTCCTGAAAAAAGTAAGTGAGGAAAAAAAGATAGGAGGGATCTAATGATCCCTGCCATTCAAATGTTATACGCTGTTTCACCATGCTGTGTCTTGTCAAGTCCAATGTTCTCTTCACTCTCAGAGACCTTGAGTCCAATCGTCTTCTCAAGCACAAATCCAATTATGATCGTGCAAACAGTTGCATAGATGATTGTGATAACAATTCCTTCAAGCTGAAGTAGTAACTGGTGCGAGTTGCCAAGAAGAAGGCCTGTAGCTCCTATGCTTGCAAATACACCTGTTAAGAGAGCACCCGTTATCCCTCCGACACCATGAACCCCGAAGACATCGAGTGAATCATCATATCCAAGTTTACCTTTAAGCATCACAGCCTTATAACAGACAATTCCTGCGATAAATCCTATCACAATCGCTGCCATCGGTGTGACAAAACCTGCGCCAGGAGTGATTGAAACAAGCCCTACTACGATTCCGGTTGCAAGACCAAGGGCAGTAGGTTTTCCCGTATGGATCCATTCTACTGCCATCCATGCAAGTCCTGCAGCTGCTGGTGCAATGAATGTTGTCATAAATGCAAGTGCTGCAATCTCATCTGCAGCAAGTGCTGATCCTGCATTGAACCCAAACCATCCAAACCACAGAAGCCCTGCACCAAGAAGAGTGAGTGTAACATTGTGTGGTTTTATCGCATCGACACCATATCCTTTCCTCTTGCCAAGGTATACCAGAATCGCAAGAGCGGAGATGCCTGATGTTATGTGAACAACTGTGCCACCTGCGAAGTCGAGTGCTTCGCCTGTGAGAAATCCGCCACCCCATACCCAATGACAGACTGGTGCATAGACAATAAGACCCCACAGTGCGATGAATGCGATGTATGATTTGAATTTAATACGTCCAACAAGAGCACCGGATATAAGGGCAGGAGTTATCACTGCAAACATTCCCTGGAATGCAATAAATGCATAGGTGGGTATCGTGCCTGTTGTTGAATAAAGATCAATTCCCTGAAGGAATAAATGCTCAAATCCACCTACAAACCAGTTTCCTTCTCCAAATGCAAGGGAATAACCAACTACTATCCACTCGATTGTGATGACCCCCATCGCAACGAATGAGTGCATCATGCTACTCAAGACATTCTTGCGCCTGACCATTCCGCCATAGAATAGTGCAAGCCTGGGAAGCATGAACAATACAAGTGCTGATGACATCAGGACCCATGCAGTATCTGCTGCAACAATTTCCATGTTTTTTCACATCCTATATTGCATTAGATCCGTTTTCATCTGTGCGGATCCTTATGACGTTCTCAAGTGGCAGCACGAATATCTTGCCATCTCCTATCGCACCATCTTCACAGGTTTTGGCTCCTTTTCGTATTGCCTCGATTGTTGGTTTCAGGAACTCATCGTTCACTGCGATGTCAAGCCTGATCTTTTCAAGGAGGTTTACTTCATACTCCAATGCCCTGTAGACCTCCAAATGTCCTTTCTGTTCACCATATCCAGAAGCGGATGACACTGTCAATCGGTTGACTTCAACATTCTGAAGCTCACGCTTGACTGCATCAAGCCGTTCTGGCCTTATTATTGCAATTACATATTTCACGGCATCACCTAACGGAAACCTATTTCTTCATTAATTGAATATAAGCATTCCTATCTGTGTCATTGGTAGTGTGGTTTTGTGTGGCGTCAAAAAATTTTAGTTTACCACCGATCTTCTTGATTGGAGAAGATAATTCCCCACCTGCGGTCGTATTAACCTAGAGACATTGAACGCTGTACAAGGAACCAAGCAAAGTCAGACTATAATTTTCTAAATTATATCAACGAGAAAATTCTCCCTCCGGTCGAATTAGCTCGCACTATATATTTATAAAATATATACTAAAACAGGCACAATTCCAAAATCTAGTGATTCCCACTTTTTTTAAAAATCTGGACCAATTATTGTATTCAAAACGTTTTTCACAACACCTCCAATAGTTTAAAAATCGGTCCTTTTACAAATACATCTGAAAAAATCCATCAAGTAT
>JAUWQD010000059.1 GCA_030611265.1 Methanosarcinaceae archaeon | reverse complement strand
TAGAAAAAACATGAGCAGATGGCGATATTTCTAATTAAATCCCATCAGAAATCGATGATTAACCGTGGGAAAGATAGGTTATAAATATAGATTGATTTCGACATTGACATCCTCGCTCATTTACTTTTCAATAATTTATTAATATTCAAACACGATGCATTCTGTTAAATGTCGTTGGGTTTAGTGAAAGCTAAATACAAAGACGATGCTTGACCTGGAAATAAGATTTTACCAATAAAATGAAATACATCATCAACTATTTTATATCGCCTAATGAAATAATCTACAACCCAATGAGGGATACCATATCCAATTCGTTCTGTTTTTGAGTGAATCAAACCAACACTTGTAGCCATTTCAACCAAAACATCTGCATCATAAAAATGAATGTGATCTGTATGTCGAATTGATTTTGGAGAGAGTGCATATGCCAACATCCACCAAAACACACCTTCGTTTGGACAACCTAAGATAAACACACCACCTGGTTTTAGCATATTATACGCTGATTTGAACACATCTATATCATTCGGCACATGTTCAATAACATGATTTGAAAACACTAAATCAATAGTTTCATCCAATATTGGAGGATTTGTAATATCACTTAAAAAGTGATAGATATTATCTGCACTTAAATGATACCTAGCTTTTATTAAACGATCATAATTATAATCAAGGAGTATAAAATTTGAATTTTTTGGAGCAGAAGATACTAACCATCTAGATGAACCACCATCCCCACATCCTAAATCTACAATATTTGGCATGTTTTGCAATCTAATAGATTTTGAAAAATAATCTTGAATCCATGATTTAACAATTTGACTTCGCCTCTTTAAATGATGTCTATACGGTCCTTCATCATAACTTTCGACCTGATCATCTGTATACCATTCTTCTTTATGCGATTGTTGAAATTTTTTGATGCGATCCAAATGTGCATCATAATCCTTTACAAGTATTGGAATTCCATCCACCACTGGATATTTAATTCCATCATCGGCAATCCAAAAACTGTCATCTTTATGAATGAATTTGCTTTTGCTTACTGGGCAAACCAAAATATTATCAATTATTTGTACCATGATTTATCCTCAACCAATTTTGTCCGCTGCCACTTGATATATTGACAAACAATTGCCCATAATCATACTAAAATCTATCTTGGTAAATAAATCATCATCCATTCATCCACCACTTAGCAACTTCATCCATCCTCGTAATCCAGATATTCTTTGATTTAATGTAATCAAAAACCCATTCAAACACAGGCTGATACTCTTCTTTAATAAAATCCTGTGGGTCCACGTATGTGTTTATCAAAGTACCGCGTTCTATACTTTTATCTATCAATTTCTTCCATATTTCACGGTATTGTTCAGGGTCCTTGTGTATTGCACGAGGCGAACGTATCGAGTGCCAAGTGTCAAATGATGCTCCACATGCCGGACATGCTGATACAGGAATAACAAGCGTCTTATAATGGACATCTGACTCCATCCTATAATCATCCATGCTAGGATAATAAGGATTTCCAAGGCCCGGCGTATTATTGGAAATTATAGAGCTATCATATATAAAATCCTGCTTTTCGAGAACTTCAAATAGTGATGAATCTACATTATATCCAAAATGTGGTGTTCGAAACCCGACAGGGATATACTTTAACTGGCTTTTGATAATCGTTTGCGCTTTGATCATCTCGGATTGTTTGGTTTCATCGTCAATATCTATGAATTTTTCTTGATTATATACCTCATTGTCAGGGTGAGAATATGTGTGATTCACTATTTCGAAATGGTTGGTGACTATTTTTTCATGTTCATTTGGATATTCCTCGATTGCTTTTCCAATAATGGCAAATGAAGCAGGTATTTCATGTTTGTTCAGGATATGACATGTTTTCTCAAACGCCTCAAAATCTTCTTTATAGTCACAATCGAATGAAAGGCAGAACGCAGTATCATATCCATCCGGCCATTTATTATATTTTATATAATCATTTCCTGAAAAAAATGCAAGTATTTTATCAGATTGTTCATGAAACAGTTCCCACATAGATGGCGCATGATATTGTTTTGTAAGTATTCGTTTTATTCGGCTGTAATAGATTCTAAATTTGGTAGGGAAAAAGGATTTAAAAACCCGACTGTGAATATAAAGAACACTGCTATTGAGTAACGTACCCGAAACATACATTTCATTTTGTTCTCTAATTTCTGTTGGGAAAAATGATTTGTTGGAAGTGACTAGTTTAACCCCTTTTTGCAACAAATCATGAACTTCACTATTTTCATCATTATTGGAAAAAGGATAAATTAAAACACCATCATTTATCTGCTCAAGAGATTTTATAACATCGAATGCTACTCCTTTGGAGCTTAACAGGCTATACCACATCATATATTCAGTTGAGCCGGATTCAGTTTTTAACAAATATATCATTGTGTCAACTCTTCTATGATCTCATACATATCTTTAGCACATTGTTGAGCAGTGTATCTACTTATTTCATTCAAATTGGGAGATATCGTTAAATTTGATTCCTGATATAGTTCATAGTATTCTTTTATGCGGTTTTTGATTTCGGATATATCAAGTGGTGAAACTACTGTACCGGTATTTGTAGCCTTAACAACATCTGCCGAGGTTCCAGCAGGTGTGATTGCAAGAATTGGTTTTTCCATGAAAATATAATCAACCAATTTTGTAGGAAGAAACACGCTTGGAGTATCACTTGGTGCATCAATAAGTAAAAGGACATCTGCTGAACTCAGATACATGTTTGCTTCTTCACGAGATACTACACCGGTCATTTCTATAATATTTCCAATATCATATTTTTCAACCAAATATTCAAATCCCTTCATATTCCCAACAAGTTTAACATGGATATTTGATATGTCAATTTCAGATCTTAAAAGGTCCAATGCATTAAAAAAAGGCTCTGGTGATCTTATTTTATAGAAGCTTCCTGCATGAACAAAAGTACATTTATCTGAATTATGTGATTTTTTTATGTCCTGAAAATCAGTTTTGTCGTAAAAATTAGGTATAACTCTTACTTTTGATTCCGGCATATCCACATATTTACTTAAGAACAGGTCTTTTGTACGCTGTGAAGTAAATACGATTCGATCTGCTGCATAGACAACTTTTTTTTCTAAATATTCATCTATTTTTTTAATGGATCGAAATGGATATTTTTTATATATATTCTGAGTCCATGGATCTGAAAAATCCGCGACCCATGGGATATTGTTTGATCGTTTCAATTTATATGCAACAAGATGACTGGAAATCGGAGTGGATCTGGAAAGAATCATATCATAATTTTGTTTACTCGATAACCGCTTTCCTGTCCGAATTGCAGAAAGAGTCCACAATAATTTGCTATCTAACCCGGTAAATAATTCAAATGCTCTTAATAAAATATTATCTGGAGAAAATATTCTGTGGATATCCAATCCATAAACACAACTTTGCTCTTGCTGACCCCCACAAATCACATCACTTTTCAAACCAAAATCAAGAAGATATTTTGCAAATTTAAAAGACCTCACACTTTCAACTGAATGCAATGGGGGAAAATCATGTGAAATTAATAACATTTTTTTCATAATATCGTCTGGACCAGAATTTCAACATAACTGGTAATATACATCAAATTTACAATAGCAATTGTTCTTTACTTGATTTAAAGCGACATATCCTATGCAAATTACTCAATCACTTCTTTGAACCAATCAACGGTTTTGGCTATGCCGGTTTCAATATCTGTAGCTGGATCATATCCAAGTGATTTTCTTGCCTTTTCAATCGAAGTAACCCTTCGGTTTACCATATCCCAATTCCTGTTACTAACATATTTTATGCCTGCATCATTTTCGCAAAGTCGATTGATAATCTCAGCAAGGCTTTTTATATTAGTCTCGATTCCACTTCCAAGGTTGAAAGATTCACCTATAGCATTCTGCTTCTCGCCAGCCAATATGGTCCCTGCAACTGCATCCGAAACATATGTAAAATCTCTGGTTTCTTCACCTGTGCCGGTAATTACCAAAGACTCTTTATTAATAGCCTTCAAGATAAATTTCGGAATAACATTCCTGTATTCGCCTGGATATTCGCCTGGTCCATATACATTAAAATAACACACCGATGATGTGCCAAGTCCGTATAATTTATTGTATGCCAGAGTATAATATTCACCAGCAAGTTTGCTTATCGCGTAAGGTGTTGAAGGATTGTGTTTCACATCTTCAGTAGTCGGTAATGACGCTGATTTGCCAAATGATGATGATGATGCCGTATATACGAACCGTTCAACATTATTATGTCTTGCGAATTCAAGTAATCTTACGGTTCCACCAATATTAACCTCCATATCCAGAATTGGTTCCCGGACTGATTTTTCATTGGCAAAGCTCGCAGCCAGATGAAAAATAACATCAATATCTTCTTTTGCCAATCCTTCAATGACTTTTTCATCTCGTATATCACTATCAATAAGCTTGATGTCATCAAGAATGGGGTTTAAATTCTCTATATGCCCCTCCACAAAATTATCTATCACTATAATTTCGTTGCCCGATTTATGCAATTCATTGACCAGATTCGAACCAACAAACCCCGCACCGCCTGTTACTAATATTTTTTTATTTTCCAATTCCAAGCCCCCTGAAAACAAATCCACTAGGATCTTTTATAATATTTCTGCCATCTACAAGTATCGGTTTTTGAGTCATCAAACGTTTAACCCCTTTTAAATTCATATGTTTGAATTCACTATGGTCAGTAACAATGACAATTGCATCTGCATTCTCAATTGCCTTAAAAAAGTCCTTTTCTATTTCATATTTAAAATTCGTAACAAATGAATCATATACTATGACTTTTGCCCCGGATTCGATTAATTTAGTCACAATATCTTCAGATGGTGCTTCCCTACTGTCATCGACATCTCCTTTATATGAAGCCCCCAATACGGCAATTTTTGCATCACTTAAATTTTTCCCCGTTTCCTCAAAAGCATCTGCAACTAGAGAAACAATATGATCTGGCATGCCCTTATTTATATTCATGGCTAATGGGATCAACTTAGATGCATCGAGAGCTGATTCCACCACAAACCATGGATCTACAGGAATACAATGACCGCCAACTCCAGGACCTGGCGAGAGTATGTTTACACGTGGGTGGTTATTCGCTAAAGCTATCGCATCCATAATATTAATCTGGATATTCTCTGCTATCAATGCAAGTTCGTTAGCTAATGCAACATTTACTGCACGGTATGTATTTTCGATCAATTTCACAAATTCCGCAGTAGTTGCATCTGTTAAAAATATCCTTCCATCTACAAAAGTCTTGTAGATCTCTTCGGACTTTATTGCTGATTTGATATCATAACCACCAATTATGCGGTCATTTTCAACTATCTCTCCAACAATATTTCCCGGCATGACTCTTTCAGGGCAATGAGCTAAATACAGATCAACGCCCACATGTAAACCGGATGTTTCCAACATTGGCTTAACAATATCAAGCGTCGTTCTTGGTGGGATTGTAGATTCAATTATTACAAGATTTCCTTTTTTAATTACAGGGAAGATTGAATTAATTGCAGATTCAACGAAACTTAAATCAGCTTTACGCTCATCAGTTATAGGGGTGGGAACACAGATAATATAAACATCTGATTCCACTGCCTTATCTTGAGCTATTAAATTTCCCGATCTGACAGCTCGCTCAACTAATAAATTTAAATCGTCCTCATTAAAATTAACACAGCATGAATTTATATTTTCAATCGTTTTCGGATTGATATCCACTCCCACCACTTCAAAATCATTTATAGCCAACATAGAAGCCGTTGGGAGTCCAATATATCCCATACCTATAACACAAATTTTCCGCATAATATCATTCCTTTTATAATTATTCAGCTAAAATACTCAATATATCTTTTGCAGTAGTTCCGCCACCATATGGATGATTCCAATCTCGTTCCACAGTAAGCATTTTTCCAATTGCAGAGATTATATTTTTTGTCTCCATTCCAGCAACAATATTTGAACTAATGTCAACTGTTTCTGGTCTCTCCGTATTGTCCCTAATAGTTATACATGGCACTTTTAATATGCATGCCTCTTCCTGGATGCCACCTGAATCTGTTATGAGTAACTTTGCATTTTGTTCTAATACCAAAAAATCCAAATAACCTACTGAATCAATTATTTTAAGATTATTGATTTTATAAACCTCGTCTTTAAGCCCAAATGCTATAAATTGTTTCATTGTGCGGGGATGCATTGGAAATACTATTTCACAATCATAAGTTTGAGATATACTTTTTAATGAATAAACAAATTTGGTTAACTGGTCATATGAATCAACGTTCTCTACCCGATGCATCGTCATTAAAAAGTATCCATTTTTTTCTAAATTCAATGTATCCAATATCGTTGATGTTTTTAATCCAATTTTTATATTTTGGAGTGTTGTCTCCACAATAGTATTTCCTACAACATGTATTATATCTTCAGATATGCCCTCCTTCAATAAATTACCTTTTGAGGTTTCTGTAGGAGGGAATAAAAAATCAGACAAATGGTCAGCTAAAACTCGATTGATCTCTTCGGGCATTGTTCGATCATAACTTCGTAATCCAGCTTCGATATGTGCAACATCTATCTGTAGTTTTGATGCTGCTAAAGCACCTGCCAATACAGTGTTAGTATCACCTTGTACTATCACAATATCCGGTTTAATATTCAACAATTTGTTCTCTATTTTTTCTAACATCCGCCCAGTCTGAAACCCATGGGTGCCAGAACCAATATTTAAATTATAATCAGGCTCAGGCAACTCAAGTTCATCAAAAAAAACCTGATCCATTTCATATGAATAATGTTGATTTGAATGGATAATATTGAAATCTATATCGTGTTTTTGACAATATCTTACAATTGGGGACAATTTTATGATCTCTGGTCGTGTCCCAAAGATTATCGATAATTTCATAGTAAATCCTTTACTCCGTTTTCTAAATTAGAACTTGAATTACAGTTTAGTATATCTATTGCTTTTGTCACGTCAGCATAACTATCCTGTATATCCCCACTCTGAGCTACCCTATACTCTGGCTCTATATCGCTACAAAGCCCTGCAAGCTCATTCACAGTTGTCGCCACACCCGTGCCCACATTGAAAACCTCACCAACTGCATCATCACACTCAATACACTTGACCACAATATCAATGACATCATGCACACCAACAAAATCCCGCGTCTGATTACCATCACCAAATATTATTGGAGGTTTCCCAGCCTTTGCACATTCGATGAACTTTGTTATAACACCCGAGTAGGGGCTGTTCGGATTCTGCCGTGGACTGTATATATTGAAAGGACGCAGGCATACAACAGGCAATCCATAAAGCGAATGGAATAACATCGCATATCTCTCGCCTGTAAGTTTACTTAAACCATAGGGCGACATTGGATTTGTTGGATGTTTTTCATCAATCGGCAAATATTGTGGATTGCCGTACACTGCAGCAGAGCTGATGTAAATGAATCTTCTGATATCGCTATTTCTGGCTGCATTTAATAAATTCAACGTCCCGAAGATATTGATCTCAGCATCATATATCGGGTTCTCAATAGAGTTTACTACGCTAACCTGTGCAGCAGTATGAATGATAACATCACTTTCAGACATCAGTTTATCCACAAGCTCTTTATCAAGGATATCACCTTCTACGACTGTAACGTCCTGTGGCACCACAAAGTCCTTTATGTTGCTTGAGAAATTGTCCAGCACTGTGACACGATTATGCTCATCCCCTGACAATTCCTCTGTCAAATAGGAACCGACCTGCCCGAGTCCGCCTGTGATCAGAATATTCATTTCAATCTCCCTATGCCTTACCCGGACAGAGCTTTTCGTATATATCTACCAATTTCATAAAATTGTCATCCCAGTTTGCCCTTTTTTTAGCAATTTCAACATTCCTCTCACTAAATTTCCTGCGCAGGTCATCATTTTTGAGTATTTCGATGAGCTTTTCAGCCATAACCCGCGAATCCTTTCTTGGAACAATAAAGCCGTTCGTGCCATCCGTCACCCATTCCATTATTGCAGGTACATCAGTCACAACACCTGGAAGACCGCATGCCATAGATTCAAGCAGTGCCAAGGATGTACCATCACTTAATGAAGATGATACATATACATCAGCAGCATTGAAGTATTTTGCCAAATCATCGTTGGGTACATTGCCAGTAAAATGAATGTACTCTTCAAGCGATTTTTTCTTCACAAAGTCCGTGAACTTATCCTTAAGGGGACCATCGCCACACATAAGCATGCGAACATCAGGGATACGTTTTGTAACCTCTACCATAGCTTCAAGGAAATACTCAATACCATACACAGGCTTGAATGACCTTGCCATGATCAGTATCTTTTTATCTTCCCAGCCCAGATGTTTCCGTATTCCTGAACCATCTGCATCCGTATTGAATTTTATCTGGTCAATTCCCTGCGGGAAAACAACAATATTTTTCTCTGGATATCCACTTATATTGATGATTTCCTTCTTTACGAATTCGGCATCGCACGAGATCATATCTGCATGTTTGAGACTATATTTTGTCAATAAGCGATGTATGATGGATTTGTGCGGTTCAACCAGAATATCAGAACCCCATGGGATAACGACAAGTGGATGATAGCCGGACAATGCTGAGATGAAGCCATAATGCTGCACCCACCCAGCATGCAGGATATCCGGTTTATATTTCCATAATAGATATTTAAGATGCAAAAACCCGAACGGGAAGTAATTGAAATATATAGAAAATGGAACAAAAGATGGAACCATACGCTTATGTATAATTTTTTCAATGCCAGGGATATTAAACGGTCTCTTGACCATTGAATAGCTGATCACGTATATCTCATAACCTTGCTCAATCATTTTATGGAGAAATCTCTCATCGTGAACACTTTCCCCGTTGGTCAAATAGAATATTTTCATGAATTGTACCATCTATGCCGTTTTACTTTTTGATATACCATTCCATATATCTTCTAATACCATCTTCCATCTCGACCTTTGGTTCCCATCGCAAATCTTCACAGGAAGTATCAGCTACATCCTTGCCGTCATAATCATCTGTTCGGTTTGACACAAATTTGATATCAATCTTATCATCAAACAAATGATTTACCATTTCTGCGATATCCCTGATTGATACAGATTTATTTCCCTCTAAAGTATATGTTTTATTCCGGGCTGCTTGGGACAGCGCTGCAACATTTCCGTCTGCAAGATCTTCAACATAGATGAAGTTTCTGGATTGACTACCGCTTCCGTGTATCTCAAGTGGTTCACCAGCCATTGCTTTTTCCACAAAGATAGAGATAACATCCTCACCCCTGCTCCTAGGGCCATAAGCAGTACCATATCGAAGTATCGTATATGGTAGCCCATAAAGAGTATAAAAGTCCTTGCACATCATCTCAGAAGCCTTTTTTGTTGTCGCATACAAATGACCTTTACCGCTATCCACAAAATAGCTGCTTGCAAAAAGTATCCGTTCCACATCATTTGTCCTTGCGGCATCCAGTACTTTGGCAGTGCCCAGGATATTCAGATTTACAGCATCCACAGGTTTCTCAACAACCTTATTCACATTAGATGCTGCCGCGATGTGGTATACAAACTCCACGTCCTGCATGGCTGTGTTGAGCTCGTCCTGCGAGGTAATGTCCCCACTGATAAATTCCACATCATCCCTGTGGGATTTTAGAATATCGAATACTCTTACATCAAAACCATTATCTACAAGATTATCCACTACGTGGCTGCCGATGAATCCACTTCCTCCGGTTACAAGCACGACCATTACAAAACTTCTCCCAGCGATTCAACAACATAATCAATCTCATCATCAGTCAATCCGGGATACAGCGGCAAACATATGTGCTTTTCACAAACATAATCAGCTTCGGGGAATTTATCATCTGGCTTATTTACCATTGTATCCGGGTATTTTGTAAAAACCGATTGGGTATGACACGGATCAGAATAAACTTCTCCCGTTAAAGTAATTCCATACTCATCCTGCAGCCTTGTCTTTATTTCATCACGGTTCATTTCATCATCAAGATAAGCTATATATTTATAGTACGAAGATTTGATATTTGAAGGTATTTCCACAGGCGACAAGCCGCTTAAACCTTTCAGTTTTTCATCATACGCCTTAGCAACCCGTCTGCGTTCACCTAATATCCAATCCGCAGAATCCATTTGTTGAATTCCAACCACAGCATGAATTTCACTGAGCCTCCAGTTGTAACCAAACTCAGTATGCTGGTTATACCTATGATCCGGTTTACCATGATCTCTCAACATAAGTGCTTTCTTGTATACCGATTCATCGTTGGTCGTCAACATGCCACCCTCCCCACATGTCATAACTTTCGTCGGATAAAATGAAAACGAACCTGCATCGCCAAGTGACCCTGCCATCTTACCTTCAATTGAACTACCATGTGCATGCGCTGCATCTTCAAGCAAGTATAGATCTTTATCTTCGCATATATCCTGTATTGCCTTCAGATGTGGCGTTATAATTCCCCCAATATGGACCAGGATCACAGCTTTAGTATCATTCTGTATTTTATCCTGGAGGTCATCCGGGCTCATACACAAATTCTCACGCATTACATCAGTGAATATCACTTTTCCACCTGCATGAACCACAGCAGTCGCTGTCGCCATAAATGTATTTGTAGGTACGACTACAGATGAAACCTTAACATCGATAGACCTCAAAAAAATCTCCAATGAACTCGTTCCGCTGTTTACACCAACCGCGTATTCAGTACCTACAAAATCCGCAAACTTCTGCTCAAACTCAGCTACATTCTTTCCAATTGCCAGCTGACCGCTTTTCAGGACATCCTGAATGCCATCTGTTATAAATTGAATATCGCTATCTGTAAATGGAATTCTAAGTATTGGTATATTCATGTTCTCGACTTCCCTTCAACATCATTTAATGAAAAGAACTTATTTACTGTACTTTCTTTTATGTTCAACGTAAGTATCATATCTTTACTTTGATGGAAAAAATACTCCCAATGTTCTTTTGGCAGTTCCACACCGGATTCTATCATATCATCATACACTTCCGTGCCCGGATATGGTGCCAGAATACTTAAACTGCAATACGTTGGATCAAGTTCCTTTGCAAATTTGATTGTTTCAAGCGCTTCGCTGTCAGTTTCAGTAGGAAACCCGATCATCAGATAGATAGTAAGATCAATCCCCACATCATTGATCATCGAAACCGCAGTGCGTATCTGCTCCTTAGTGAGTCCTTTTTTAATTTTTTTGAGTATTCGTTCGCTTCCTGATTCCACACCGATTTTTATACGCGTACATCCTGCTTTTTTCATCAATTGCAACAATTCCTCATCCAGAGTATCTATACGGGTATCACATATCCATTCAATATCCAGACTTTCATCAACGATCATCTGGCAGATCCTTTTCGCACGATTTTGATTCAATGTGAATGTATCATCTATAAAATAGAACGACCTTGTACCAAATGTATTGAACACATGTTTTATTTCTTCGATCACATTCTGTTCAGATCTGAATCTTGTTTTCCTATTCCATATCTTTTTGCTTGCACAATAAGTACATTCAAATGGACAGCCCCTGCCAGTCATTATATACCCATAGTCCATTCCTTCAGGTTCATTAAGATACAACTCTCTGGCCGGAAATGGCAATGTATCGAGTTCTTTAATATACTCCCGTGAAGGATTATGGATAATATTTCCAGAATGGTCTCGATATGTTAATCCTGATATATCTTCCATTTTTAATCCGTTTACCAGTTCGAGAAACGCTTGTTCACCTTCTCCACGTACCACAAAATCAAATATTTCATTTTTTATCGTTTCATCAGGCAGCAATGTGGGATGGACACCGCCCACAATCACCATAATACCTGGATCTATATCCTTAGTTATTTTTGCAATGTTTTCTGCACTTTTGTATGTACCCGTCAATGCAGTAATTCCAATAACATCCGGTGAAAAATTGTCAATTACATTTCTGATTTCACCCCAGATAGGATGGTTTAAATTATTAAGTGTACTTTTATAATTTTCGTAACTTTCAAAAATTTCAGTTTGATTCGCATAGTGATCTTCATTCAAGTAATCAGCATTGTAAATTCTAACCTCGTGCCCATTATTTTTCAAAACACTTGCGATATAACCTAATCCAAGTGAAAGTCCATTAAAGTGGCTATTCATTAGCCGATAAAAAGGGGGGTTGATCAACAATATTTTTTTATGCATTTCTAATCGCCTTTGAATATCATTTATTCGATTTCATAGAATTTGTGAGAAATATAATTCGCGCTACATCTGTGAATAAATACCAATATTTAATATCTCAATTCGAGATTTATTTATCGCATACCAACAACCACCCAAATGGCACTATTCTAAAGACACCCATTTTTCTAAGAATATAGTAAAATATCCGAAAACGTGGCGGCACTAACTCTACCGGGTAGACCACTCCAGTAACTTTAACATCAATTAATGGATTAATCTTCTTGATAATCTTCTCAATTTGTCCATGTGTAGGAATTATTATCTCAGACAAACCACTATATCCCAATTTTTTAGATACCCATGATTTGGCAAAATCAGGAATCAGCCAGTAAAAGGGAATGCCTGAATGCAGTTCCATAAAAAAATATTTATTAGGAAACTGCATCACTAACTGCCCATTGTACCTCAATACCCTTAATGCTTCTTTTAGCATTTGTTCTTGATCAGGCACATGTTCAATTAGAGAGATGGCAGTCACAAAATCAAAATGTTCTTTTTTAAATGGTAACGACTGAGCATCGGTTGCAATATAAAAAACATTCTCAGTTCGATTCATATATTCTTTGCATTTGACCAGATTCACTTTATCAAGATCAGAACAATAGATATTCTCAAGTCCTTCACCGAAAACCTCAGAATTCACACCATATCCACACCCAATATCTAAATAATCATGGCTTTCCATCTGTTCTTCAGACTCTGATAGATACAGATCATACAGATAATTGGCCCGTATAGCAAGATTGGAAGTATGGGTTGAATGAATTGTATTTGTCAAACCGCTCAATAATTTCATATTTTCAGCCTTCATCAGGACATTTGGAATGGACGTATACGTTATTCACCATTAATAGCAAATCTTTAATCAAAGATTCCAGATCAAAGTTTAACTTATTGGGACATGCAATATAATCTACATCTCTTGAATTGCATGCAACTATTATAATATTATGTTAAATTAATTTATCTGTTGAGAAGCCCTTTAATAAAATATTGCGCCTCATTAAAGTTGATATGATAGATTTTAAATTAAAGTACGTAATAAAATCTAATGATTCAAAACATTTATCAGTCTATTGATAATATTAACCTACTTTCCGCACATCTCGTTTGGCTTTTAATCGTATTTATTCCTGCCTACATCGAATCAACAATATTCAGTATAAACATTCTGAGGCATCTTTAATAAATCCAAAACCAGTGCTTGGACATCATTCAGTTTTGGG
>JAUWQD010000074.1 GCA_030611265.1 Methanosarcinaceae archaeon | reverse complement strand
GTATGGCTCACATACCGCATATAGGGGAGATACTGTTCTTCTTCCCATATACCATCCTCACTTACAAGTGTTCGCGGTCGCTTGCTATTTTCGAAGTTCCTCCATTTAATGGTGTCGCCCACGTTTATTTCTTTATCCCCTGTAGGTATGAACATGTAACTCGTGATCCTGATCAAATATTCCTGGGGTATTGTACTAATTATGGGTGTTACTTCTGTGGGTTTAGGATTTGGAGTTTTAGTAGAAGTGGCTGTTGTCGTCGGTGTGGGGTTAATGGTTCCTTGTGCCACGTATTCCATGTCACTGGAGGTGATGTCGGTATCCTGATTTAATGTGGGTGCATCTGTCTGCGATGAGGAAATATTTGAATCCGGTACAAGTACCTAAAATCCAAGAAGTAATGCGCCAAGTACGATTGCTAGTATGAGTATATTAGTACGCAACTTTTGTCTTGGCTTTTCCTCCTCTTTCCGCTTTTTCCTTTCTTCCTCTTCTCTGCGCTGCTGCTCCCGTACTTCTCTCTCCTTCCTCACCTTCTCTTCTTCCTCTCGCTCCCGCCTCAGCCGTTCATCTTCCCGCCTCTTCTGTCCATCATCACCCTTGAACTCGGTACGCTGTACAACACTCCCTTCAATATTTACCTCTCCAGCCCCTTCACCACCTGCAAAGGTAGTCCTCTGCACCACAGAATCAATGATATTAATAACCTGTTCCTTCCTGATAACCCCAATCTCCCTGGCCGACTGCACCGTACCAACAATATGCCTGATACTGCTTACCATCTCATTCAAAAACCCGTTCAGACCGTGGGGTTTATCAGACACGGCCCTAAGCATCACCTGGGTTAGCCCGTCGGTCTCCTTGATATATGCGGTCAGCAGGTAGTACGCCTTCTCGCCAATGGACTCGCTGGCAAGGTACAGGATGGTCCCACCCTCAACTGCATGCTCATCCACCTTGTAATGCCGGCTCTTGCATGTCTCCAATAAAAACGAGGTGAGCCGGGCAGCATCCACGCCCTGGAAGTTCAGTCCGGCCTCTGCCGTATGCCCCGACTCTGACAGTTCGACGAACTCGCCCCTGTTCATAGGCTTTCCCTTCAGGAAAGGACAGACACAGTGCACTTCCTTGGGGTGCATATCCAGTGTATGCCTCTTGCCTTTATGGTCTTTATACCGTACAGTTGCCGCAATTTCTTCCCTGTGAATACAGCCCAGGGGTTTAAGGATAAACTCGGCAGTGCGGGGAACGGTGGGATTAATAATATCCAAGTTCTGGATTGTATTGCCATCAAGCTTGAAAAGAGACTCACTATAATCCAGTATTACATCCACGTCAACAATCAGGAATTCACTGTTATTGATAACCCTGATGCCGAACCTGACATTATTGTCCGGAAGTACTTCATATCCACGTTTGATTTCAATGTCAGGCATTTTATTCACTCCATTCGATATATATCTAATAATAATCCGAAATATTTTACAAAATCAAGAATATTGATTTACTTAATCCTTTGGTTTTGTTCTTGTGTATTTCTTGATTTTATCGGATTCAAAGCTTACATCAATTATCACACCGCTATCAACCAGACCTTTGAGCATCTTTTTCGCCCCGCCTGTATTCAATCCAATTGCTTCTGCAACCTCATATTCTGTAAAGTATTCATGGTCCTCAATAAAGTCCTGTGCCAGTTCATCCAATTTCTTCATACCCTGCTCTGTGTTAAACCAGAATGAATAATGCTCTGTTATCTCATTTTCCTTATTAAAAATTAGCCCATCCTCCAGGTCATGAAGATACAGGACAAAGTTCGGATGCATAAATCTGAGCGCAAAATCCTTTATTTCATCATCCCATTCTCTGTTAATCAGGCATACACATTTATGCTGCCCATTTTTCACCTTACTTGCTTCTTTTTGGATTTGCTCGATCAACCGCACATCCTTTTGCTGATAGCGTGCTTCCAATACCAGCGGGACATCAAGCATTGAACCTGACTTTGCTTTTATGTGGTCATGTTCCTGGACATATTTCCAGTTCATATTCCCCACATAATCTCCGCCAAACAGGATTTCCGGTCTGTTCTTGCTGTATTTTGTCTGAAGCATATTCAGGTAGAGGTGCAGTTCGTTCCTCAAATCCTGGGGTATCAATTCAGCACGGGATTCCTCTTTATTCATGGATGCCTGATATTTTTTATTCAATTCATTGGTGGGAATGATCCTGGAATCGATGCAATTTTCAAGATTATCAACTAAAATAGAGATACTTTTAACATTAATGTCTTCATTCAAATGTTCTTCTAATCCGGAAATAAGTTCATCAGATGCTTGTTTTAGTTGGTTTTCAACAGTTATGAAATTGTCGTATGAAGATGTTTTTTTCTTGAATGCTGTAAGGTTTTTGTCTTGAACTTCCATTGATAAAGTTGATAGTTTTTTTCGTAACTTTCGAAGTTCATGCGGTTTTTCAAAACTCCGGATCAATTTATCAAGGATTTGATTTGATAATTCTATATTCTTCACTACACTTTCGGTATTTTCAGCCTGGACATTTTCAAGTGATTTTTTTCCCTGGTCGTTGTCATTCATAATCTCACTATCCATTTTTTGAAATTTTCAACTGTTGATGTTGGTACGTCATTACCAAAAATTGTTAAATCTGTTGCTGCTGTTTTGTCATATATGACAGAGGCTATAAGAAAAACCGCAGCTGGACTTGAACTGCTCAATGCCTTTGCATCAGAGAGCAATTTATCAGACGAATATGCAATTGCTCTTAGCAGGAAAGTCAGGAAAGGAATGAAGGATAAGGTGTACAAGAAGCTGGTATAGATGGAGCTTGTTATCAATACCAATATTGTATTTTCTGCAACAGTTAAAGATTTAATAAACATGTTGAAGAAAGAATGATATTCTAATTTTTCACTTATGAAAGGTATCACAATTCCGCCCCGCATTCAAGGCAGAATTTCTCATCACCCTCAACCTCCTTACCACAATTTGAACACGTAATTTTACCTGCTCCTAAATTGGAACGCTGGATTACGGAATCACTTACTTGACTGCCAATTTTATCGCCTATATGTATATATTGTACTGTGCTATTGGTCACAGGTTTCTCAATTGTTCCAGGCTTTCGCATATATAATAGGACTGAACCGATTAACAGTAAAATAATTATTATACTACCGATCAACACCCAGCCGGATTGTATTTGCAAAGTTCCAGAAGAGGTTGGACCAAGTGGATTTTCAGTTTCGATTGTTTCGATTATAACTGTAGGTTCTGGAGAAGTATATTTACGGACACGAACCCAATCTACATAATGGATTTCGCCACCCCATGAATATAATTGCAAATAGAGTTGGTCATTTGGTATATTTTTTGTAACTGTTATTTTAGGATCATATTGCCGGAATGTCTCTATTTTTTCTGATGACCTTGTCATTCCGAGAACTTCAAAGGAAGTTGGGAATCTTTCGTTATTTGTATTCGAATGAAATATCTCATCATTAAGTGTTACCAAAAGCATTTCGTCTATAATTTCCCAACTGCCAAACTCAAATCTGTCGTTTGCATCAAGTATATTATAGTCATTCGTTGAACGCAGCAAGGACTTTGGCAGATTGCCAGTATCGCTTATTTTTGAGAATGATTCGAAAATATAATTATATCCAAAGGCTTTGACCTTCTCAGATACAATACAATCACCATTTAAACTCAAAACACTATCAGAAACCGAAGGTTTTCCGTAATTTATTTGCCATTTCGATTCGTCTATTCCAGTCCCGCCAAAGTCATCAAAGAAATCAAATGTTGCTTCGCCATTACTTACTTCTGCAGCGGATGGGTTGTTATAGTACATCAGCAATTTGGTTTCACCATTTGCCTGGATTCTTTGTACTTTCACCCACATTTTTGCTTTTTTGCTGCTGTAATCCCACTCTTCGATCCAGTAAGTGAGTTCCTCACCATTTTCATCTGCAAATCTTATGTCAATACCATCGGATTTGGCTTCAAGTGGAAAATTCGTTCCAGAGAGTTCTACAAACACTTGAAAATCTATAAGGGTTTTTCCACTATTTTCCTGTACGTTTACTTCCTCATAGTCCTCCCATGATCCACCTCCTGAATTCGACAATGTGGGAGATGCCACACATGTGCTTATGAGACCTGCTATCAGCAACAACGCAATAATCCCTATCGCAAAGGTGTGCACCGCAGAACGCATTCGTATTGTCATAATATTTCACCGCTCTTAATTTCGCTTCATACTCAGATAGTTTTTATTATTTCCTGGAACGGTTTATAACCACAGAGTGCACAGAGAAAACAATAACGCTCTGTGCCCTCTGTGTTCTCCGTGGTTGATCTTCTTTGCTATGATCCATAAGGTTTGCATCTACTACTACCGCTACTTAACGAACTATGCTTTCGCAGCGATTTGAAATACCGATTCTTGATGAGATTTTATTTTTTTTCAGATATTTCTTCCACTGTTTTTTCTATGTACTCATCCGACTCTGCTGTTAAGTATTCCATGCCGCAGATCGTGCAAATATCTGCATCAACATTTTCAATTGCGATTAATCCTTGTTCAGATTCGGTGATGAATTTGGTTTTACTTCGTTCCATTTTTCCACCACAATCAGGACATTTTTTTAATCTTGGCATACTTACCTATTTTTCAGCCCATGGGGTCTGGTTTATTATTTTGACTTTGTACTGGATAATAGCACCCTTTTCTCCAACTTTCTCTGAAACTATCCATTCACCACCGTGATTCCGGATCGGTTCAGCACAAATTTCAGGCAACAACCTCCTCATATGCATAGGTATGCCCGATCAAGCGATATGCTTCAGTAAATCCCTGCTCAAGCTCTTTTCTGATTTTCTGCATTTTTTCATGAGTTTCTTTTGCATAGTAGCGTTCGCCGCATTTCGTGCATACACCAGCTTCGATCGTGAGTACTGCTGCATTGCAGCCTCCTCTAACGACCTTCTCTACTGTTTTCTCGACCACCTCGCCTCCGCAGTGTGGACAGACCGGGATTATCTTTTTCATTTATTTCACCTCTTTGGTTTTCTCATTTTATAATTGATCCACTTTTCAGGGTCAGGTATATATGCAGTTATAAGCACTGCGATTTCATGCTTTTCTGAATATGCCCAAACACTGTGGATATGCCTGTTGTTTTTATCATTACCATATATGAGACAGCTTGGAAATGGTTTATCGTCAGCATAATCTTCTATCACTTCACCATGCTGCACTGAAAAATACAGGTCGTTATCTCCGATAGCATCATTTGCAAGCTCATCATCTGCATGATCTGAGATGTTTACATTTCCTTTTCGTATCGCTTCCTGTATTTTTGCAATTTCCATCAGCTATTTCCTCCAAGTTTTGCCTCGCACTCAAGGCAGAACTTCTCGTTAGCTTCCACTTCCCTGCCGCGGTTCGGATACTTCCTTGTACCTCACCAATGTTTGAACCCTGACATGCCTTCCGATATTGCCGCTATCGTCACAGTCTTTTATTTTTCCTGCATATGTTTTACCGGTTAATCAAGCAAATCATTTCGACTTTTAAGCTGTTAGAGTAGAATATCCATAGGATTTAGACTTCATTCTTTAAACGATGCAGGATACCACAAGTCTTCTCCCATATAGTGGAGATTGTATATTATCATATTTTTTCTTAGAGTAGGAAGTTCTGTTTTTTCGTTCGATTTTGTAAAGACATTATCAAGATTATAATTCCCAATCCCTGATTTAATTATTCCATTTTCATTTTTGTATTCAATCCTTTTGTAATCTATAAAAACTACATCTGCTTTTTTCTTTGAAAACGTTTTTGCAACATCTTTAGGGACATTTTCCTTAGTTCTGTCTTTTGTTAAATCATCATACTCTATCATTTCTTCTTTTACTTTTTCTTTTGGTAATCTCCTTTCTTCTATTTGTTTTTCTATTATTTCTTTCAGCTTTTCCGGGTTATCTAAAGGACCCATTCTGATTTTACATTCACATTTAAAATCACCTATTTTCAGATCAGCAAAGCCATTTTCATTTTTTTTGATATTTACCTTTACCTTATGATCATTGACATACTTTGAAGCAATCCTTATAGCAAACATATCGTGCAATAAAACTTTGTTCGAACTTGTGTCTTTGACTACGTTTAGAAAGACATTAAGATTATGTCCATTTTCATTTTTTTCAAAATTATCACAGTAAAAGCAAAATTCTATGATTTTACGTGCCACTTGGATAATTATTCCATAGTTTTTAAAATCGTCAAAACATTTCATGATATTACTGATTCCTTCCGAAGTTAATCTTGGATAAATATTGTTAAATGCATTAAGTACTGAATCGCTGTCAGTGTTCAATTCTGACGAATCAAAACCTTCTATTCGTCCTTGTCCATCACATAAATAAACAAATGTATTATTTTCTGTTTCCACTTTGAAGCAATTTTTCTCTAATATTTCAGGCATTCGTACCACCTTTCAAAATTTTCAGTTTTGATTAATTTCAGATTTTTGGCGAATAATTTTCGATATGTATCAGATTCTGTATAATCTCCTCTTCTCACAATTTCGCCCCGCACCCAAGGCAGAACTTCTCGTTAGCTTCAACCTCTCTGCCGCATTCAGGACACTTTGCCCTGCTGCCGAGGTTGATGTTTGAGCGCTGGATGATGTTATCTTTAATTTCGGTCTTGTGTACATGATACTGGATTATCCCCTCATCAATGAATATCTTGATGTCAAGCCTTTTCTCTATCTCATCCAGAATCCTGTGATAAAAACCAGTTAAAGCTTCCTCCTTTTCGGCCCATGCCTTCAGTATCAACCTGGATTTGCGCCCGCCCACCACTTCAATATAGGCGGCATAGCGCAGTTCGGCAGCACCTTCGGCATAGAACATGCCCACACCTGTGAATAACTGGGGTGTGGATGTGATCTCTGGCGGTATCATGTACATGCTCATATCTTTCAGTACACGGGTGGTTATATTGAACAGGTTCTCAGCCGGGATGTCAAGGTCTTTGGTGTTCTCTTCGGCTTTTATCAGTTCTTCGGTGGCATTTCTCCAGCCGTCTTCGTCAATCTCTTTTCTTTTCAGGACCGGGCATACAATGCTTATCATCTTCTTTTCGATGTCAATATCCTGGTGCTTCTTGGTGCCATAGTCGTAGTAGTTCATCCGGCCTGATACTGCGCAGTCTCCGCATTCGCCAGTGGGACGGATGTCGAAGGTTACGGTTTTGCTTTCATCAGGTTCAAGCATTGGGATGGTTTTTTCTTTTTGGGTGAGCATGAAGACATCGGGGACGAAAAGCTGGATTTTAATATCGCTGAGGGGTTCAGGAGTGTGGTTTATTATTTTTACTTTATACTGGATAGTGGCGCCGATGTACTGGAATGCGGATTTAATGTCGATGGTGCCTTTGTCTTTTGGTTTTTCTATGGCAACTGGAGTTGGTGTTGTTGGTGTTGTTGGCGTGGTTTGTTTTGTTGAAGGTTGTGTGATTTTGGATGGTGTTGGTGAATTAGAATTACTGGAAGGATTTGCAGATTTTTTTCGACTTTTAATTATGAAAATAAGTGTCAATATCATAAATACAAATATTATTGGTATAGTCGTATTATTTTTCTCATAAGAAATACTTCTATCGTATGTAGGTGAATAGGTTGGAGCTGCAGTAACAGCGGCAGTGGGATGAGAAATTACTGTGGTTTTTAAATTTTCAGATATATATGATGTATGACTTGAACTTACTGTTACAGACTTGGAAATGTCGTTGTAGCCTGATTTTGTAATTTTAATCACATGTGAACCTGTAGGAACATTAGATAGAGTTGTTGGCGTAGTTCCTTTGAATGTTCCATCAAGATAAATGTTAGCACCACTTGGATTTGAAGATACTTTAATAGAACCTGATTGAAGACTTAAACTTTCAGAAACAGTTGTAGTTCGATCTGAAGTTACCGTAACAGTTCTTGAAATATCATTATAACCAGACTTTGACAATTTAATTGTATGAGAACCAACAGGAACTTTTTGAATAGTTAATGGGGTAGTTCCTTTAAATGAGTTATCAAGATAAATATTAGAACTGCTTGGTGTGCTATAAATCGAAATCGAACCGTATGAGTTTATAATGTAAAATGTTTTTGTAGTTGATGTATAAAAAGGTCCATAAGTATCAATGTTAAATAAGTCCATTTCATAATATTTTATGGTTATTTGTATAGTCCTACTACCCACTGAGGCAGTTTCTAAAGTATTGATTGGAAATGAAAATGAAATAGATGAACTTTTGTCAATTCTTGAAGCCGTTTTAGACGTTTCGGGTAATGATATACCATCATCAGTTGAAGTACCTAATAAAACAGTTGGGTTTTTCACCCAATCGTCTCCACCCACTTCAGAAACTGTCACTGTTAAAATTGCCGAATCACCTGCTTCAATCTGAGAATTTGAAATACTAGCTGATACTTGAACTTCTGGTGTTCCTGCTTCAACAACAAATATATTATTGAAAAAAATCAATGAAAATAAACAAAAAACCCATATTAAATGTGTTATGTGATCACCAACTTCATTTAGACATTTTTAATATAATTGCTGTAATCTATTTTATTGTTTCGATTGTAAAATTTGAATATTCATTTTACAATATCCAATCATAATTAATATCACAAAACCCAAGTAGTAGAATAATATGATAAATACAATTACAATTTACTGTAGTTTATTTTTTACCAGTTTTTTAGCTTCAACTATCATACCATTGGGTTCTGAAGGGGCGGTGGTCTATATGATAATGAAAGATCATAATATTGTATCGGTTGTTGTTATTGCATCAATTGGGAATTATCTTGGTGCATGCACTACTTATATATTAGGTTATATTGGACGTCAAAAGGCTCTTGAAAAGTATCTAAAAATAAATCCGGTGGATTTTGCAAGAGCTGAGAAATTATTCACAAAGTATGGGTCGCCGGTGTTATTATTTACATGGCTTCCGATAGTAGGAGACGCATTAGCAGCTATTGGAGGTATTTTCAAACTTAATTTTTTACTTTTCTCAATATATGTGTTCACTGGAAAATTTATTAGATATTTGGCTGTTGCTTATTTTGCGGGAATAATATGAAAAATTGCTTTATATCTTGCCAAGCAGTTCTTTTTGCTTTTCTTTATAATCTAAGTTCCAAATTTTTAAGCACATAGCTAAGACTTTTCAAGCACCCCATTTATTCCATTCAATTTGAGCATTATCTCCACTTTTCATATCTTCCCCCCACACTCCCCACAGAACTTCGCCTGCACCGGCACCATAACCCCGCAGTGTGGGCACTTCCTCACCTTCGCACCTGCACTTACCCCTGCCGAAACCGGCTTGGCCGCATCCATCAACTTAGCATCCAGGTCCTGCCTGCGGTAAGCATCCTCGCGCTCCCTGTCCTCAACCCCCTTCATGAACTCGACCTTATCCTCCCCCGCCTTAACCTCACTCTCCCGCACCTTAGCCAGCGCCTCGATCTGCGCCGCCGTAAGATTACTCAACTCACGCCCCTCACTTATAGTCTTCGCAACATCGGCACCGCCCGCCCCAGTAACAGTCTTCATATACTCCATATCCCGGCCGTGCTCCCTGTCCTTCATGTCCTGTTCCACTTCAAGCCCGGCACGCATACCCCCGGCCTTGACGCAGTGCATCTCCTCCTTTAGCTTCAAAGCCTCCCGGGCCGCAGTCATATCAGCCTCATCTTCCAGCCGCTCTTTCTCAATCTGTGCCTGGACTTCTTTAAGCTCCTGCCCCCTCCTGAAATCCTCTTCAACAGATTTGGGCGCATGTCCGGCCCGGACCTCTGCCACATCCACTCGCCCTCCCCTTTCCCGGTCCCCCTCCTTTGAGAGAGTATCAAGTTCACCCAGTTCCTCCCCTGTCTGGAACTCCTGGTGAGCTTCAAGCACAGTCTTGTATTCGCCCAGGTCCCACTCTGCCGTATGTTTCAACAGTTCCAGGCCCCACATATCCAGGGTCTGTTC
>JAUWQD010000091.1 GCA_030611265.1 Methanosarcinaceae archaeon | reverse complement strand
TGCATTGAGCTATAATCCACATCACTATCAAGTTTGATGTAAATGTGGTCTGAGACTCCTTTAGATGCCACCAGATCCGAAATATATGATGAATCAATATTATATCCATAAGCCTGGAAAATATCCTTTAGTATATTGAGTACAGGTTGCTTGTTCATTTTAAATCCCGATATAGAAAGGTTATTTGGATTAAAAAAGTTTCGGGTTTGGTTTGCAGGGCAATCTCAAGAATTTCAGAAATGTCTACTGCATAACATGTTGCAACAATTTGAAGGAAATGCAAGGTCAATAAAATATGATTAAATCCCTTCAATTATATTTTATATTGCTTCGGAAAAACATAGAGAAATACAGAGGAAAACAACGACTCTGTGAACTCTATCGACTAAGAAGAGGCGATTATTCGCCCCCTCTCGTTTACAGCAGTTTATCCAACAAATCGACAATTGTGTTTATAAATTCTTTAATTGAAGAAGTAATCACCTCGATAACATTATTCTTCTCTGATTCATCAGTTGGAGTTGCGTCTGGAGTTGGTGATTCCACAGCCGTTGGTGCAAATGTGGGTTGTGATGTGGACGTTGGGTTCGGCGTGGAGCCTGAAGATATCGTAAGTATCGGGCACATATCTTCATGATCGATCCAGCGCTTGGTTCCCTCGTCCATGACTACCCATTCAGCATCGTATAGCCCATCGCTCAAGTCCGCTGGTGGTTTGAAAGCACGGGAGTAATCGTTTGCACCTGGTTTTAGTGCGATGATGTTGTCATTTGGCATATCATCGATCCATTCACCCTGCGGGTCATGCGTCCGTATTCTTGCACCAAGCCGGACTTTCTCTATATCGTTAGAGAATAGGTTATCAATATTGAATACAAAGGTCAACTCATCTCCGGCAGATACCACATTCGGGTAGACCGATTGATCCAGGATGATGTGGCTATGCTCCACCCGGATGTAGTCAAAACCAATAGAATCGACCTCGCCTTCTTCTCTTCCATTATTTGCGGGATCGATCCGCAGTCCTGTGATCGTTCCGGTCCACATGGGCTGTGAACCCATGAATATGGAATAATCGTGCCATTCACCATTGTTGTTGACATCGAAGTCTACTTTCTTGTCTTCAGAGAATTCTGATGACTCTGAAGTTGTGAAATAAATTGCTCCAACTCCATCCGGGGCATTGCTTGCCATGTTGATGTTGACTGCGTTGTAGAAGATTGAATAGAGCGAAATGTATGGTTGTTCTATCCATGGATCGGTGGGTCCGGGGTCGATTCGGAATTTGCCATCGGTTTCCACAGACCATTCATCGATATTGTGATGCGACCAGCTTTCGTTGTCGCCTGGGGTGTTGAATTCCCACAATGATTTTACTGAACAAAGTACCTTGTATTTATTATTACCAAAATAATCTTCAGGATTGTGATATCCATAATCATCTGGATTTCCATCAGCATATCCAAAAATGCAATCAGTGCATTTCCCAGATGGGTTTAAAAGTGTATTGCCATCTTTAATCTCAAAATGGAGGTGAGGATTATCATTTTCTGTACATGGCTTTACCCAATAATCCTTTTGTCCATACCCACTTGCGCCCATTATACCTATAGGTTCACCAGCATTAACAGTAACTCCTATTTTAATACCATCTTTTATAGAATCTAAATGAGCATACATTGAGTAGACCGTATCACCATTTTCTAATCCATGCTCAATTATGACTGTATTTCCAAAACCATGATCACTGCATCCTTTCCCAGATCCTTCGCAATTAGATGCACATCCAATATCGTTTTTTACTACTTTACTTATTTTTCCAAATGCAACTGCACGGACTTGGGGATTGGAATTGTCACTCTTTGGGGAAATATCTACTCCCGTGTGTCCAGTTATTACTCCATAGCAATTTATATTATAGCCATAACAAACATCAACTCTATCATTTGAATTCACAGGCCATTGGAATACTTGTGTAGCAGTAGCAGAAGTTGGATTTCCCACATACTTACTCCCATAATTCCCACAATACGTTAGAATCGGATCTACATAACTTGCCTGATTACCCAAATCAGGCCCAAGCGTTCTTCCCTTGTTGTAAGCAGACATCGCATTTTTCACCGGATCATTGTAGACGGAACTGTCTTTCCATTGATCATAAACAATTTTGAGATATCCGCTGCCATATTTTATGTTTGTATCAGGATTTAAACCATCGGTTGGCCAATCTTCCTTGGCATACAACTTTTTCTGGTCTTCCGTAGATCCACCCCGTGCGCTTCTGTAGCCTGCGTCATAAGCTGCGTCCCAATGCACCTGCATATATCCTATTGCAAGCCTGCCATCACCGATCGCATTTGGATTGAATCCGCTTTCTTGTTTTACCATTGCCATCAATAGTGCTGGACTTATGTGGCGTTCTTCCGCATATTTTTGTACATAAGGATATGCGGCATTCTCGTCACCACTCAGTTTAGCCGTGTCAATCTGGTAATCTCCCTGATAACTGAATATATCTTCTTCTGCCAGTGCTATACCTATCGATAAGGTAAGAGCCATCGTCAAAACCGCAAAAATTGTTATATGTTTTACTGCTACATTGTTCATCGTGTGTACCGCCTGTTCAGTCCTTATCCTTTTTCATCCTGATTATTTGAGTGTCGTCATCTCCTGGACTTCTAGTTATGTCGCCCAACTTATCCCCCTTCGCATCTCTAATTGTTTGTCTATCTTTCCCTGCGAATTTATCCAAGGCACTTTTACTGATATCCCCCTTCTTGTTTCCGTCGATGTCCTTTATTGTTAGCCGATCTTTGCCCGCAAATTTATCCAAAGCACTTTTACTTATATCTCCCAGCTTGTTTCCTTCTGCATCTCTAATCGTTTGTCTATCTTTACCTGCAAATTTGTCAAAAGCACTTTTACTGATATCCCCCACCTTATTTCCTTCTGAATTATATACGGTTTTTCTATCTTTCCCTGCAAATTTATCCCACCAACTGGTTTTCACTTCATAATAATCATCATTTTTGTCTGGAAATAACGGCAGTCCCTTTTCATGACGATACCATAACTCCAACAAGTAATATAATAGATATAAGGCTATCACTGTCATTACAATATAGAAAGATACAATCAACAAAAAAGATATTAAAGCAAATGTTATTGACACTATTACAGACACTGCATTGAGTTTAAGTCCTGTTCGTAACCGAGAATTCTCAATTTTATCAATGTAATTGAAAGTTCCGACTATAATCGAACAAAATGTTTTAATAATGCCACTCACAGAAAAACGGCTAGCACCTTTGGTCTCGTATGCTTCCATTTTCTTAAGACACCAATCAGTCACTCTCAGGATAATTGACTCGGTAAAACTACTCGCTGCAAAGCTTAATAGAATACCAACAGCTAATATTATTAGCAATAATATTATAATTTCAGTTAGCATTTTGAATCATCTCCTATTTAGTTAATTGTTCCAATACATATTCATTTCAATAGTTCATTCAGATTGTCGATCTCTTCTTCGTTTTTATGTATTTGTTGCTCAATGTCGCTGATTGCATGCCAAACATCAGATAACTCCTGAAAAGTATCGCCCCCACTTTTATAAGAACCCCACAACGCCTCGCCAAAGTCGGTGATGGCACTATTTTTCTTTCTTTCAAGATTGTATAACTCAACTTTCAGCTTTCCTTGCTTTGCAGTGGACGTGACTGCATCTCCCAGTTTTCCAAAAAATCCAGACTTTTTCTGCCCACCTTTTGCTTTTTCCATTTCCTGATTTGTTCTACTTATGAGAGTGTCGATTGCCAAAATATCATCCAACTTGTTTTTAGCGTCTGGAGATAATTCGGGTGCGTTTTCTATGCATTCTGAATAAGCCAGTTCTCCTGCTTCACTGAACTTCTTAGACCGTTCTTTGGTGAGAGTTTTATTTTTACTATTCAAGTTATTTAACTGGCTTTTCAATTTTGACTTGAGATTTTCATCTCCTATCATTTGGTCAATGTCTTCTTTTGTGCCAGGATAACTATCTTCGATATTATTAGCTTTTAGCAAAAAATTATATGCCTCATAATATTTTTTTTCTTCATTCAATCGTTTGGCAGCACCAACATAAAAAGCTGCCAATTTTCCAGAAACTTCACTGTTATCTGGAGCTTTCCTATGTGATTCTTCCAATAACGATATCGCTTCATCATGATTTTCAAGCATTTCATTTTTTAAAGCAATATTTAATTGGCAATCCATATCTTCAGGATTAAGTTCAGAGGCTTTTGTATAATAATATAATGAATTCTTTATAAGTTGTTGTGGCACCTCTCCACTTTTAGGCATAAGCATCCATAAAAGGGAGTATGCCTGTCCAATGTGAAAATATGTTTCAAAACTAGATTTTATTTCAGCAGACTTTTTAAAGTATTCTATACCTTTTTCATAGGATATAAAGGTTGATTTTTGACTGATATCAAATTCAAAATTATTGTAGGTTTCAATTATTACCTCACCAAAGGCTTTTAATGCATCTGGATCATCCGGATTTTTATTCACGCTATTTAATGCCAAGTTATAATACTCACGATAATTATGTTCATGAATTGGACTTAGGTGAGTGATTTCATCAAATAAATTCACAGTGTCTAAAATGTCGTCCAATTTTTCTACTGTAGAATCGTCTACAATAGTCTCATTTTGCTGTGATATAATTTTTAATGTACGTGCTGTGTTAAAGTTAACCCATTCATTTCCACTATCTAGAAGATCAATTAATTTTGGTATTGCTGGTTGTACAAGTTCAACTTTTTTCTGCGCAATTTTACCAAGGACATATATTGAAGTTTCTTGAAACTTAGGATTATCAAGTTGTTTTATTAAAGGTTTAATAGCGGGTTTAATTATTTCTACATCAATTTTAGCGACATTTCCAATTATTAATATATGTTCCTTTTTATCGATACGTTCAATTATATCAGAAATGATTGGACTTAAAAGCTCTCCATTTTCATCAGAGATTTCTTTGAGAATGACACTAATCATACCAGGATAATCACGGTCAACATATTTTATCAAAACAGGCACAGCATCCTTTAATGATTTCGACCTCAGAATAGATATACTACTTAAAGCACTTTCTGCGTAACTCACAGATTTAAAATTATCAGTTTTTTCACCTTCAATCAAATATTCTCTATAATCTAAAAGATTTAGTAATTTTGGAATGGCACGGCTAATTAATTCAACATTGTCTTTATTCAATGCATGAAAGATCACTTTTACCGCGTTTTCATTTATTGCTCTATATTCGTAATCAAGAAAACTAATTATGCTCGGAATTACAGGCTGAATAAGTTGAGAATCCCACTCTCCTATGTCAAAGATGGCATCCATTGAATTACATAAAGTTTCTGATTCATCGAATATCTTATTATCTTGTGATATTGTAACTATATCATCCATTCTGATATCTAAAGATTTATTGTCAGTCTGTTCTTCCACCAAAGAGAATAACAATTTTCGAACTTTTTCGTCCTCGATCGCTACTTTAACTACTTCCTTACGGCTATCATAGTCTGTGAGTGCTTTTATTAATTCAGATTTATCCATACAATACACACATCCTATTTACCAAACCAATGTTCAGTTGACAACTCCGGGTCAAACTCTGGTTTTTCCTCACAGAATTTGGCAATTATGTGATTATTGGCATCATTTATAATTCGGCCTATAGCTTCCATGAGTTCAATCATTGAATATATAAAGCCAAATTGTGTGAAAAATGCAATTATTTTAAATGGAAATATAAAAAACAATTGTAAAATATATTTAATTGCAAAGGTATACACCAAAGCAGCAATTGGAATCATAAAAATAAAAAAAATATAATCTTTCAGATTTGCATCCCCAGAATCAAAGACCATCATGAGGACTAACACAATTATCCACTCTATCCATTTAATCCGCCAAAGCTTTTTCTGGAACCAATCCAACGGAGGAGGAAACTTTATCATAGAATCAACCATTTCCTGATTCAAACAATTAATCAACCACCTACAGTTCAATAGGATTTATGACACTTACAGTACTTCGCTAATTTTCACACCTATCCTTTTCAACCCAGGCCAACCGAAACCTATATATAGGCCCCTGTCGCCGCCATATGGTCTTAAAACCACAACGCTCCACCTGTATTCCAAGAATTGAATTAAGATCTAAAGAATGTATCGATAATGTTCTCAAACCTCTAATCGATCATGTAGAAATACCAATTAATGGCTCGCTTACCAGCAAAGATATTTTTCATACTACAATAAGTATGGCAGTTGATAAAAATTCAATCCATTCTTTCAC
>JAUWQD010000102.1 GCA_030611265.1 Methanosarcinaceae archaeon | reverse complement strand
CTAAAACTTTCAAGCCCAGCTTCCACATTTTCAATAATCTCATTTGCCAGTATATCCGGGTCCGGTAGGTTATCTAGATCAACCAGACTTTCATCTTTCACCCAGAAAATATCAAGATTCGTTTTATCTCTTGAAACTATTTCGTCATAAAAGAATTTTCTCCAGCGCCCATTTGGATTGTCTTCCGACCATGTTTCTTTTCTCACATGTCTGTTTTCAGGATTGTAACATCTGATAAAATCCTTTAAATCCTCAAATTTCATCGGGTTCTTTTTCAGTGTGAAATGAACATTGGTGCGAAAATCATAGATCCATACTTCTTTTGTCCAGGAGTCTTTACTTGCTGGCTTATTGTCAAAAAACAGAACATTTGCTTTTACACCCTGTTTGTAAAAAATACCTGTCGGAAGTCGTAAAATTGTATGCAGATCTGTTGTTTCAAGTATGTTTTTACGAACTGTCTCACCGGCACCTCCTTCAAACAGTACATTATCAGGCAGAACAACTGTAGCACGTCCGTCTGATTTCAGGAGAGTATGGATATGCTGTAAAAAGTTCAACTGCTTATTGGAAGTAGTTGCCCAGAAATCCTGGCGATTGTAAACAAGGTCTTCTTTTTCCTGTTTCCCTTCTTCATTGGTAAAAGTCATGCTGCTTTTTTTACCGAAAGGAGGATTGGTCAGCACGTAATCATAACGGTCGCCCGGATCGGATATGAGTGAATCCACTGATGATATGTAAGATTCACCATCAATCTCGCCAATGTTATGAAGGAACATATTCATGAGGCACATTCTTCTCGCGCTTGCAACAATCTCATTTCCTGAAAATGTCCTGTCTTTGAGAAATTCTTTCTGCTCTTTATCCAAACTGTAATTTTCCGGATTGCTGATAAAATCATACGATGCAAGGAAGAAGCCACCGGTTCCACATGCGGGGTCGCAGATCGTTTTTTCAGGTTCAGGATGAATACATTCAACCATTGCCATGATAAGCACACGGGGAGTGAAATACTGACCGGCCCCAGATTTCACATCCTCTGCATTTTTTTCCAGCAGACCTTCATAGATTTTCCCTTTAAGATCAGCACCCATCATGCTCCAGTTTTCCTTATCGATCATGCCTATGATGCGATAGAGCTTGGCAGGGTCCTGTATCTTATTCTGTGATTTTGTAAATATCTGTCCAAGGATGCCCCTGGCCTTACTTAATTCACGGAGCAGTTCTGTATAATGTGATTCCAGTTCAGCGCCTTTTTTCGATACCAGGCTTTCCCAGTTGTATTTTTCCGGAATAGGGAGTTTACGGTCATACGGAGGTCTTGAATATTCATCTGCCATTTTCAGAAAAAGCAGATATGTCAACTGTTCCAGATAGTCGCCGTAGCCGACACCATCATCCCTGAGTACGTCTGCGAAACTCCAGACTTTTGATACTATGGTTCCTGTGTTAGTCATTTTTCACCCTTGTTCTTTCTTTTTGTGTTTGTTTTCTCTGTTTTAATCCTCTCCAGCAGTTTCTCAGCAGGTTCCCAGTCAGGGGCGTTGCGGGCTTCTTCCAGCTCTTTTTCGTTAAGCAGTTTACCCTCAAAGGCTTTTTTCAAAATGCTCTGGCGCAGGACTTCTGCTTTTTGCAGGGATTCTGCTATTGTTGCTTCCATATTGTCGCAGACTGAGAGGAGGCGCTCGACCTCTGCAACGATGCGGCGCTGCTCGGCGAGGGGAGGGAGGGGAAAAAACATTGATTGGACACGAGACTTATTTAATGCTTGTTGATTATTGCCTGAACCCATTGTGCGAGTGTGTTCATACTCACCTTCGAGGAAATAAAAAATATATTCTGGTGGTAATCCAATTTCAGATACACGGATTGCTGCAGAGTTTTGATTGTTGCATGCGTCTATTTCCAAAATGGCAGCTTGCCCTCGTGTCTTACCTTCTCCAATCATACCTAATAGTACAGTCCCTGGTGGATGAACTACAGTAGAAGAATTTGCAAGTCCTATGTCAGTAATTGTTTCATTTGTCTGATAAATTTTGCAGAAAGCAACTTCTCCACTGCTCACCCAAGGAATTTGTCCACACCAATAATCTTGACGTTTTCTACTGGGTGTAGCACCTACATACACATTAAAAACTAGACCGAAGATCGACCAGACCCACCCCTCCGGCAACTCTGGCAATTCAGTGTTATCTGGTGCCGCAAGCTCTTTGTATTTACCTTTACCGTTCCATTTCTCGCGCCGCTCCTTAAGTATGCGTGCCAGTAGCATATCCGCAGGCTCGTAGTCGCGCCCCTCAGCGCGCGCAAGTTCAGCCTCGGTGGATACAAGATTCCCTTCACATGCGTTTTTGAGAACGGACTGGCGGTAGCGCTTCAATTGCGCCTGCGCTTTTTTAAAGTTTTCTATGCCGTTATCCAGATCGCTGAAAAGCTGTTCGATTTTGGAGACTATTGTCGCGTCAACGCTATAATGTTGTAATGTTGTAAGGTATATATCATATGTTCCCATTATTCAACTTAAGGGGATAAAATATGAAAAAATACATCGTGACGCTTACTAAAGATGAGCGCGAAACTCTTAGCGCACTTACTTCCAAAGGCAAACATAAATCTCAGAAATTTCTCAACGCCCTGATTCTACTTGGGTGCGATGAGGGTGAGTATCAGATAAAACGTTCGATCAATGAAGATATTGCCCAGATCCTGAACATTAGTATGAGAAAGATCGACCGAGTGAAGGAGCGTTTTGTCTCTGAAGGTATTGAAGTTGCCCTCAACGGAAGAAAGAGAAACCGCATCTACGATAAATAAACTGACGGTGATTTTGAAGCTCATTTGATTGCAGTGAGTTGTGGTGAGCCACCCGAAGGCTTTGCGAGATGGTCTCTGAGATTGTTAGCCGACAAGGTCGTCGAGCTTGAATATATTGATAGCATCTCCCATGAAACGGTACGCGGTATCTTAAAAAAAACGAAATCAAGCCTTGGAAGCAAAAAGGTTGGGTAATTCCTCCTGAGCAAAACGGTAACTTTGTTGCAAATATGGAAATAGTGTTGGATGTTTACAAACGTCCCTTTGATCCACGATATCCTGTTGTTTGCATGGACGAATCCCCAAAGCAGCTGATTGCAGAGACAAGAACTCCGATTCCGGCTTCGCCCGGGCATCCGACCATGAATGATTATGAATATAGGCGTTGCGGCATTTGCAATATCTTTATCGCTTCTGAGCCATTGGCAGGAAAGCGTATGGTGGAGGTCACAGAAAGAAGAACCAAGCAGGATTGGGCTTATTTTCTAGAGAAGATTGAGGATCAATACGAAACAGCAGAAAAAATAACGTTGGTGATGGACAATCTGAACACACACGTTCCAGGATCGCTCTATGAAACATTTCAGCCGGATAAGGCAAAGGCAATATTGGACAAATTCGAGTTTGTATACACTCCAAAGCATGGAAGTTGGTTGAATATGGCTGAGATTGAGTTGAACGTGCTCAATGGGCAGTGTTTAAAAAGACGAATCGATGATATTGAGGTTGTCAGCAAAGAGGTACTGGCATGGCAAAAATACAGAAACAATAAAAATGCGAAAGTTAATTGGCAATTTACAACTGAGGATGCAAGGATTAAGTTATCTCGGCTTTATCCGACACTTGAAGATTGACTTGACACTATGGCACGTTGTTCGGGAAGTGGTGGGATGGGAAGTTTTAATTTAGCAAGATTTCCTCTTGAAATACGCTTGCGTGTAGAACCACTTTGTAAGCTTGATATGTTAGAACGAAAAGCGGGAGAGTTTATTGCGTACTTGAGCCAACGATTATTTGCAAAATTAGAGCGTAAGCGAACAATGCAAACATCTACAACTGTAACGCACGGTTTTGAATCACCTGGAAAAAGACATGCCCTTCCCAATGGATCAGGCATTCGAGCTATCAGAACATCATCATTTTTGAGAAATGTGCAATGGAGTTGAACCGCTTTCTCCAAGGTTAAGAAACGATTAGACTTGTTGCGATAAACTCCGTCACCAATATCAGCAAGTTGAACAAGTCTTACGCCTCCAGACGGGTCCTGATCCTTGCTTTCAACCCAATCTCCATCAATAAAAACTCCATTGTTATCGATAAGTTCGCTTATCGTTGCTGTCGTCCAATCTTTGGGTATTTCGGGCAGCTTCTCCTCAATCATACTGCTTCCCCTCATCTTTATCAAATATTAACCGCAGATGAACGCAAATAAACGCAGATGCGCCGTATGGATTGCTATGGAACACGGATGCGCATGGATCTGTGAAAATCTGCCCTATCTGTGGCATCCGTGTTCCTCGTCGTGATGGCGGCGCTTTTTTAGTCTCACAAAGATTCGTAGCGCCCCTATATTCTGTTAATTCGCTAAACATTGTATATACCTAACCATATTATTATGCAATTATTAGCAATATCTTGAATTTGGGATTTGAGTTTATTTCGAACCTTTAATCATCCGATAATCATCCGATAATCATCCGATAATCATCCGATAATCATCCGATAATCATCCGATAATATGTTCCTCTGCCAGAACCTTCCCGTATGA
>JAUWQD010000009.1 GCA_030611265.1 Methanosarcinaceae archaeon | reverse complement strand
AACTCTACGACCTGACCCCCGAAGAGATACAGATTGTCGAGGGGTTCAATGAGGGGAAATGAGATGGATTCGGAAAAATCATTAATCGTCTTTCAGGACAAGAAAATAAGAAGAGTTTGGCATAATGATGAATGGCACTTTTCTGTTTCAGACATCATTGCAATCCTTACAGACAGCAAAGACGAGCTTGCCTACTGGAGAAAACTAAAGCAAAGAGAACCTCAACTCGTGACAATTTGTCACGGTTTGAAACTGCCTGCCAAATACGGTAAATTAAGGTATGCTGATTGCGTAAATACCAGAAATGCTTTCAGGTTGATCCAGTCTATCCCCTCGCCCAGGGTGGACCCGCTCAAGCGCTGGTTGGCATAGGTGAGCAAAGTTTTAAATCACCCTTAAATTTGAAATGGATACCTAAATCCTCTTAAAGAGCTTGTCCAGGTCAGACCTGCTAAAAGTAACTACGGTTGGCCTGCCGTGTGGGCACGTATGCGGATTTTTAGTCCTGTACAATTGGGCCACCAGGTTTTCCATCTGCTCCCTGGTCAGTGCGGCCCCGGCCTTGATAGCACCCCTGCATGCAGTACTCTTGTACACCTGCTCTGATATGCCGGTCCCGTCCCTGACCCTGCCGCCAGATAATATGTCGCTTATGATATCATGTACCACAGTAGTATCGTCCACCCTGCCCAGGATATGGGGCACTGCGGTCACAGCAAAGGAATCGGGACCGAACTCTGAAACGATAAAACCTGCCTCTTCAAGATGTGGGATATAGTCCTTTATCAGCACCTTTTCCTTTGAATTCAGTTCAAGATTAACAGGTGTTATAAATTCCTGCACTCCCCTATCACCTGATTCCAGCACCTGTTCGTACAGGATGCGCTCATGGGCTGCATGCTGGTCGATCAATACCAGTCCATCCCCGGTCCTGGCGACAATATATACATTGTCCACCTGGCCCAGTATCTGCAGCTCGAGGTGCGGCCCAATTTCCGTTACCTCATGAGTCTGCGCCAGATACCTGTCAGTACGGGTAAGCCTGCGCTGGGTATCTGCAACCGGCACCTTGAACTCGGTCTGTATCTCACTGATATTCTGTACTTCGGTTGATGGGGCGGGATATAGTTTCGTTTGGGTTACCGCCTCCTTTGCTTCAGGCACCAGTTCAGTCTCGGATAGTATCGAACCCACAGCTTCTGACACAGCATTCATCAGGGCAAGTTCATGACCGAACCTTACATGCTGCTTTGTGGGATGTACATTTACATCCACTTCCGATGTGTCCAGTGCGATATTAAGCACAGCCACCGGATACCTGCCCCTTGGCAGCCTGGTATAATATCCCAGGCTAATGGCATCGCTTATTGTCTTTGACCTGACCGGTCTTCCATTTATAAAGAATGTCTGGTGGTCCTTATCACTCCTTGTAAAGCCTGGTTTTGAGATATATCCCGATATCTGCACAAGGTCATTTGTGAAATTTACTGGTATCAGTTCCCTGGCAATCCCGGGCCCGTAAATGTGCACAATAGTATCGAACAGGTCACCCGATGCAGGGGAGCGGAACAGTTCCCTGCCGTTATGTGAGAGATAAAATGATACATCATTATGGCCCAGTGCGTTCCTTGTGACCACGTCCACGATATGTGCCAGTTCGCTTCGTCCCTTTTTCAAAAACTTCCTGCGCGCAGGCGTGTTAAAGAACAGGTCTTCCACCACAATGGACGTACCATCGGCTGCCCCTGCATCACCCATACTCACCACCTCACCGCCGTGCACCACCACACGGGTGCCGGCAACTTCACCGGGACGTTTGGTGGTGATCTCTACCTTTGACACGGCAGTAATGGATGACAGGGCCTCGCCCCTGAACCCCAGGGTCAGCACCTTCTCAATATCATGGGCGTCCCTTATCTTGCTGGTGGCATGTTTTAAAAACGCGATAGACACATCCTCCCGGCTCATCCCGCTGCCGTTGTCAGTGACCTTGATGGACTGGATGCCGCCGCCCATAACCTCTATCCTGATATCTGCGGCACCTGCATCGATCGAGTTCTCGACCAGTTCCTTGACAACAGAACCCGGGCGCTCGATCACCTCACCTGCCGCTATCTTATTGATGGTAGCCTCATCAAGAACCTGTATCTTATTCACTACCATTACCTCCACCTGCCTGTTTTTTCAGTTCATGTAATTTGTTAAGTGCTTCCAGTGGCGTCATGCCATCAATATTTAATTCTTTTATGGTCTCGACAACCGGGTTAGGCTGTAAGGCTTCGCTGCTGCCCGGATCGAACAGCATCAACTGGGTGTATGTTGCACTGCTCTTTCCTTTATGCCCCAGGCTTTCGCTCTCTACTTCACTTAGTACTTCTTTGGCTCTCTGTGTCACTTTCAGGGGCACTCCGGCCAAACGTGCTACATGGATACCGTAACTTTTATCAGTGGCCCCGGGTACGATCTTTCGTAAAAATACCAGGTCATGTCCCTCTTCCTTTACAGCAATGTGATAATTCCTGACCCGCTTCAGGCTTCCTTCCAGGCTGGTCAGCTGGTGGTAATGTGTGGCGAACAAGGAGCGTACCCCTACACGGCCCCTGTTGTGGATATATTCAACTACAGAACAAGCGATGCTGTACCCGTCAAAAGTGCTGGTGCCCCTACCTATCTCATCCAGCAGGATCAGGCTCTTCGGGGTTGCATTGTTCAGGATGTTTGCGAGTTCCACCATCTCTATCATAAAGGTACTCTGCCCGCTTGCCAGGTCATCGAATGCCCCTACCCGGGTGAACACCCTGTCAACGATACCGACGGACGCATATGATGCAGGCACAAAGCATCCTACCTGTGCCATGATAACGATAAGAGCGGTCTGCCGCATGTAGGTGGATTTACCTGCCATGTTGGGCCCTGTGATGAGCAGGAACTGGTCGCTGTTGCAATCCATGTGGGTATCGTTGGGAACAAACCCGCCCTGTACGGAATTCTCTACTACCGGGTGGCGTCCGTCCCGTATCAGGATATCGCAGCCGTCATTTATCTCTGGCCTGACATAGTTATTGTTCACTGCCGCTTCGGCCAGGGTGATGATCACGTCCAGTTCGGCTATGAGCCCGGCAGTCTCCTGTAGTCCGGCGGCCTGTTGTGCTATCTGATCGGTGATTAGGGTAAACAGTTCGTATTCAAGGGCCACACGTTTGTCGTTGGCTGAAAGTATAATTGCCTCCTTTTCCTTCAGTTCAGGTGTGTAGAACCGCTCGGCATTGGTCATGGTCTGCTTCCTGATATATTCATCAGGTACCTGGGACTGATTGGCCTTTGTTACTTCAATGAAGTAGCCGAACACTTTGTTGTATCCCACTTTCAGCGACCTGATGCCGGTTCGCTCACGTTCCTGCTGCTGCAGTTTGGCCACCCATTCCTTACCGTGTGCGGTCATGTCGTTCAGTTCGTCCAGTTCGGGCCTGTATCCTGCCTTTATCATACCGCCCTCACGCACACTGACCGGCGGCTCGTCCACGATCGAGCACTCCAGCAGGTCGGTGAGGTCAGCGAAATCGTTGAGCGAGTTGTTTATGGATGAAAGGATATCTGAGCTGATACCTGCTCCATGAAGTGCCGATCTTATAAGGGGCAGGGCGCCCAGTGAATTGCGCAGTGCCACCAGGTCCCTGGCATTGGCATTGCCGTAAACGATGCGTCCGGTAAGCCTATCAATGTCACGTATGCCTTTCAGGAGTGAGCGCAGGTCATAGCGCAGCAGGGTATTTCCGGACATTTCTCCCACACCATCCAGCCGCCGGTTAATGTCAATCACAGATACGAGGGGTTGGACCAGCCATTTTTGCAGCCGTCTGGAACCCATGGGTGTACTGGTGTGGTCCAGTACTTTTAGCAACGTGGAGTTTGTACCTCCGTCACGCACGTTCTTGACCAGTTCCAGGTTGCGCAGTGTAACAGCGTCCAGTACCATGAACTGGTTTTCAAAGTAGGTCCTTGGGGTCTGGATATGGTCCAGTTCCCTCATCTGGGTATCCATGGCATAGGCGAGTGCGGCACCTGCGGCCGTAGTGGCAGCGGGCAGGTCCGCAAGTCCCATACCTTCGAGTGTGGCAGCGTGAAAATGGTCCAGCAGGCGGCGCCTGGCAGTACCTGGTTCAAATGCGTCTTCCTCGTATTGATGGATGATGAGCTTCAGGTTATCTTTTAGCCTGGCTGCAAGTTCGCTCTTGCTGTACAGTTCAGGCGGCACGATGCACTCGGCAGGCCGCATCCTGACCGCTTCACTCACAACGGCGTCATAGGGTGCTTTATCTTCTACCTGTGTGGTCATGAACTCGCCTGTGGAGATGTCCAGGAATGATATGCCTAAATGGGTATCATGGCGGGCCACAGCCATCAGGTAGTTGCTGCCTGAATCTGAGAACATGGATGAGTCCATGGCCGTACCAGGGGTTACCACCCTGACCACGCCCCGCTTGACCACACCTTTGGCTTGTTTCGGGTCTTCAAGCTGCTCGCAGATGGCAACCTTGTAGCCTTTCTTTATCAGGCGGGGCAGGTATGAATCGATGGCGTGGTAGGGTATGCCTGCCAGTGGCATCTTCTCGCCGTCCTTGTCCTTGCCCCTGGTGGTGAGGGTGATGTCCAGTTCCCTGGCCATGGTGGCTGCATCCTCGCCAAACGATTCATAGAAGTCGCCCATCCGAAACATTATGAGGGCATCGGGATACTGCTGTTTTGCGTCGTAGTACTGTTGCATGGCAGGGCTGAGTTTTTGCATGGGGTGGACTCCGGTCGGGATAGTGGTTGTATGAGGGGTATGTATTGGTGCGGGAGGTATTTTTGTTTTGGGGTTTTGTGATGGATGGGGTAATGTAGTGTGTATGCTTAGCGGCAAAGGTAACAAAACATATAACAAGAACGTTATATAACGAAATTGTTATATAACGAAAATGTATAGCTAACAGGCATATCCTCTCTTGTATCTATATCATCGATCACATCTGGATGCGCCATTAGGTGCCGGATTCATCTCACATTAGAAATACTCGAAAAGTCATCGTTGAATAAAAACATATCAAAATAGAGCTTGCAGAAGTTGAGGTCAAAATGGAGAAACAACTTGAGGAATTGGGGTTGTAGGTGGTTTTTATATGGCCGACTTAAAAAAATATTTGAAAAGCGATTTTGAAAGTGCAAAGCAACACACTGATGAGGGTGTTGAATTCTGGTATGCACGTGATTTAAAAGATATTCTTGAATATGAGCAATGGCGTAATTTCCTGAAGGTAGTTGAAAAGGCAAAAGAGTCTTGTAAAAATGCAAAAAACGACATCGGCGAACATTTTGCTGACGTCAGCAAAATGATCGATATTGGACATGAAGCAAAAAGAAACATTGATGATATCATGTTATCGCGTTATGCATGTTATCTTATTGTTCAGAATGGAGATCCCAGAAAAAAAGTAATTGCTTTGGGTCAGACATATTTTGCGATAAAGACAAGAGAGCGGGAAAACGATGAAGCGTTTATTGAAGACCAAAAACGGTTTGCGATTCGAAATGAATTGAGAACACACAACAAATCCCTTGCAGAAGCCGCGCACATGTCGGGCGTTGAGACTCCTAAAGATCATGCAATATTTCAAAATAAAGGTTACCAGGGATTATACAAGGGGCTTGGAGTTAAAGACATACGTGAGAAAAAAGGGCTTGATAAAAACCAAAAGATCCTTGATCATATGGGAAGTACAGAACTTGCAGCCAATTTGTTCAGGGCAACCCAGACTGATGATAAATTGAGGCGCGAAAATATCATGGGAAAAGAGAACGCTAACCAGACCCACCATGATGTGGGCAAAAAAGTGAGGCAAACTATAGAAGAGCTTGGCGGAACAATGCCGGAAGATCTCAAGATGCCTGAAAAAAGCATAAAAGAGATCGAAGAAAAGCACAAGAAAAAATTGTTGCATGGGGGAAGTTGAATGAAACAGGAAATTAAGGAACGGATTGAGAAAATTCGTAATGGGGAAGTTCCTGAAGGGTATCAAAAGACGAAAGTAGGGATTATTCCTGTGGAATGGGATATTGTCCCTACAAACAAAGTCCTTAAGACCGTAAAAAAACCAGTTAATGTAGAACCCAATACTGAATATAGAGAAATTGGCATTAGATCACATGGTAAAGGAATTTTTCACAAGAAATTAGTTCAAGGAAAAAAACTTGGTAACAAAAGGGTATTTTGGGTGGAAGATAAATGCTTTATTGTAAACATCGTTTTTGCATGGGAACAAGCTGTTGCAATAACCTCAGAGAATGAAAGAGGTTTGATTGCATCACATAGATTTCCAATGTATAAACCAAAGAACAATTTAATTTATCTTGATTATCTACTAACATTTTATCAATCTCTTCGTGGAAAATTTCAATTAAATTTAGCATCACCGGGGGGCGCAGGGAGAAATAAGACACTAGGGCAGAAAGAATTTTCTCAATCTTTAATTCCATTGCCTACAATTTACGAACAAATAAAAATCGTGGATATCCTTTCTACATGGGACAGAGCAATCGTACTTAAAGAAAAACTCATCGAAATGAGGAAAGAGTTCAAAAAAGGATTGATGCAAAAACTTCTCACAGGAGAGATACGGTTTTTTGGGTTTAACGATGAATGGAATGAAAAGAAAATAATTGATATTATTAATTATGAACAGCCAAATAGATTTATCACAAAAAATATTGTAGACCTAGACAAAGCTCTTACACCCGTATTGACCGCAAATAAATCATTTATACTTGGTTCTACGTTCGATGATAATGGAATTTATACAGAAACACCTGTTATCATATTTGACGACTTTACAATAAACAATAAATATGTAGATTTTCCATTTAAAGTAAGATCTTCCGCAATTAAAATACTCAAACCAAAAAGTAATAGTATAAACATTAAATTTGTGTATGAGCTAATGCAAATCATTAAATTTCCATTAGGGGATCACAAAAGATATTACATTTCTGAATATCAATATGTCAAAATCAAAATACCTAAACATATCGAGCAAGAAAGAATTGTAAAGGTATCAAATAACTTAGATTCAGACTTAACGATTTTGAACAAAGAACTAAACCAACTCAAAGAGCAGAAAAAAGGTCTTACGCAATTACTACTTACAGGCATCGTAAGAGTGGAGGTGGATTAAAATGGCAAATGTTTATGATTACAACGAACAAAACATTTCCCAGAAACCTGCAATGGAGGTATTGAATAATCTGGGCTATGATATAATCGCTCCAAAAGATGCGGAAGATATGAGGGGCAACTTGTACAATGTGCTTCTGACCCCAATACTGAAAAAACAGATTGAGAAACTCAACTCTTTCGAGTACAAAGGCGAAGAACTCAAGTTCAGCAATAAGAACATTGAGCAGGCTATCAGGGATCTTGATGAAGGTTTGACAAATGGCCTGGTTAAGACCAATGAGAAAATTTACGATACCCTCATGCTTGGTCGCTCATATCAGGAGACTCTTTCTGACGGCACGATCAGGTCGTTTACAATCAAATTTATTGACTGGGAAAATATCGAAAACAATGTTTTTCATGTTGTTGAGGAGTTCTCTGTTGAAAGGGAAAACGCAAAAGGCCATGCAAGACCGGATATTGTTTTATTTGTCAATGGAATCCCTCTTGGAGTAATTGAATGCAAGAGATCATCTGTCTCTATGGAGCAAGGAATATCGCAGATGATAAGAAATCAGGACAAAGATTACATACCTCAATTATTCAAGTTTGCCCAGGTTGTAATGGCGACAAACAAGAACGAGACAAAATATGCCACAACTTCAACACCTGCAAAATTCTGGTCGATCTGGAACGAGCAGGATGAATCATGGCACCAAAATGTCCTGAGCGAAGTTGTAAAAAGCAGGAAAATAACTGTGCAGGATGAAAATATTGTTTCATTGTTCCATCCTGAACGGCTACTGGATATAACAAAATATTTTGTTGTTTATGACCTGGATACAAAAAAAATTGCCCGATACCAGCAGTTCTTTGCTGTAAGGGAGATCATCAAGACAATCAACACATACAACGAGGAAGGCAATCGCCAATCAGGTGTTATCTGGCATACTCAGGGGTCAGGCAAATCAATAACAATGGTGATGCTGGCAAAATATATATTATCTGAACTGGATGCGGAACGCCCAAGAGTTATCGTGGTTACTGACCGTAAGAACTTGGATAAGCAAATCCGAGATACTTTTAACCACACAAGATTAAAAGCCAGCAGGGCAAGGTCCGGCAATCATCTCATCAAACTAATCGCAGACAACAATGCTGATGTAATCACAACTCTTGTACATAAATTTGATACTGCATCGAAAAAGACGAAGGCTGCGACTTCAAGGGACATATTTGTTCTGGTCGATGAGTCACACAGAACACAATACGGGGAACTAAACATCAAAATGAAGAATGTTTTCCCGAATGCCTGTTATCTGGGATTCACCGGCACACCATTGATGAAAAAAGAAAAGAACACCATGATCAGGTTTGGCAAGTTGATCCATAAATACACAATTGTAGATGGTGTAAGGGACAAGACAATTTTGCCTCTTCTTTATGAAGGTAAAATGGTTGAGCAGACAGTCAATAAAAAAGCAATTGACCATAGACTCGACATGATTACCAGAAATTTGAATGATAAACAAAAAGAAGAAGTAAAACAGAAATGGAGCCGATTTGAGAAAATCGCTTCATCAGATCAAAGAATAAAACTGATTGCATTTGATATTAATCAGCATTATGTTGATAATTACAAAACAAAAAACGCCAGTTTTAAGGCAATGCTTGCAACAAGCAGCAAAATAGAAGCAATCCGCTATCTTGAAGCATTTGAAGAGTTGGAAGATGTTAATTGTAGAGTTGTAATTTCCCAATCTGATCAGCGGGAAGGGTATGAAGCTGTTGACCGAAAGTCAAAGGATCGTGTCAAAATATTCTGGGACAGGATGATTGAGAAATATGGCGATGAAGAAAAATATGTGGACTTAATTAAAGATGAATTTGTCAATGGTGATGAAATTGACTTGTTAATTGTTGTTGATATGCTATTGACAGGCTTTGATGCTCCGCGTGCAACGGTTTTGTATGTAGATAAACCAATGAGAGAACACACACTTCTTCAAGCAATTGCCCGTGTAAATAGATTATACGAAGGCAAGGATTTTGGATTTATTGTTGATTACAGAGGATTGTTGGAGAACCTTGACGAAGCATTGGATATGTATTCGGGGGCGGGATTGGAAAACTTTGATCCTGAAGACTTAAAGGGTTCATTATACGATATTATCAGCATAATTGGCTCTTTAAGGCAATATTATACAGACCTCATCAATATCTTCATTCCTGTGAAAAACAAGAAAGATGTTGAGGAATATGAGGTTCTATTGGCAAATGATGACATCAGAGATGATTTCTACAATGTACTTAGCCACTTTGGCAGATATTTGTCAATTGCGCTTGAATCAGAACAAGTGTATAATGCATTAGGCAAGGATGAATTGAACTCTTATAAAAAAGATTTGAAATTTTACCAGGAACTGAGAAGATCGGTTAAATTAAGATATTCCGATAGCATCGACCACAAAGAATACGAATCGCATATGCAAAACTTGATTGATAATTACATTTGTGCAGAAGAAGTAATTAGAATTACGAATCCTGTGGATATTCTCGATAAAATAAATTTTGAGAAAGAACTTGAACGTCTTGGTTCAAAACGAGCAAAAGCCGATGCAATAAATTCAAGAATAACAAAAAGTATCAGTGAAAAATGGAATGAAAACCCTGCATTTTACAAAAAGTTCTCTGAAAGAGTATATGAAGTTCTTGAAGCATACAGGGAAGCAAGAATATCTGAAGGGGAATACCTGGATAAAATGAAGGAAATTGTAGCGGATTACAGAAAAGGAGATTCCGGAATCGCATACCCCCCAAGCATTAATAATAATCCGCACGCTCAGGCATTCTATGGAGTTATAGCCGAATTAGTATATGAAATAAATGCAGGAAAGGATCTTAATGACCCTATAGCAGATATTTCTTTAAAAGTAAAATCAATCATCGACAAACATGTAAAAGTTGATTTCTATGACAATACTGACATTCATAACAGAATTGCCCAGGAAATTGACGACCTTTTATATGATTTCAAAAATGAACATAATTTGGAACTTCCGATTGACCAGATCGACAAAATAATTGAGACTATAAAATCAATTTCAATTAGACGCTTTTAGGTAATGAAGATGGTAAAACACGAAATTACTTATGGGCAACATAAGATCGAATATACGCTTACAAGAAAGAATGTATCCAATATCAACCTTAACTTAAAACCTAATTTATTAGTCGAGGTTTCTGCGAATCATGATGTTCCAATTGAAACAGTAAACCAGTTTGTAAGAAAAAAAGCATCGTGGATCTTAAAGAACACAGAATACTTTAAAAAGACCCTACCTGAGACAAAATTCGAACGCGAATATGTAAGCGGTGAGACTTTTAAATACTTGGGAAGGCAGTATCGTCTGAAAGTTATCGAATCCAAAGAAGAGTGTGTTAAGTGCCAAAGAGGTTTTTTCAATCTGTTTATTAAAGATAAAAATAACACGACCAGAAAATCTAAACTCATGAAGCAATGGTACAAAGAAAAATCTATACGCGTGTTTGATGATTCTTTAGAGCGAATCTATAAGTTAGTTAAAAAATACGATGTAGAAAGACCTGAAATTTCAATGCGATTAATGAAAGCCAGATGGGGTTCTTGCATTGAAAACAAAAATCGAATTTTACTGAATACTGAACTAATTGATGCCCCAAAATTCTGTATTGATTACGTAATATTACACGAACTGATACACTTTAAGCATAGAAATCATGATGAAAAATTCTATAACATGATGGATGTTCTTATGCCGGATTGGAAAAGACGTAAGGAAATATTGGATTTAGAAGTTGTAAAGAACTTGTGATTAATTGGAATACAAAAAAAGAAAACGCAAGCAAGTGGAAATCCACCTGCTTTACAATGATATATTTATGTGCAGATATTAGTCGTCCAGAATCTGCTCTGCAACATCCCTGTAAGCATCCATCACATAATCGATGCCGGATATCTTTGCGGCCTCTTCTGTCAATGCCATAACATCATTGCGTCCGATCGTTGAAAGATTGAACCTTCTGGATCCTGCCATAAGTTGCTGGAGTCCGACTTTTGTCTTCTCGGCATATGAGTAGATACCGATCGCACCAAGAGGCACATTCTTCATGTCAGCGCCAAAGCGCTCTGCCAGCTCTTCATAGTGCACAAATATCTCCTGCGGTCTGTGACCAAACTCGGAAACAGTCTTTGGAAGGTTTTCTTCACTAAGCCACTTTCCGATGTTCTTACCCACCATTCCCGGGATCATTGCCGCACGGCCAAGACATACAGCCTTGAAGTGTGGTGCACCCATTGCGAGTGCCTTGTAGATGCCGTCCTCACTTGAGAAACCGCCCGCCATAGCAAGATCAGGTACTCTCATGCCCTTCTTTGTGAGTTTTTCTGCAAACTCATAGACAAGTGACTGGAGATAGAATGTCGGGATACCCCATTCTTCCATCATAGGCCATGGGCTCATACCTGTGCCACCTGGCGCGCCGTCGAATGTCAAAAGGTCGATCTTTGCCTCTGAACAATACTTCAATGCCATTGCAGCCTCCACCATTGAGTAAGCACCGGTCTTTAAGGTAATTCGGTCAAATCCGAGTCCCCTGAGCCTGTCAACTTCTTCAAGGAATGATTCCTTTGTAACAAATCCAAGTCTTGAGTGGCGCTCAAATTCCCTGATAGCACCCAACTTGTATGCTTCCTGAACTGCATGATCTTCAGGATCAGGTGTAACGATATAACCGCGGTTCTTAAGTTCAACTGCACGATCAATATCTTTCACTTTGATCTCGCCACCGATACATTTAGCACCCTGTCCCCATTTGAGTTCAATGGTGTCCATGTTGTGCTTGCTGGAGAGATATTCAGCCACACCGAGTTTTGTATCTTCCACATTCATCTGGACAAGCATTTCACCGTAGCCGTCATGGAATTCATTGTAAATATTGATCCTGCGGTCCATTTCCGGTGACGATGCAATGAGTCCGTCACTGCCAAGTTTAAGTTCCGGGTCAATACCGCAGACATTCTCACCACAAACAAGTGTGATCCCGGCAATTGCAGCACCAACTGCGAAGTGCTCCCAGTTCTTTCTTGCAATATCAGTGGAACCGAGTGCGCCTGTGAAAATAGGTACTCGCATCTTTACTTTTTTGTCCCATCCATATTCTGTCTCTGTATCGACATTGGGGAACCGCGCAGTTTCAGGCCCCGGTTCAACGCCATCAGGAAGACCGATCGCGCCCACTGCATATCCCTGGATATTCAGGTGTGAGTAATCCACAGGATAGTTTTTGTCCGCACCGGCTGTAATCTCGCCGAATGGACCCGGGTATAATACTTCTCGTCCTCTGAATGAGGATTTGAAAACTTCACAATTGCCACGGCATCCGTCTACACAGCGTGTACACAGGCCGGACATCGGAACAACGCTCTTTGATCTGTTGAACGTTCTTGTTGCATCATTTGAGTTTGGTTGTCTAAGATTCAAGGGTATACCTCTGTTCTACATTTAGTTAAATAGTAATATTTAGTGTGCTATTCCATGTTACACGGCACAAGGTAGGGGTTCTCTTAATTATAAGGTTAGTGGTTGAAATGCGAATATTTTGAATAAAATTGGAACTATATATATAATACATATAAAGCAAAAGCATTCCTTTTCCGACTATATGCAAATATTCAGAGAGTCGCAGTGTTTAAATAATACATGCTAAGTAGTTGGTTGACGGATGGTGATAGCGTATAATCAATATACCACTAAAAACCCAAAAATGAAAATGGTCAAAAACCAACTTAAACTGGCACACATTCTAATTTTACTTGACCAAATGACCAATATTTTACTCATTTTAATGTTGTTCTATGGGATTTTTAGACAATTTCATTTTTTGAAACTAATTAAAAATCATAACATGAGTACCAAATGATACAGGAGGAATCGAATGACAGTTGATGAATCAAAATTAGATTCAATAATAGACAAACATGATGTTGAAGAAGGGTCCTTGATCCCGATATTGCAGGACATACAGACTGAATATAGTTATTTGCCTAAGGAAGCATTGGAGCATGTGTCTCAAAGATTGAATATCCCGATGGTACAGATCTTTGGTGTGGCTACATTTTTCAAAGCATTCAGTTTAAAACCTAAAGGCAAAAACCAGATACACGTTTGTATGGGCACTGCATGCCATGTCAGGGGCGCAAAGAATGTCCTTGAAAATCTGGAACGCGAACTCGGGATTAAAGCAGGTGATACAACAGATGACGGTGAATACACGCTTGAGACCGTTAATTGTGTAGGGGCATGTGCTTTAGGTCCTGTAGTTGTCAATAACGAAAAACACCATGGGCAGATGACTCCCATTAAAGTGGAGAGTCTTTTGAGCACTAAACCGGTTTGATGTGGGTGAGTTAATTGAAATTGATATCAATAAAAGAACTGGAAAGCCTGCGCCGTGAAATAATTGCCGGCAGGGATACAAACAAACCCCGAATAACAGTATGTGGCGGAACAGGTTGTCATGCATCGGGATGTGTTGATGTAGCAGATGCATTTAAAAGTGCCCTCAAATCAAACGGATCTGAAGATAGTGTTGATCTTATTGTAACAGGCTGCCATGGTTTTTGCGAACGCGGTCCAATTGTACTTGTACATCCAGGCGAGATATTTTATCAGAAAGTAACTCCGCAAGATGTTGATGAGATCATAACTGAAACTGTGGGAAAAGGCAAATTAATAGATCGGTTGCTTTATCGCGATCCGGTAACTAATGAGGTAAAGCCCCTTGAATCCGATATTCCTTTTTACAAGAAACAGATGCGTCTGGTAATGGGAAACAACACAAGTATAGATCCTACGAACCTCATGGATTACATTGCAGTTGATGGATACGTCGCACTGGAAAAGGTCTTGAGCGATATGACACCGGAGAAAACGGTTGATGAGATCAAAAAGTCAGGACTTCGTGGCCGGGGCGGTGGTGGTTTCCTTACAGGTCGTAAATGGGAATCTACCCGTAATGCAGCCGGTGATACTAAATATATAATTTGTAATGCTGATGAAGGTGATCCGGGAGCCTACATGGACCGGAGTATCCTTGAAGGCAATCCCCACAGTGTACTTGAAGGCATGATTATCGGTGCCTATGCCATAGGGGCTAATGAAGGTTACATTTACGTAAGAAATGAATACCCTCTTGCAGTAGCAAACATAACTACGGCAATTTCTCAAGCCAGGGAACACGGACTTTTGGGTAATGATATATTAGGATCGGGTCTAAATTTTGATGTAAAAGTCACAAGAGGTGGCGGTGCCTTCGTTTGCGGTGAATCAACTGCACTTATGGCGTCACTTGAAGGGAAACCCGGGGAGCCCAGAGCGAAATATATCCATACTTCTGAAAAAGGACTGTGGGATAAACCTTCTAACCTGAATAATGTGGAGACCCTTGCCAACGTGCCCCTTATTATGAAAAATGGGGCAGACTGGTACTCAGGCATAGGTACCGGATCCAGCAAGGGAACAAAGGTTTTCAGCCTTGTTGGTAAGATCAATAATACAGGTCTTGTGGAAGTGCCAATGGGAATGACCCTCAAAGAGATCATCTATGATATCGGAGGCGGGATTCCCAACGGTAAGACATTCAAGGCAGTCCAGACAGGTGGACCCAGCGGAGGTTGTATCCCTGAGTCTATGCTAGACCTTCCGGTTGATTATGAACGGTTGGCAGAAGCAGGTTCCATGATGGGATCCGGCGGGATGATCGTTATGGATGAAGATACCTGCATGGTAGATATGGCAAAATACTTCGTAGATTTCCTGCAGGAAGAATCCTGTGGAAAGTGCGTGCCATGCCGTGAAGGATTGAAGAGGATGGGTGAAGTGCTCACAGATATTACAGAAGGCAGGGGAAGGATAGAGCATCTTGCATTGATCAAAGATCTTGCCGAAATGTTGAGGGATGCATCGCTGTGCGGTCTTGGCCAGACTGCGGCAAATCCTGTAATGGCCACTTTGAAATATTTCGAGGATGAGTACACGGCTCATATCAGGGATGGCAAATGTCCGGCTGGTGTGTGCAGGGAACTTATCATGTACAGCATCGATTCCGATAAATGTACCGGCTGTGGTATTTGCTTAAAGAATTGTCCATCCAGTGTCATCACTGGAGAGAAAAAACAGCCTCATGTGATCGATAATGAGAATTGCATCAAATGTGGCATCTGTTATGATGTTTGCAAGTTTGATGCTGTGATTAAGAGGTGATAAGCATGTCAGAAAACACCGAAAGACCGAGAGGTGAGATGGTCACATTCTCGTTGAATGGCTCTTACGTGCAGGCTGATCCAAAATGGAGTTTGCTTGAAGCCATGCAGTTCTATGGATTAAATATCCCTACATTGTGTCATGATGAAGGACTAACACCTTATGGTACATGCAGGCTCTGTGTGGTCGAGATCGGAAAAGGTGACAGGAGCAAACTTGTGGCTTCCTGTATGCATCCTGTCAGGGAAGGACTGGAAGTACGGTCACACAGCAGTCGCGTGATGAAGACCAGAAAGATGATAATGGAACTTCTCGTTGCCCGTTGCCCGAGTTCGAAGAAATTGCAGGACATGGCATCAATGATGGAGTTAAAAGAAGTCAGGTTCGAACCGGCGAATGATGATTGTATATTATGCGGGCTTTGCGTGCGCATGTGCGAAGAACAAATGGCAGCAAAGGCCATAGGATTTGCCGGTCGGGGAACTGACAGGTACATCACCACACCTTTTGATATGACATCTGATGAATGTCGAAAGTGCGGAGCCTGTATGTACATATGTCCGGTCTGTGAACTGCGTTGCCAGGGACCTCAGGCAGAAACTACGCTGTGCAGCGGATGTATAAACACTGAACCGGTATGTGCAGAAAAGTACGATGATGCTACTTGTTTTATGGTGCCGTGCCTCTCATGCGTAAAAGGACCGATGGATGTGAAATAGATTTTACAGATAATTTGATAAACCTAAACAAGAACTAGATATAAATATAAAAATAGGAGGATTAAAATGACATTAACAAAAGTAAATGCAACAGCAGCAACCCTCACAAAGAACAGGACAGAAGGCTCAGTGAGCCCTATAAGCGGTATGTGTACCACCTGTGTGGACGGGTGTATTGGAATGTGCGAAATCGGCAAGTCTGCATATCGGGGCCCAGAGGTAATTTATCCACAACCGTTTGGAATAACCACATCGGCTTCAGAGAAGGATTATCCATTGGATCTGAGTCATTTTAACATTATGGGCACAGCAGTTGGAGCTAAAGGGATTGAAGCAGACAGTGATGTCGCGATTTTTCCAAATGTTGATCTTGAGGTAAGGATCGGTAAAGATAAGGATATTAAACTGAGGTTACCATTCATCATTCCCGGACTTGGCAGCACTGCAGTTGCCAAGAATAACTGGGAAGGACTTGCTATTGGTACTGCTATGGCAGGTGTGCCTCTTACAATAGGTGAGAATGTGTGCGGCATGGATCCGGATTCTACAATCGTAAATGGAACCGTGGTAGATTCACCAGACCTTGCCAGAAGGATAAGTCTGTACAGAGATTGGCAAAGAGATGGTTATGGAGATATCATTTTACAGGCCAATGTTGAAGATACTAAACTTGGTGTGCAGGAATACGGCATTGAGAAACTTGGTATTGAGACCGTTGAACTGAAATGGGGACAGGGTGCGAAGAATATAGGCGGTGAAGTAAAGCTGAATTCCCTCGAAAGAGCCCAGTTTTTGAAAAAACGAGGATATGTAGTACTGCCTGATCCTCTTGATCCTGATGTGATCGCAGCTTTCAAAGCTGGAAGTTTCCACGAATTTGAACGACATAGCCGTGTTGGTATGGTGACCGAAGAAGGATTCATGCAGCGTGTGGAAGAGTTAAGAAATGCAGGTGCCAAACATGTGTTCCTTAAGACCGGTGCATACAGGCCTGCAGATCTTGCAAGGGCGGTAAAATATGCCAGCAAGGCAGAACTTGATCTTCTGACAGTTGACGGTGCAGGCGGAGGTACCGGAATGAGTCCATGGAGAATGATGAATGAATGGGGTATGCCACAGGTTGAGATATATTCCTTGTTATACAAGTATGTGATGAAACTGGAAGACAGAGGCGAGTATGTTCCTGATATAGCAATAGCCGGTGGTATTACACTTGAAGATCAGGTCATAAAAGGTCTTGCACTTGGAGCACCACACTTCAAGATCATAGGAATGGCCAGGGCTCCACTGGCTGCAGCGATGGTTGGCAAAACCATAGGCAAAAAGATCAATGAAGGACAGGTTCCTGTCTACATCAGCAGGTTCGGAAATACCATTAATGAAATTTTTATATCTGCACCGGAATTGCAAAAACTATATGGTAACAGGGCAAGTGAGATCCCAGCCGGAGCCATAGGTGTGTACACTTACTTCCAGCGTCTTGCTCAGGGTATGCGCCAGTTTATGACCGGTAACAGGAAATTTGCCCTGAAATACATTGAGCGAGATGATATCGCTGCAATTACAAAAGAAGCGGCTGAAGTTTCAGGTATCCCATACGTAATGGATGTGGATAAGGACGAAGTGGAAAGTATTCTGAACTCTTGAACAGTATTGTCAAATGCCGGCCGGATTATCCCCGGTCGGAGTTTTTTTTAATTATTTTTATTTTTTAACTACACAGAACTCATACTTTTATGTATTAAAAATGCATGGGAACACATAATGACAGACTATGATGTGATCGTGATAGGTGCCGGACCTGCCGGCTCCACTGTTGCAAAAATCGCTGCCAATGCCGGATATCGCGTGCTGATGCTGGAAAAAAAAGCATCCTGCAACTCGCCGTGTGCCGGATATGTAGGTTACACTATCAACACCGAACTGCCCGAAAACTGCGCGATCCAGTCAAGGATAACACGAATGCGCACGTACTTTCCTGACATGACATTTCATGACTTCCCGCTCAACGGTTTTGTAGTGGACAGGCCATCGTTCGATATGGCTCTTGCAGAAGAGGCACGGAACTCTGGTGTTGACATCAGATGGGGTTCCCCTCTAACCGACCTGACACCAGATGGAGATGGTGTGATGTTCAGGGGCGGCGAAGCGAGCGGAAAGATAATTGTAGGCGCAGACGGAGTTTTTTCAAAAACGGCATCACTACTGGAATTGTCCCGTCAGGATATCGCAGTTTGCGCCCAATATCATTTGAAAGGGATCGAGCCGCTGGAAAACACGAGCGAGATATTCTTCAATGCCGATTACGCCCCGGGCGCGTATGCGTGGATATACCCTAGCGGTCCGGATTCTGCAAAAGTGGGCCTTGGGATTACCATCACAAGTAGCACAGGTGGCTCGCGTTCCGTACACGATTATCTGGATGCGTTCATCAATGAGTCAGAAGTTGCCAACCGGCTTGGCGGAGAGAAAACTGAATACACAGTCGGCGCTCTTCCGGTAGGCGGACTACGGGAAAAACTCTGTATCGGAAACGTCATGCTCGTTGGCGACAGCGCCGGAATGGCTGACCCGATCACAGGCGCAGGCATCAACAATGCCATACTTGCGGGAGAGGTTGCAGGAAAGGCGATAATCAATTCACTGGAAAATGACGATCTGGTACTTCTCACCCGCTACGAAAGACAGGTTCGCAGGCTACTTGAAAGACCGCTTACGCGTTCACTCGAAAAAAGAGGGCAGATGAATATCTTAGGCACACCGAATGAAGTGTTGCAAGAACGTCTGCCGGAATTGTGGGTGACGTTTAAAGAGTACTGGGGATGAGTGGAGTGGCAATAAAAAAAACAACACAACAAAATAGAATACTACAAAACAAAGACAACACAACAACCGCCGCAGGCGGCACAGTTCTCCATTAATAGTCATAAATAAATGCATACGAATATACGATATATCTAAGATTATTTAATCAAATCTGTGCATATCTCGAATTCGATTACGATATGCGGAATATGCCTTGTATTTTAATAATATTCATCGTATGCATATTCATCAAATACATATTCTGATGATGGTCGGAAAGTGCGCGCTTCGCGCGGATGATGCCTCGGTATTTTTGTCATTTTTATAACTAAACTTTCCTATTCTTCCGCCTTCGCCTCTTGTCATCCAACCGATATATCCAATCACGGCTCCTGTGCCTCTCACTCAACCGCTCTGCGACCTCTATCTCCGAATCTGTCAACACTCCGCGCTGTGACTCGACCCCAAGCGCATCCTCAAACCCTGTTTTCATTGCAGATTTCACATGATCTATATCATAGTCAGCACCGCCGAGCAGTTCTGAGAGTGTTATCATCCCATCCCGCGCATTCTGTACACCTTCTGCAAGGTTCTTTGTGGGGTTCTTGAGCACCCTGTCCATCTCGTCAAAACCAAAATCCAGCAGGAAACTGCCATTGACCAGCACTGCACCATCGAACCTGCCCTGTGCGTTTCCAGACATCTTGCGCCCCATCGAATACACCGCATTGCGCGTAGGTTCGAGTTCGCCATCAAATCCGAGTAGATCGAGCGCATTTGTTAATCCGGCAAGTACTCGTGAATACGCGCCCTGAATGTCTGATGGCACCGCGCCATCGTTCTCGCGGGCGATTATAGAGAACAGTATCTGGTCGTCATCACAAAAACCGCACCCTCCGCCGAGCACACGTCTTATTATCTGAATTCCGTTGGCTGCACAATATTTCTCGTGTATCTCATCTTCCACGTACTGGTGGTATCCAAGATACACGGCAGGGGTCTGGACGCGCCAGAACAGGATGGTATTGTCAACCTCTCCGCTGCCAACATGTTTTGCAATTGATTCGAACAGGGCGGCGCTGTAGTAGCCGTCTATTTTATCGGTGTCGATGAATCTCCATGTCATGTTTTTCTCACAGGTTGGTTTTAGGCAGTATTCGGGATAATGGTATTTTATTGTACTGGATGGTGTATTTACATGTTCATCAGGAACAGGGGTGCCAACGAAAAGTACTCAAGTACTCAAAATAGTCCCATTGTTTGAAATACTAACCTACAATCTATATCCAAGAAATGACATAAGCAACCAAATATGTCAATTCCTATCAAGATTCGGGCACATCATCTGCTGTGCATGCAGGGCTTTCAGGGATATGGATACAGTCAGGATTTTGCAGCCAACATGCAGCAGGTCATCGAGACCATAAACTCATTACAAAATCCGGTAGTTGAGATCGTGGCTGAATGTGATGTCATCTGCTCCCACTGTCCACACAACATGGAAGGGGTATGCTGGAAGGGATCGGGATCTGCTAAGAGGATCAGGGATATGGACCTGCGGGTTTTGGAAAAATTGGGTTTAAAAGAGGGGACTAAAGTGAAGGGTAAATATATTTTTGATCTGGTGAATACGCGGCTTGGAAACGTTTCCGATGTTAATGAAATATGCGGAAAGTGTGAGTGGATGGATAGATGTGTCTGGTACCTTGGGCTAGGACATTAAGTGTATATTCATCCACACTTTTTAAAAAAAGTCAAGGGGCACTTAGCCCCACCTGCTTACTCTTCTTTCCCTTTCTTCGCACTCTTCTTAGCCGCTTTCGCCGCCGCCTGATCTGCGAACACATTCAGAAGGTTCATCAATTTCTCATACTGCGCAGTCTCGATATGTGAATACCTGATAGGCTTCTTGTGCTCCTTGGTCGCCTTCTTCAACTTACTGTACAGTTCCTTGGACCGCGATGTCAGAATCTCATCAGTCGTACCCTCAATAAGCATCACGCCACCAGCCCCATGCTCATAGGCATGGTTCACGATATCCGCATCCAGCATATGGATAGACGGTACTTGAATGAACCTGATAAGCGGTGAATAGTGAGTCCTGTTCACACCCGCAATATCAGCAGCCGCATACGCAGCCGGATCGATATAAACGATCACACCCATACCGGCATCAAGTATTCCCTCAGCCTGTGCCTTCAACTGTCCGCGCGTGTAATTTGCGATCTCGATAGCCTTTTGTGGACACTCAGCCGCACATATCCCGCACGCATTACATGAGAGAGGGTCGAGTATAGGCTTAGGTTTAGACTTAGCACCATCCATCGCAAGAGCGTCATACGGACACACCTCAACACAAACTCCGCACCCATCGCAACCATCAAGTATCACAGGTTTTTCGGGCGAGATCGAAATCTTGCCTTTTCCAAGGAATCTTGATATCTTGTGCGCTGCACTGATGGATTCTGTAACAGAATCATGGATATCCTTTGGTCCGATAGCACATCCTGCCACGAACACACCCTGGTTCAGTGTGCTTACCGGATCGATCTTGACATGTTTCTCCTCAATGAAACCGTCGGCTCCGACAGGCACACCTAACTGGTCTGCAAGTTCGCGCGAACCGCTTGAAGGGTTAAGTGAAGGACACAGCACAACCATGTCGAACTCATCACTACCCTTATCCATCTCGCCAAGAAGTGTGTCCTCATAACGTACCTGTAACCCGCCGCTGGCCAGTGGGTTCACTTCAGCCACGCGCCCGCGAACAAAGTTCACTCCAATTTCCTGCGCATGCTGGTAGAACTCTTCCATCCGCCTGCCTGCCGATCGCATATCTATGTAGAACAATGTCACATCCGCGTCCTTGTTCATCTTAAGCACCAATTGTGCCTGCTTCTGTGAATACAGGCAGCACACCTTTGAGCAGTGCTTGTTCCCGCGGTTAAAGTCACGCGAGCCCACACAAAGCGCAAAAGCAACCTTCTGCGGCATTGTGCCATCCGCCTTCTGCAACCGCATGCCGGTCTTGCTCTTGGCAGACAGCATATCCTCAAATTCGATAGCAGTTATGATATCGGGATGCCGGTCATAATTGTATTCTTCAATGATCGATGGGTCGATTGGCTCGAATCCTGTAGCAATAGTGATAGCACCAACATCGACTTGGCGTTCTTTTGCTTCTTCTTCAAGCCTGACAGCAGATGTTGGACATACTTTCTCACACAGACCGCACTCTATACATTTTTCCATATCAATGATATATGCCTGCGGGATAGCCTGTGCAAACGGCAGCGTGATCGCATCATTTGGACACTTGTCAGCACACCTTCCGCATGAGGTACACACATCAATATCCACATACCGTGGTGAATGGCGCAGTGTTATTTTGAAATCACCAACATTACCGTCAACCGATGCGACCTCGGTCTGGGTGTAGAGCGTAATGTTCGGATGGTTGAACACTTCTACCATTTTCGGTGTCAAGGTACACTGTGAACAATCGAATGTCGGGAACGTCTTTGACAGGCCGATCATGTGTCCACCAATATACGGTGCCTTGTCGATCAGAATAACTTCGCGCTCATCCGCCATCTCAAGTGCTGCTGTGATTCCGGCAATACCGCCGCCCACGACCAGAGCCTTGTCTTTGACATCTTTAGTGATAGGTTCAAGCGACTCAAGTTCGTTCATCCTTGAAACCGCACCTTTGATCAGTCCGTTCGCTTTCCTTGTAGCCTCATCAGGATCGTCATGCACCCACGAACACTGCTCACGGATGTTTGTGATCTCAAGAAGCATCGGATTTGTGCCTGCCTTTTTAGCCATTGCACGGAACGTCTCAAGATGGAGTTTCGGGGAACAGGAACCGATGACCACCCGATCGATCTTCCCTGCTTCAATATCGTTTTTGATCTGTCCCTGTCCTGCACTGCTGCACATATAATCCTGAACTTCAGCAAGTACCACGCCGTCCATTCCGGAAACTTCATCCACAATACTTTCAACGTCAACAACATCAGAAATGTTTCCGCCGCACCTGCAGAGATAAACACCTATCTTTGGAACACTTGTTTTTTCACTCATGTCTTCACACCCTCATTCGTTTTCTGCGAGTTCCTTGAGTTTAGCGAGAAACGCATCGTTTTTTATGACATTCAGGTCAATTCCAAGTTCTTCAGGTGAAAAACCAAATGCAAGTCCGAGGAGTTGTGTATAATGGAGTACCGGAATATTATACTCCAAACCTAACATTTCCTTTACCTCGGCCTGTCCGCCGTCAAGTTGCAGATGGCAGAACGGGCACGCATTTACGATACAGTCTATATCAGCATCAGAAATTCGCGAGAATTTATGATTCACCATTTCAAGTGATTTATCAAGGAGTGCTGACCGCACACCGCCACCTGCACCGCAACAGGCCATCTTGTCCGGGTAATCCACACTTTCGGCACCCGTGGCTTCGACAAGTTCATCAAAGAACGTGGGTTTTTCCACACTTCCAAGTTGCCGCTCTTTTGAGGGTTTAACGAGGTGGCATCCGTAATGCAACGCAACCCTGAGGTTGAGTGGATTTGTCACCATCTCTTTGATCATTTCAGGCCCGAACTCATCATAGAGTAACTCCACGATGTGCCTGACATCCGCACTTCCATTGAATTTCTTGCCAATCTTTTCAAGATGGACATTCGTACTCTTTTTCAGTGCTGCGTTCTCTTTGAGTTCATTATTTGCATCTGTGAGTGAACCATAGCAACCGTTGCATATTGTCAGTACATCGCGCTCAAGTTCTTCTGACAATACAATGTTGCGGCTTGCAAGTGCGAGCCATGTCGATTTATCGAACGACCGGAACACACCGGGCGCGGGACAGCATGAAGCGCCGGGTAGGTCTGAACAATCAATGTCGAGTTTTTCAAGGCACAGATTTGTAGCCTTTTCGATACCAGGGTAACGATTCGGGATAATGCAACCTAGGAAAAGTGATAATTTTGTCATAATAATATCTCCAGAGTCCTCTACTCCTGCTTTTCAACTACAAGTTTGTCAAATTCGCAAGATTCCAGGAGTTTCTTAACATCCGCCAGAGCCTCCGGATACTTGTGAACCGTTTCCGGAAGTTCCTCCAGACCAAGATTCTTCCGCTTTTCCTTTGTAGCATCATTGATCGGCACTGCGTGACCATGTTTGAGCACTAACTCGCTGATTTTCCTGTGCGCAGGCAGCATGATACCTTCATGTACGGCAATTGTACGGATCATCAATATCGCATCAACGATCTTGATCCCGCGTGGGCACCTCTCCTGACAATTGTAGCAGGTAGCGCACATCCAGAGATCATCGTCGTGGAGTATATCCTTATTCTTACGTGCCTTCCTTACAATTCTTCGTGTATTCAGGCTTGTATATCGCCCAGAGGGACAACTTCCGCTGCAACTTCCGCATTGCATGCAGGTGAGTACATCAAGACCTGCATCCTGTAAAGTTTTTAACACATCCGGTTTACTCATAGTTTTCACCAACGGGTTATGGTTTTTACTTAATATGCATACATGTTTCCATATGGTCTGGTGGAAACTGGAAGCAGTTTAACAAAAGGCTTTCTCATAACATCATCATAATTAAGCCCGAAATGCTCACAGTATTCGGTCAGGTGCTTTTTCAAGGTTTTATCGTCCTTTTTATCAAGTTCCAGTACGCTCACTTCTTTGCCCAAGGTGCTCTCATCCACGTCTCCACGTACATAGATCACACCTCCGTGCATACCTGTTCCAAAATAATCGCCTGCGATTGGCGTATCATCATCCTTGTTCAAGCCAAGGAGGATCAGAATGCCGCCAGCCATATACTCGCCGCAGAAATCACCGGCAACACCACCTGCAATGATCGCAGGAATCTGCTTTTTGTATTCCTTCATGTGGATGCCTGTACGGTATCCCACATTGCCTTTGATATACAACTTACCGCCGCGCATGCCATATCCCAGAACATCGCCCGCACTTCCGTGCACGATTATCTCGCCTGCGTTCATTGTATTCGCGATAGTGTCCTGTGCATTTGCATTTACGATAAGGGTAGGCCCGTTCATGAACATTGCAAGATCATTGCCGGGAACGCCGTTTATGGTGATTTTTACTTTCTCATTGATCCCATTTCCAATGTAACGCTGTCCGTTTATATTATCAAGGACAAATTCGGTCTCGCCTTCTTCCACAGCGTTGCGGATCATCTTATTCAGTTTTCGATAGTACATTCCTTTGCAATCGATTGTCATTGCCATTTCTACCACCTCACTGGCCGATTCCTGCGGGTTTGATCCCAAGCAGGTCCAATGTTTGCTCATCAAGGTCTATGCCTCGCAATCTCTCACGACTGCCTCGCAGGGATTCAATGGAGTTTACGCCAAGTGACCCTAAGATCTCCTGCAGTTCATAACCCCATCCGGTAAGGAGATTTGAGAGTCTCTCTGCACCCAACTGAGGATCTAACCTGCGTACAAGTTCCGGTTTTTGGGTAGCAATACCCCATGCACAATTCCCTGTATAACATTTCTGGCACACCCTGCATCCAAGGGCAATAAGTGCGCCTGTTCCAATAACAACCGCATCCGCACCAAGAGCAATGGCTTTTGCCACATCTCCGCTATTGCGGATACTGCCTGCGCAAAGGATCGAAGCGTTATTGCGTATTCCCTCATCCCTGAGGCGCTGATCGACCGCAGCCAGTGCAAGTTCGATCGGAATCCCAACATTGTCCCTGATAACCATAGGTGCTGCACCGGTACCGCCACGGAATCCGTCAATTGTGACAATATCCGCACCGGCACGTACAATTCCGCTTGCGATCGCAGCCACGTTATGTACTGCTGAGATCTTGACACCAACAGGTTTTGTGTAATCTGTGGCTTCCTTGATAGCATAAATTAGTTGCGACAGGTCTTCGATAGAGTAAATATCGTGGTGAGGTGCAGGGGACAGTGCATCTGTTCCAGCAGGGATCATCCTTGTCTTTGATATCTCATCACCCACTTTCTCACCCGGAAGATGTCCGCCAATACCCGGTTTTGCACCCTGTCCGATCTTGATCTCAACCGTTGCGCTCGTGTTAAGGTATTCACTGTGTACACCAAAGCGACCTGATGCGACCTGCACTGTAATATTACTGGCATATGGGTAGAGGTCAGTATGAAGACCGCCTTCACCTGTATTCATCAGTGTACCAGATTTTTTTGCCGCCATTGCAAGTGCCTTGTGCGCATTAAGACTCAATGCACCATATGACATTGCCGCAAAGACGATCGGGATATCCAGTTTAACCTGTGGCTGAAGTGTGGTTTCAAGTTTGATATCACCGTTGTCACCTCGTGTAAATTCAAGGTGATTGGGCTTGCGACCAAGATATGTTCGAAGTTCCATTGGTTCACGTAGCGGGTCAATGGATGGGTTTGTTACCTGGCATGCATCGATAAGCATGTGATCCCAGAGAATTTGCTGAGGTCTTGGGTTACCCATTCCCGACAGGAGTATCCCACCTGTTTCTGCCTGTTTGAGTATATTCTGGCGCATCTCAGGCGTCCAGTTCGCACTTTCCTTGTATGCAAGTTCGTTCTTTTTGATCGTGATGACACCCTCAGGACAGAATGTCACACACCTGTGACATGCCACACATTTCTTGTGGTCAGGCACTACTTTGTCCTTGAACTGCATACATCCAAAACTGCAATTCATGACGCACCGTCTGCACCGCCTGCACTTGTCATAATCGATTTCTACTGTAAATTCCGGTGGTATCTGGGAACTCATGTTTCGACCTCCTCATTCAATTCACCAACAATTGCTGTTCCGGCCCTGGGGCTCCATACCTCATCAAGATCGGGTGCTATCTCCCTTATCGCGGATTCCTCTGATGCCATGTACAGCATATCATCTTTCCTTGCGCAGGTCATTGGCCTGAGTTTGATACGGTCATTGAATCCTACCATGCCTCTGCTGTGTCCTAGAATAATACTGAACGGACCGTTCAACAGCCCACCGCCATAAACCTGTCTGATCGCGGTTACGATCTTGCGCTCATTTTCCGGCATCTTGTCGATATCTTTCCAGAATGGTGCTGCAAGTGCTTTGACTGCAAGTTCTATAGGCAATTTGTGCCTTCGGACAAGCAGGTCGAAAAGATATGCTACAACCTCAGTGTCTGTCCGAAGTTCTAATTTGTAGCCGAATGGCTCAAGATAGCGCTTGTTGATCCCATATGATGATATCTCACCGTTGTGGACGATAGACCAATCCAAAAGACAAAATGGGTGTGCTCCACCCCACCATCCTGGTGTATTGGTTGGGAACCTGCCGTGTGAGGTCCATATGTATGCTTTGTATTCGTCAAGTTTGTAGAACACTCCAATGTCTTCGGGGTATCCGACACCTTTGAATGCTCCCATGTTCTTGCCGGATGATGCTACAAAAGCGCCATCAACATTCGAGTTGATATCCATAACTTTTTCAACAACATATTCACGTTCCGAGACGAACTTCGTCTTATTTTCTGGAACGTCGATGAAATAGCGCCACAGGACAGGGGGTTTTGTGATCGGCTGCGTGCCATATTCGGGATACCTTCCTGATGTTTCCTCCTCAAACACTGCACCTGGGCGTGTGGGCATCTCCTCGTCAAGGACGACGTCAAAAGTGCCATTAAAATATTCCTCGCACTTTTCTTTTGCTTCCATATTGTCAAACATCATGTGGAATGCATACTGGTTTGCACGTCTTGGGTATATCCCGTATGCCGCAAATCCGCCTCCAAGGCCGTTTGAACGGTCATGCATCAAAGCAATCGATTTTATGATGGCATTTCCATCCATTCGTTCTCCCGATTCGCTCATCATGCCGGAGATCGCACATCCGGACGGAATGTAACAGTTACATCTCATTTAATTCACCTGTCTGTAGTTTATCATTATCATTGTCGTTATCATTATCTTCATCATCCGATGATTCTGGTTCCGGCCCCTTTTCGGGTATTGATCCTTTTCGTTCCTCGATCAAAACGATCAATTTCTTGATATCATCCACACCGCTTTTTGGGGGTTCCGGCAATTTCAATTTCTTGCGCATGGCTGTCGGCTCGCCCAACTTGCCGGTATCCATGAACATCTTCAACCCGCCCTGGAATGATTCAGGAGCCGTGCCTCGCTCGTTTGATAGTTGTTTGAGTTTGTCAAAGACCTTCACCATACCGAACTTCTGCGGGCAGAGTTCATAACATGTATAGCAGTTCGTACAGTACCAGATATCCGGGGATTCCACGATCTCGTCAAGTTTGCCGCTCAACACATCACCTATCATACGATTTGGTTCAAACCGCGGGATTATCTTTGTAACCGGACAGTCGTCAACACATGCTGCACATTCATAGCAGCGCCGAAGGGCTGCGAGATCGAAATGTTGTCTTGCACTGTCAAGATGCTTTGAGCGTTCATGGAATGTTTCGATGAACGTATCAGTTTCAACCCTGTGCATGTTCATTCCAAGTTCTGACGGCTTGAATCCAAATGCCAGCCCCATGAGTTCCGTGAAGTAAACGATTGGCATGTGTAGCTTCTCGCCACTTTTTTGCATCAGGTACTGTTTAGAATCGAACTGGGTAAAGCATGCGGGGCACATCAGTGTCATGGCGTCCGCGATCTCCTGTACTTCGAGGATCTTCTCGCGTGAGAGTGCTACAGCATCTGATGAGTCTTCTACATTGCCGAGGTCGTTACCGCAGCAGAGCATCTTTGTGGGATGGTCTACACTTTTAGCACCAAGTAATTCGACAAGGATATCGAATTTTGTAGGATGGTTTGGATCATCAAAATGAATTGCTGAACTGGGACGGATCATGTGACATCCGTAGTGGACTGCGATGTTCATTCCATCGAGTGGAAGAACTATACGGCTTTTGATCGCTTCTGTACCAATGTCGTCATATAATGCTTCGACGAGGTGTTTGATCTGCAAAGTGCCCTTGTATTCAAGTCCCACGTCTGCAAGGATCTCATTGACCTCGTTGCGAAGTTCATGATTGATATTAAGTTCAGATGCGGCTGCTTTTAATGTACTGTAACAGCCATTGCACGGTGTTATGAGGTCCATGCCCATGTTTTCTGCCAGGGCAAGGTTCCTTGCTGCTGTGACGTACCATGTGAAGTCGTCACCCACTTTAATGATTGATTTTGTGGGGCAACAGGTTGCACCTTCAATCTCAAAAAGTCCGACACCCAGTTCGTCTAACACGAGCCGGATCGACTTTTCCATGAATGGGAAACGTGCAGGGATTGTACATCCCCAGAATACTGCATAATCGGTCATTTGTACTATACTCCTTTATTTGTGGTCTTGTCGTTTTTACGGTTTAGTAGTAACTTTGGTTATCAGGGTGGTATATGTGTTTAAGCCCAATTGAATGTGATGCTTACGCTATTCACCATAAGGTAACCACTTAACTACATCCTGCTATATAATAATAACCCACATAAATGTATATGTTTTGTCTTAATAGTGCGCCTCTGCCAAAGGTTTTGATGATCATATTGATGAAATATATAGGCAATGACCACAGGAAAAGTATCACATCAAGTATTGATCAAATGGTGAAATATCTGACGATTACTTGGATATTTTCGTCCTAATAACTTGTCATCCATCGCAACGCTTATAGCCTATTCTTGATATGTATAGACAGGTTCTCACTATGAATGCAGTAATAGGATTAGAAGATGGAACAATTGTCAAAGGCACCGGTTTTGGTGCCGAGGGTACCGTTTGTGGCGAACTTGTTTTTACTACACAATATACCGGTTATGAGGAAGCTCTGACCGATCCTTCATATAAGGGTCAGATATTGATGTTCACCTATCCCATGATCGGGAATTATGGGGTTAGTGGTGAGCGTTTCCAATCAGATGGTGTAAAAGCGGAAGCACTTGTTGTCCGGGAAGTGTGCAATGAACCTTATCATCACAAATCTACGCGTACTATCTATAAATTGATGGAAGACGAAGGAGTTTGTGGAATTTCAGGAGTGGACACTCGCATGCTCACTATAAAAACGAGAGAGCACGGAGCAATGCGTGCGGCTTTGATATGCGGCAGCGATGATGGCGAGGAAGCAGTGCGTCTTGCGCGCAGCCAGCCGGAGATATCGAGCATAGACCTGATCTCAAAGGTGACATGTCCTGAACCTTATCACATCAAGAGTGATATATCATCGGCAAATGATCAAAAACATGCAGTTGTGATCGATCTAGGAATTAAAAGAAGCATCCTTTCAAGCCTTCTGGCGCGTGGAATTGATGTTACTGTCGTTCCTGCAACAACTTCCGTATCTATAATAGAGGCGTATGAACCGGACCTCCTCTTTGTTTCAAATGGTCCGGGCGACCCTCAAAACGCAAAAGATGCCATTAAAGCAGTATCCGAATTGGCAGGCGTAGTTCCGATAGCAGGGATATGCTTTGGCAATCAGGTCATCTCACTTGCACTTGGCGCGGATACATATAAACTCAAGTTCGGACATCGTGGCGCAAACCAGCCAGTGAAGGATCATGAATCAGGAATAGTTCATATCACATCACAAAACCATGGTTTTGCGGTTGATGGTGATTCACTTGACGGCACAGATGTTTCCATTACCCAGACCAATGCCAATGACGGTACGGTCGAGGGCATTTCACATGATAACCTTAATATTTTCAGTGTACAATATCATCCTGAAGCGAATCCGGGTCCAATGGATACGGAAAAACTATTCTTTGGTAAGGTCCTCAAATCAATCGGGGGTGAGGCATAATGCCAAAACGGAATGACATTAAGAAGATACTGTTGATCGGATCAGGCCCTATCATGATAGGGCAGGCAGCAGAATTCGATTTTTCAGGCAGTCAGGCATGCAGGTCATTGAAAGAAGAAGGTTTGAAAGTTGTGCTTGTAAACTCAAACCCTGCAACTATCATGACCGATCCTGAGATGGCTGATGCGGTGTACATTGAGCCGATCGAGGCGAATGTTGTTGCGAAGATCATAGAAAAAGAACGACCTGATGGTATAATTGCAGGAATTGGCGGCCAGACAGGACTTAATATTACAAGTGAACTTGCAGAGATGGGTGTTTTTGAGAAATACGGGGTCGAACTGTTGGGCACCCCTCTTGAAGCGATCAAGAACACTGAAGACCGTGAGTTGTTCAAACAGACAATGGAGCGCATCGGGGAAAAAGTTCCCCGCAGCAAGGCGATATCATCTCTAAAGGAGGCTGAGGCACTTATTGATGAACTTGGACTTCCATTGATCATCAGACCTGCATACACACTTGGTGGTGCAGGCGGCGGGATCGCATACACAAAAGAGCAACTCCTTGAGATTACAGAGCGCGGACTTAAGCGCAGTCGTATCAATCAGGTATTGATCGAAGAAAGTGTACTTGGATGGGGCGAGTTCGAATACGAGGTAATGCGTGATTCCAATGATACGTGCATTGTCATTTGTAATATGGAAAACATTGACCCGATGGGAATTCATACAGGAGAATCGGCTGTTGTCACTCCTTCACAGACACTTACCGATCAAGACCACCAGATGCTGCGAACTGCCGCGATAAAGATCATCCGCACATTCGGAATTGAAGGCGGATGCAATATCCAGTTTGCAGTAAAAGATGGTGAATACAGGATCGTGGAAGTGAACCCTCGTGTTTCACGCTCATCCGCTCTTGCATCAAAGGCAACAGGATATCCGATCGCACGGGTCACAGCCAAGATCGCGATAGGTATGAAACTCGATGAGATACTCAACGATGTGACCAAAAAGACACCCGCATCATTTGAACCTACTATTGATTATGTTGTGACCAAGATACCCCGATGGCCATTTGATAAGTTTGTGACTGCCGATAAGACACTCACCACCGCTATGAAGAGTACAGGTGAGGTAATGGCAATCGGACGGACGATCGAAGAGTCTATGTTAAAAGCGATCAGGTCACTGGACATCAGCACAAGTTTTGGCAGCGAGACATGGGACAAGAATGAGATCATAACACTGTTGAAGATCCCGACAAGTGATCGATTGTATGCTCTTTACCATGCTCTGCGTATAGGTTTTACCATTGATGAGATCGTTGAACTCACAAGTATTGTACCATTTTTCATTCAGAAGATCAAGAATATCATAGATATGGAAGATGCACTTGCTGATGAAGTGAAGTCTGGAGATATTTCTGCAAAACTGATGAAAGATGCTAAACGCATGGGTTTTACTGATGCACTTATCGCAGAATTCACAGGCAAGACCCGGGAAGAGATCAATGACTTGAGGCGTAGCATGGGGATAACAGCGACATATAAGATGGTCGATACCTGTGCGGCTGAATTTGCGGCAGAAACTCCGTACTACTATTCGTGCTATGAAGAGATGTGCGAAGATGAACCTACCGACCGCAAAAAGATCCTTATTTTAGGTGCCGGACCGATCCGTATCGGGCAGGGTATTGAGTTCGATTATTGTACTGTACATGCAGTCACTGCGATCCGCAATGAAGGGATCGAGACACATATTATTAACAACAATCCTGAAACGGTTTCAACGGATTATGATACATCAGACAAGTTGTTCTTTGAACCTCTGACGCTTGAAGATGTCATGAACGTGATCGAGCGCGAGAACCCTTACGGTGTATTGGTTCAGTTTGGTGGACAGACTTCTGTAAATCTCGCACTGCCCCTGCAGCGGGAACTTGACCGCAGGGATGACATTGATACAGTGATCCTGGGGACATCCCCTGAAAATATGGATCTGGCAGAAAACCGTGAGAAGTTCAACCTGATCATGAACGATATTGGCATCAACCAGCCCGAAGCCGGATATGCCACATCACAGGAAGAGGCAATTGTGGTGGCAAACCGTATCGATTATCCTGTTCTTGTAAGACCTTCTTACGTGCTTGGCGGCAGGGCTATGGAGATCGTCTATGATCAGAATGACCTTGAGCGGTACATGCGCGAGGCTGTAAAGGTATCCCCAGACCATCCTATTTTGATCGATGATTTCCTTGAAAGCGCAGTCGAGATAGATGTTGACGCGGTATGTGATGGCAAGGATGTGCTGATCGGCGCTATCATGGAGCACATTGAGGAGGCAGGTGTACATTCTGGAGATTCTGCTTGCGTGATCCCTCCGCAGTCGATAAAAGAGGAGACACTTGAAGTTGTCAGGGATTATACGCGCAAGATCGCGCTTGCCCTGAACGTTATAGGAATTATCAATATCCAGATGGCTGAGAAAGATGGAGTGGTATATGTTTTGGAGGCAAATCCACGTTCCAGCCGGACAATACCATTCGTATCAAAGGCAGTAGGCCTTCCACTTGCAAAGATTGCAGCCCAGGTTATTGTGGGTCATTCTCTTAAAGACCTTGGATATTTGCGGGAGAGGGAACCGAAGGTTAACCATGTATCTGTGAAGGAAGTGCTTTTGCCATTTGACAAACTCCCGGGTGCCGATCCGGTACTTGGACCTGAGATGAAAAGCACGGGTGAGGTCATGGGAATTGATTATGATTACGGACGTGCATTTTTCAAAGCGCAGGTAAGTGCAGACAATTTGCTGCCTCTTACGGGCAAAGTATTTATGTCCATCCGTGAAGATGACAAGGAACGTATTGTAGATGTTGCCAAAAAGATGCAGGACGTGGGACTTGAATTGATTGGCACGAAAGGAACTGCAAATCATCTGGGTGAGCATGGTATTGTGATGGAGGTTGTCAAGAAAGTACATGATGGCAGTCCGAATGTTATCGATATGATGCGCAGGGATGAAGTCGCGCTGATCATCAATACCCCGACAAGCAAGCAGGGACGAAAGGACGGGTATCAGATCAGACGTGCTGCTGTTGACTTTGCGGTTCCTTATATCACGACAATTCAGGCAGCACTTGCAGCAGGTGGCGCTATTGAGGCAATGAAAAAAGGTGATATTACCATCAAGTCGATCAATGAATATCACAAAGAGATCTTGCAAGGGAATTCGGAATAATAAGACAACGATACTAAATTTGCGGTGATACAATGAGCTACGAAGGATACAAAGAAGGAAGGCACAAATCAAAAGGCGGACTTATCCGCTCGTTTGTTAAATTGGATGGAAACAAGATACAGGATATTGAATTTTCGGGAGATTTCTTTTTATTCCCTGAAACTGCGATAGAAAAGATCGCAGAATCATTAAAAGGTGTATATGCGACTTCAGATTCCGTGCTCGATGCCGTAAGACTTGCCTATGACTTGGAAGGCATTATCGCACCTGGAACCGTACCGGAAGATTTTATGACATCCATCATGCTGGCAGTTGAAGCCTAAACTTTCGTCAGGCAACAAAATAATGGCGGTTTTTGATCTTGGATCGTTTGACCTGGGCGTCCGCGAGCGTATGCATAAGTCCAGAGAGTCATCTCTTGACAATTATGGCAAAAAACTCAATGTTTTCATCACATCGGATTTTTTTCCTTCAGTATCACTGACCGGCAGTTTATGCCAGTTGAACTGTAAACATTGCGGCGGAAAACTATTGTCCCGCCTGATACCTGCGGATTCACCTGAGAAATTGGAAGAGACCGCGCACATGCTTGCAAAAAGCGGTGCGAAGGGGATGCTCATAACCGGTGGATGTAACACAAAAGGGAAAGTCCCAACCGCAGATGTGGCAGATTCGATTAAGAAGATCAAGAAGGAAACTAACCTTATTGTTATAGCCCATACTGGTTTTATCACACCCGACGAGGCGCATGCCTTAAAGGATAGCGGTCTTGATGGTATTGCTTTTGATGTTGTCGGGGATGTGGAGACTGTTAAGCGTGTCTATGATCTGGATGTCACAGAGGATGACTATATAAAAAGCCTTGAGGCGATCTCAAATGCCGGTATCGACACATTCCCACATGTATGTGTAGGTCTTGATTTTGGCAACATGCGAGGGGAACTTCGGGCACTTGAACTAATCCGTAAGATCAATCCGGCTACAGTCGTGATAACCGGACTCATGCCGCTTGCAGGGACTCCGATGTCATCGGTCAAACCCGACCCACGTGATTTCGCAGAGGTTTTTTGCTACGCATCAGAACTGTTCCCGAATACTCCTATAACTCTTGGCTGTGCTCATTCGAACGGTCGCGACCGTGAATTTATAGAGCGGATCGCACTTGAGTGCGGAGTTCTTAATATCGCACTTCCGACTCGCAGTTTTATTAAATATGCACGCGCTGAAGGTTATGAGATTGAATATTTTGGAACATGCTGCGGGGTTTTGGCGCAGGATTCAACACGTATTGATGGGGAGATGTCGCAGAGTGGTGAGTGGCTGTACCTGCGCAAGTGATTTCTGAGTCATATTCTTTTTACACAGGACGCACTTTATACACAAAGCCACTACGGGATTTGGGTAAGGGTTGGTAACCATCTCAGGATTCAAAGCAAGAAATCATTTTATTTAAGTTATTTACATCAACATCCCTATTTTTAATGCAATGTATATTTTTTCTTCTTCAGATAGACTTTCAGCGTATAAGTTTTCGACAAGTTGTTTCATATCAGAGAATATAGGCATGATGTTTAAATCTGCGAGTTCCTCTATATCTTCATTCCACATTTCATCAAGGTGTTCTACACTTATGTCTTCAGCTGCATGTATTTTTCCATATTTTATATATGTTTCATACATTTCACTATTTGTTAATTTATCCATATTGAGTCTCCCTGGTTTGGTTTGATTTATTTATAAAATTGTTAATTTCATTCAATCTTGTGAATGCGTTAATAGCTGCCACATACTCTGCAATATTGTTTGTGGATGTATCGCCAATGACTTTGTAGTAACACATGCATTGAATATCTTATTTATGTTTTTTGCATCATCCTCGTTCATGCTTCGGGATGGGGGATTTATGCTCGGTTGAGTAACATAAGTCTAAAACAACCATGAAATCTGAAGAAGATGCTGGAAAAAACGATAACAAATGCCATATCTTCCAATCAATGTGAAAAAATAAAATTGTAGATTTATCTCTAATAATTTAAATTTTCCAAATATTGTTCAGCAATTTTCTCTGCTTCAGATTTGAGATTATTTGATGTGTCCTCTCCCATCTCAATCATTGTCGCACACCATATCTGATGTGTAATCACATTTGCGACGTGAAACAGAGTTCGGTCATGCTCAGAATAGGGAGCATAAGGATCATGTATCTTATTTCTAACTTCTCTTGCTGTATCTAAAACTCTATAAGAAGAAACTTTGAGGATTCCATTCTTCTGAAGATAATCTATTTTCCATTTGAAACTCCGTGTTTTAGTTGCTTCGAACCCCTTCACATCAACTTTATCACTGTGTTTCTCATTTGAGCCTTTATCAAGAGAAATAAATATTAGTTTACCTTTAAAAATTCCTTTTGTCTTCATTACTATCTGAGTGATATGTGATTCAACTTCACTCCAATCACTTAAAGGATTGGACAACAAATCTCTTATGGTTGGTTCAATAAGCATCTTGTATTTTTGGAAACAATTTTCACAGAGATTCAATTCTGCCATTTTTCTCAAATCTTCAATGGTTTTCATTATAAGCCCTAATTATAAGATGCACAGCACTTAAACGTTATGTCAGGTGTCTGTACATGTTAAAAGCTTGTCCTGAGCAGGAGTTGTCGGGTGGCATTTGAGAGGTTTGAAAATTAAAAAAGCGCCTGATACAGATGAAGTAATTAAAAAATCAGAAGAAGATACAAACCTTTGAACATCCTCTGGATGCCCCGGATTTCCAATCCAGCCGGTTCGTGACGCCCCTTTTTTTTTGAAATTGATGCCAAAAAATATCTATTTTTTTTCAAAAATCGCCAAGTGATAGAACCCCAGACTATTAAAAGGAAACAACCACCTTACTTTATCTTCAAAGCGAAGAAAGAATTTTTCATAAAAATATAGTTTCCTATTATTATGCGGGTATAGCAACAGTAGCAGACACCCGATTGATACCTTAAACCCGGCATTTTTCAGTATATTTGATAATTCACGTTTTGAAAAATAATATGTCCACAATCCATTCACAGTATATTCCTTATTAGTTAAGGCGTGTAATAACCAGCGTCCTTTTGCATTAAGAATGGTTTTGATCCACCAGATTAGATTCCATCTATTCACAACAGTGATTACAGCCAGGCTGCCGTTATGCAAGACCCTGTATATCTCTTGGGTGGCTATATTTATCTTCGGTACATGACTGTATACTCCAAAGATTGAAATTAATCCATCAACGCAATCATCTTTGAAAGGAAGAGCTTCGGCCGAGGCAATGATTAATGATACTTTATCATTCAGACCTGCATTATCTACCCTGTCTTTTGCAATCCTTATCATTTCCCCTGAGATATCCACACCAATTACCTGATAATCTTTTTTTGCAAGAAATAATGTTTGTTCTCCGGTTCCACAACCAACATCAAGAATTAAACCGGGTTTTAAACTATTAAGGAGAACCTTGTTCTCTACCGACCGCATATATTCAAGCCTTTGATTATCAAATTTGTTGTCATAATTGCCGGCAAGATCTTCATAATATCTTACTATATTTGTTCCATGTGGCATGTTGAGTGAGTTTATTTATCCTTAGGACGTAGGGGTGCATGTAAGACCTTGGATTTCCAATCCTATGGTATGCAAACCCCGCACAATCGGGATGCTCATCCAAAAAAAGCATTTGTTGAACATGCCTGATGGTATACGCTTTTTTACATATAATTAAGACTATATTACTGTTGTTGTACATGTCGGTAAAAGTGTATCAGTTTAGGATATACCCAAAACAAATATATCATTACATTCCAATCAGTGCAAAGAGGCATACACAATGCAAAGAGATATGATCCGATCAGACCCGGGAATTATGATGGGAAAGCCTGTGATAGCAGGTACGCGTATCACAGTGGAATTAATTCTTGAAAAATTTGGTGCAGGCGAGAGCATTGAGCAGATTATAGGAGAACATCCGAACTTAAATTTAAATTCAAATATAACAGGGGAAAATGTCTGTTCTGCATTAGCATTTTTACAGTGATTATGCCGGATAATATGTGAATCCGGCGATATTTTTCTACTATTGATGAAAGCATAAACAAAAACGACCTCCCATTCCAGTAATCTCGTGGGATACACATCTTGACGACATCAGGCGTGCAGCACATATTTTCGGCAAGGGTGCGGTAGGCACACATCTTATCATAGTGTAGAATTATTTGGCTCAGGTTGATGGGATATTTTTTTATAGAATATGATTAGAGATAGTATTCAAACATGATACTGTTTGAGACTGTAATATGAGTGTGATAAATCATGTATGCAACGACATTAGAAAAAAAAATTGAAATGCTTCCGCTGGAACTTCAATCTGAAGTTACGGATTTTGTTGATTTTTTGATTACTAAGAAAACAAAAAAGAAAACAAAAACACCAAAATTAGACTGGATGGGTGGCTTAAAAGAATATCGTGAGCAGTATACTTCAGTGGAACTTCAGGAAAAAGCATCAAACTGGAGAGATTAGTTGTATTTAATTGACACCAATATACTTTTAGAGGGACTGCTTAAGCAGGAAAAAGCGGATTCTGTCCGCTCTTTTTTCACCACAGTTGATCTGGGTCAAATGGCTATAACCGATCTTGCACTTCATTCTATTGGCATCATCCTGTTCAGGTTTGGAAAATATGACATTTTCAATTCATTTCTCAATGACCTAATCATTGATGGAATCGAAGTTCTTACATTAAAACCGGATGATCTACTGGAACTGGGGGAGACAATCCAAAGTTATAACCTTGATTTCGATGATGCTTACCAGTATTTAGTGGCTGAAAAATCTCATTTAGTGATTATTAGTTTCGACAAGGATTTTGATAATACGGAACTTGGAAGAAAGGAACCATCCGAAATATTACGGGGACTGTCGGAAAAGTGATAAAATCGGAACATTATGTATAATATCAGAATGTAAAATGCTGCGCGGTGTTGCATTAGCGTTTTTACAGTGATCATGCCGGATAATATGTGAATCCGACGAACATTTTCTACTATTGATGAAAGCATAAACAAAAACGACGCCATGTTGCAGTAATCTCGTGATTTTCATGGAAAACAAAACATCCACCAAAAAAGTACGCGCATCCCTTGGCACACTCGGGGTGCTTGGCATGGAACTTGTGCTAATGGACGCACCGCCAACCACAGCGTACCTTCAGATATATACTGACAAACGTTGTCAGGCGAATTGCCGTTTCTGTTCACAGGCTGCCGGCGCAGACGGGGATCTAAAGCAGATCGCACGCGGGCAATATATGCCATCCGACCTTGATGAAGTGGTGCGAAGACTTGGAATCGCATTTGAACGCGGTTATCTCAAACGCGCATGCATACAGACTGTGATGTATTCCGACATGTGGGGAGACACTACACACCTGATCGGTCGCATCAGGGAAGTAAGCAGCATTCCGATATCGCTTTCCGTATTTCCTTTAAGTGATGATAAGTTCGTAGCATTAAAGGAGATGGGTGTGGAGGAACTTGTAATTCCGCTTGATGCTTGTAATCCTGAATTGTTCAGCAAGATAAAGGGCAAAGACGCTGATAGTATCTATGAATGGGATACACATCTTGACGGCATCAGGCGTGCAGCACATGTTTTCGGCAAGGGTGCGGTTGGTACACATCTTATCATAGGTATGGGAGAAAGTGCAGAGGATGCGTTGATGTTGATAGATGAACTGCACGCAGAGGGAGTACATTCAGCCCTGTTTGCATATACACATATGCCGGGGACAAGGGAAGTTACCACAAACCTGAATGTGGATCATTACCGTTCAGTGCAGTTTGGCGCTTATCTGATTCGCGAGGGCATCGCCTCTTTTGCAGATATGACTTTTAATGACGGCAAGGTGACGGATTTCGGGATACCTGATTCACAATTGATTGGTTATGTTGAGAGGGGAGATGCATTCAAGACCACAGGATGTCCTGACTGCAACCGTCCGTATGCCACAGAGACACATCAAGAGATATTCAATTTCCCGAAAGATCCGAATGCAGAAGAGATCTTGATGATCAAGCAGCAACTTGGACTTGGTGAGTGATGAATTATGGCGACGTATGGAGAGTCAGGGGAGCATGCGGTTTTAAATATTGATCGTGTTCAGGAGAAGATTGAAAATCTCGATTTTGAAAAAGCAACAAAAAAAGAGATGCTCAAATCTTTTAAACTCAGGCTGGACACATTCTCAAACGATATTCTGTTCTTCAATGAACCATTCACACCTGTTTCTATCACCGGCACTGATTGTGAATTGAATTGCAAGCACTGTGAAAAACACTATTTGCAACACATGCTTGATGGCAGTGGCGGTAAACTGGAACATGCGGTGAGAAGTCTTGCAAAAAGAGGGCGCAGTGGTGTACTGATATCAGGCGGGAGTAAACTTGACGGTTCAGTTCCGACATATGAACTATCCGGCAGAATACGTGATATCAAGGATAAGACGCACCTGAAAATGAGTGCCCATACAGGAATTATCAATCGGCAGCAGGCACGATCCCTTTCCACATGGCTGGATATGGCGCTTGTTGATTGTATCGGAAGTGATGAAACGATATCCCGTATACTCGGGCTTCCGAACACTGTCAGCGATTATGAAGATACGCTTAAGTTCCTGACAGATGAAGGAATCCCGATCGCGCCACACATCATTGTTGGGTTGAATGATGGGATGCTTGACGGGGAATTTGAGGCTATCGAGATGGTCAAGGGATATGATCCTGCTGTGGTTGTGATCGTTGTATTCATACCAACAAAAGGCACGGCAGGTGCGGGTTCACAGCATCCTGCGCTTGAAGATGTTGCTGCTGTTGTGGCAAAGGCGAGACAGGCGTTCCCAAAAACACCGTTGTCCCTTAGTTGTGTGCGTCCGGGCGGCAGGTATCGCACACATCTTGATGAATATGCGATACTTTGCGGCATCGACCGGATCGCAGTACCAAGCCGCAGTGTGTATAGGTTGTGTGGTGACATAGGTCTGGATATACAAGAGGTGGGCAACATGTGCTGTTCCTACAATCCGGGTGATTGAATGCGGAGACCTTGATGAAACTTGCAGCCACGTATCAGGATATCAGGTTGATGGCACCTGATGATGCTATGCTTTCGTTTTTCAAAAGCCCGTTTGCTGCACATGAAACGGGTAGTGCAGTGGATATTGCATACGGCGATTTCGGTGAGGGAGCACACTCGCCTGTTGACGGTGTTGTTGTGGATATCAGGGAATTTGACACACCTACGCCGTTCAAGGATCGTGATTTCAAGGAATATTTAACAGCGATACGATGTGGTGAGTTTGTTGTAAAGATACTGCACGTTAAACCCAGTGTGGAAATCGGGGATCGGGTGCGTTGCGGTGAGGAGTTTGGTACATTTATCAAAAGCGGTTATTTCTATTTCTGGAATTTTTCACACCTTCATGTGGAGGTGCGCATGCCGGATGATTATCTGCGGGCAAGTAATAACATGCCGCTCGATATTCCGGTTGGGGCAGTAAGTTCCTCAAAAGACGGCAGAAGGGACGGGACAAGCGATGCTTTTGAATTCAGCGGCGAGGTTGTATTCTCTGATGAGCGATATGCACTCATTGACTGCCCGGATATCAGCCGTGGCGGTGATTTGAATGGCTATTCGGCTAACGGATATTTGCTTGATGGATTTATACCGTCAGGTGACCACGCTCTGCACAGGTTTGGTTTGATCGGGAACGGCGATACTGAACTGCCGTTTGAAACGTTTAGGTCTATTGGCAATTCACATATGGTGCACTCATCCGGTGTGGACCTTAAAGTATTCGATGAAAAAAACCATAGGTTGCCTGTTGGAGGTGCATCGTTTATCATGTTTTTCGGTAATCCTTTAATAAAATTAATTCCTACTCGGTATGGAGAATATCTGCCGCAATGTGGTGAGCAGGTCTGTGTTCAAATTAAAATAAAAAAACATACATAGGGGAATTTAGGTTAAGTTGAGTTAGATTACGATTACACGAGGTAAATTAATGAAAGTTGAAGAATTTGAATTTCCTGAAGACAGGTTTTATCTAAAAACACATGTGTGGGTGAAGCTACATGAGGACAGGCTTGCGCTGGGAATAACGGAACTGGGTCAGTCGCTATCAAAGGAGATTGTGCATATCGATCTGCCTGAAATTGGTGAGGTAATTCCAAAGGATGATTTCATAATCGCATACGAGACCATAAAGGCTGTTTCGCAGATTTCGCTTCCGTTTGAGTCTACGGTTGTGAATGTCAATGAGGAATTGTGGGATGATCCGAATATCATAAATAGTGACCCATATAACATACCCATGGTCGAAGTCAAAGGCGATTTTCAGGACACGGGTCTGATGAGTGCTGCTGATGCGGTTGCATATTATGGCGAATTGATATCAAAAGAGCGGGAACGCTATGAAGGATATTGATCTTTAAAATTACAGATAATTAAGGAATTAACTAACAAATCAAGTTTCAATAAATGGAGGATTAATCTATGGAAATCGAAGGATACGAAATGCCGGATGAAATGTATTATACCAAGGAACATACCTGGGCGAGGGTTGAGGATGATGGCAATGTCAGAGTAGGAATGGATGCATACGGTGCAACGGCTGCCGGAGCGATTGAGTTTATCGACATGCCAGAGGAAGATGATGAATTCGAAGCAGGTGAAGCATTTGGGTCACTGGAATCCGCAAAATGGGTCGGTGGTTTGATCATGCCTGTTGGCGGAACGATCGTTGAGGTCAATGAGGATGTCGAAGATGATCTTGAAATGCTGGCAGAAGATCCGTATGAAGAGAGCTGGTTAATACTTATCGAGCCGTCCAATCTGGATGATGACCTGGCGAAACTTATCCACGGTGATGATGTAAAACCGTGGTTAGAAGAGGAACTTGCATAAAGGTAGGTGGGGCAATGGCCCCTGCCCTTGATTTTAAAATAAATTTTGGGTTCAATCATAAGAATGGCTATTCAGTGATATTGGTCGAAAATATATTAATAGAATTGCAACTTATATCAATCAGGTATAAGTTATTTATGCGGAGGAACTATGACATCTCAATGTAAATCTTGTGGCACGAATCTTGGAGAAGAGCATCCTCAAGTGAATGGAATGTGCATAGAATGTTTTTCAGATGATTGGGGTGAACTGGTTGAAATATCTCCAATGGCCAGTCCTCGAATAATTTGTAAAAGTGTAGGATGAAAAACATACTTTTTTTGGAGATGTATTAGTTGAGTGAAATATTTTTTGATAGTATATAATTTATAGAATTGTATAGTGCGAGTTCGTATATACTCCTTTTTTGCAAGAGCATAAATGTATCTTGTACGGTGGCCTGGTCGATAGCTTGCCTGATCGAAGCGGTCTGATCAAGGTTTAAGTACGTTAAATTTAATTATGTGATGTCCTGCACAGTCGAACTCTCGAACAGCGCACGATAAGTTTTACAATAGGCGCGAGGGTTGCCCAGTCAGGTCAAAGCCTAATAAAAATATTCCCTGTTCTTGTCAGGATACGTGTGACAGTACCTGCAATCATTGTTCGCAGTGCTGCTAAATGTGGTACTGGCAGTGCTATACAAAGTAGCATCATGACAATCAGTGCAATTTGTGTTGTCCACTACATAACTTGATGGAGTACTTGTAAGATTATGCCGGTTGGTATCATCGACCGGATCCGACTGGTATGAATGACAGCATTCACATGCCTTCCATCCCGATTCAGGAGGCAGATGGTCTTTTGTATGGCAGCTTACACAGTCGATCTTGTCCTGATCACCGTGTACGCTCTCGTTAAACATGGTAGAATTCACCCAGGAGGTAGGTTTACCCATATCATCCAATCTACTGAAGTCAAAATGACATTCCCTGCATCCTATTGTTTCGTTAATGGTGTGTTCCATAGGTCTATCCGTAACCGAATTTTGATACTGCACATCCGGATCGAAGTGGCACTCATAGCACTCATGGAGATTTGAATGCGTATGGGTGGTTTCACCATAGACCGTTACATGACAAATTGCACAGCTATCGTTCAAGTTGGTTGCCTGATTAGGCAGCATATCAGTCCTGGATGTGGAATGGATATCAGCATTGGTGTTGTATAATCCAGCGGGGAAAACACTTCCAGTGTAATTCAGTACAACATTATCATGACATTGTGTACAGTTAGCTGCAGTGCCTGCTGTCACCTCTGTATCATTACCAAGATGGGTGCTGTATTCACTTGAACCGTGACAATCCGTACAATTCGGAATCATATCGATTGCATTCGGAGCGTGGATGGCTGTATTGGTATTATAATCTGTATGGTATACTCCTTCATCATTTACCAACAAGAAGTTTTCAGAAATGTTTGTGTATACCAGTGTCTTATTATTATGGCAATATATACAGCCAACACCGTATGGATCGTAACTGCTGTGGTTGTTATAACCAATGTGACAATCATCGCACTCAGGTATCAAATCATCCATAGAATGAATACTGGTGTTTGTCATATAAGTACCATTTGTGAGCACATTTCCTGAATAATTCAACATATTATCATTGTGACACTGCAAGCAGCTTACACCATCTGTATCATATGAACTGTGGTTTACCTCATCATGGCACAGGGAGCAGGCGGGTGTGATCGTATTATGAATATCGATCTGGTGTGTGCCCGAGAAATTGTGGCAGTCAGTGCAGTTCGCAGCAGTTGACGCAGGCGTGGTCGTGCCATTGTGCAATGTATATCCTATGGATTCGTTGTGACAGTTATCACAGGTAAGTGTATCCGGCTCATCATAGATATTATGGAAATTGTTGTGGCAGAAGGAACAGTTCACAAGCGCGTTGTCAGGGTTCGGATGCACTGCCAGATCTCTTGTACCAGTGGTATTGTTGAGCCACTGTGGAACTGAAGAAAGAGTATCGTTCAAGGAAGAAATTGTGAAGTTGTCTTTGTATGAAATTGGATGGCAGTTGGTAGCATCGCAACTGGGATAGCGGTTATCCAGATCTCCGGCAAGGTCGCCGACGTTTATGTGTCCGTGACAGGAAGCGTTAGAACATGTTGTGGCCGGTGTTGTTCCCACCACGACATTCGAGTGCTGTCCAGACATGTAGCTAGTATGGCACTGAGTGCATTTGACAGAATTATCACCAGTATGACAAGAGCCACCACAACCTTTATTCACTATATTTTCATGGTCTGTTGTTCCGGCTGATGGGGTATGGGTCAGTTCATAATCCACAAGATTTTGATAGGTGATTGATCCACCTGTATATGTTGAACTGCCAATCATATTAGTCCAACCATGTTCCTGGTCTCCATCATGGCAACTGTCACAACCCCACCTGTCCACCGTAAATGTCGTTGAGCCGCTCACCTCAGTTCCCAGACCGGAAACATTGGCATACACAAGGTAATCTGCAGTGCCTGTAATCTCGTTTACTTCTATACTCTTAGTATAAAACCCCGTTCGTGTCTTATCCATATTCCCACTTGAGATTAACGAACCAGCGCTCCCGTTGTATACGTAATACATCACAGTTGGCTCATCCGGATAGCGCTCATTCGGCACGAGACGGCCGTACTGGTCAACAACCATGGCATTTATCGTTACATTGGAACGTCCTTCATTGGCAGCAGGCCATTCCGAATCAGGTGCAGTATATACCCACTTATACGGATCCAGCAGATACACCGCCTTATCACTCACTGTCCTGACAAAAATCTCAGGCTCTGTAATCAATTTAATATACACATCCTTTTGCGAATCCAATCCATCGAATGATAGTGTGGCACTCAATGTATGCATTACAAGTGGTATGCTTGCATTGGTCGTGACATTGAAGTTGAATGATACTGTGTTCCCTGCAGCAAGGTTGGTAAAATCCATTGAACTCTGGTTTTGTATTGTGAAATTCGAACCTGTGGAAGTGAGGTTTACACTGCCGCTGCTGATTGCCTCATCACCCGTGTTCTCAACTGTCAGCGTAAATATCTTTGTCTGCTCTTTCCACATCACAGTGATAGATGGGTCAATATCCAAAGCGGCATACCTTAAAACAACATCAAACGTTGTGGACCCGGATTTATCATATCCTTCCGGATCGGTTACATTTGCAGATATACTATATGTACCCTCAGCCGCATCTGTGGGAATTGTGTACTGATACGTATAGAATCCATCTGCATCTATAGTTCCGGATGTCTCGTTAATAGTCACGCTGTTTGGGTCTTTTATGGTCAGATTGACCTGACTGTTGTTTGCCGCAGTTAAATTCGTATAGGTAGAATTCACGGTAATAGAGACAATAGTCCCGGGAGCGTAGGTGGATCTATCAGTGGTAGTAGTTACCAAAAGATCGAGTACAGAAAAGGTGGTTGAATTTATACTGCTGTTACCATCTTTGGATGCCTGTACATTCACCGCATAGGTACCAATCGGGTCTGTCAATGCAAGATTACAAAGACCCATATAATTCCCGCTGCTATCGCTGGTAGTATTAACCCATCCAAACAGCGTTTCGTTCGGATAATATACTGAAATATTCACATCTGCGTTGCCTACATCTGATGTCAGGTTGTATGTCATACCTGTAATATTGACAGTGTCGGTCGGTCGGTATTGGGTTTTATTAGTCTGTACAGTGGCACCGACACCAGTGATATTAAAAGCAGTGCTGTTGGTCTGACTCTCAGGTCTGGTCTGGTTGAGGTAATCAAACTGCGCATATGCAATATAATTGCCCGGGGGTGTTGTAGTCGTATCCCAAAGAGTGGTTGTTGAATTACTCTCTCCAGACAGTATGAACATGTCCTGATAGGTTGTTGCAGTCTCCATAACTGTTTCGTCCTGACGACGGATGGTCACATTCAAATCTCCCGTAATATTTACATCGCCTGAATTGTAGACTGTTATGTTTATTTCTACCATTTCATTCGTGGAATACTCTGTTCTGTTGGTTGTGATCTCTGTAATGAAGACTGAAGCGGGGAATTCACCTGAGGAAACATGGTGTACGAACTCCGTGCTGAGCGTGCCCATTGGAAGTCCGGCTCTGTGACAGCCCCAGCAGGTTGAATCGTTAAAACTACTAAGATTAAAATCTGAATGGTTGTGATACTCATTATCAGGGTGTGTGGACTCGTTCACTCCATACACAGAATGTCCAGTGATCTCTGGAGGTACGATATGGTCATGGTCCAAAAATGCATTGACCGTATCAGTATAATTTTTATCTGCGTTCTGGTAGCCCTGATAGTGACATGACGCACACCAGTTGGTTGAATCATTTATTTGCTGACCCTCGTAATTATTACCCTTGTAATAATACGGCATACCAAGAGCATTTTCGTAGTGCTGGTCCGGTTCGTGACAGTACTCACAAGGAAAATGAACCGGTTTGTCGTTCACCCATCTATATGACCTGACAAACATGTACTGTATCTCTAAATAGTCGGCATGGACATCAATATCATCAGGCCCAGTGCTGTCGTTTATTCGAAGCATTATGTCACCGTTGTTATATTCCTGTTCGCTTAATGGAACCACTAACTTGGTAAATGCCCCGCTGTCTAGAGCCGCTTTATATTCGTACACCGAATTGTTCAGTACATAGAGTTTGGCAGGTTCGGTCTGGGTCTGGTAACCAATTATCAGTTCATATTTATCACTGGATGGAGTGTCATTGATAAAGAAGGAAAAGTCGTATTTCTTATAATCCACTTCGGAAACGTTCAGATATACATTATCATACCCGACCCTTACATTGGGGATGGGATTTCTCGGTGGTCTGCCCTGTGTGGTAAACCTTGTTCTGATACTCAAAGTATAGTCCCCATTTTTCCAGAACACAGCATCAGGATTCGGTATCGATACCTCCCCGCTTTCAATCCAGTCCGGCTCAGGGGTATTTGGAAGGGTCCTGTTGTAAACCTCCGTAATGTTCCCGCTGTTATCGTCTATAAATACATTTATCACTTTTAATGCACCGGTGTTGAGCCGCGTTGCCGTGATGAGCTTACTATCCAGTTTTAGTAATACTTCTGCGACCTCATCACTTTTATTATAATTAAATGATGTGTTCCATCTGCGATCTACTGATGTGCCTAGTGATGTGGTGTACACTGTCAACGAGCCAGTCGGGTTCCCGTTAGTACCCGACCATGCACCGCTTCCTGCCCCCGAAGTTGACCAACCTGTAGAACTTGAAATGAATTCATTATTACTTGGGAAGTGACCCACATAAACATCTTCGGTGGTATTCTCGCTTATTCTGGCTGCTGATGAATTGGTACTCGTCATTCCTTCGAAATTGGTAATAAAACCGCGTGCAGAATTTGCCTGCCAGCCTGTGGCATAGGTGATTGTCTGGGGCTCATAGGTCCAGTACGGTTCAGATGTCGTGTTCCATTTACTGCCGTTCTTCGGATCTTCTGAATGCCTCTGAGCTCCCACTTTTGCCGGGCTGAGTCCCCACTCTGTCATTTTGGCATCAGCCAATGTTTCCTTGTGGCAGAGGTTGCAGTCTGCGGCTGTATTATTAACCTTGGAGAATGTTACGCCATCATTTTGCAGGTATTTTATGGGATGGATGTTAGAACCAATATTGTCCATGTGGCATGAAGTACAATTTAAGGTGCCGCTGTGGTTTTCAAAACCAGGATGACATGTTGATGAAGTACAGTTTGCGTTCCCGAACTCACCATCCTCGAATGATGGGTTTTTCATTTCACTGCTGTGCAGTGCTTCGGCTGCGTGACACTGGGCATCAACACAGGTCTGGTTTTCCGGTCGTGTAGATGCAGAGGAATGTTTCGGTCTCTGCATATCTCCCAGATCCACGAATATATTCTTAAATGGCGAAGAGGTGTTCTGGTGGCAATATTTAGTACAGTATGCATCACTACCGCGCAGGTCTTCCAGTGCCGGGAAGCCTGTGCCGTAGTGGGCTGCAACCGTATCCTTGTAGCTCGTGGTGTAGTCCGTGTCCTGATGAGACTGGTTGTACATCACGGTGGTACCGTGGCAATCGTAACAGTGCGGTGCCCCAGGTGTCCGTATTTCGTCGGTATTGTTACTGTGGGCAACATTTTGCGGCGCACCCCATGGAGATGATTCATTCTGGTGACACTCCTCACATGTCCGTGCATTATTGTAACGGTTCGGATGATCATTGGCGGGTTGTTCACTAAAGTTGGCCAGACCGTCGTTGTTGTCGTCTTCACCATGACAGCCCCAGCATATTTTATCATCGGCAGGTCTTGCGGCTGACCCGTTGTCAGCGTTGTAGTTCAATGGGTATTTGCCCGCAGATACATTGAGTTGGTTGTGCACGTAATCGCTCTTGTTAAAGGTGTTGTAGTCGATTAGATTGAGCGACTGCCCGCCCAGATCGTGGCACTCGCTGCAGTTCGGATTTGGTATTCCTGCTTCAGCAATGAGGTGTGGGTCCATGACCTGATCCGTATCAAGGTGGCAGGCTTTGCAGTTTGTGGTATCCGGGCCGTGGACGTAATCTTCTGAATTCTGGGGACCGGTACTTGAGTGGCAAATCGTACACTGGTCATTGATATCTGTAGAGGAAGAAGTGTTCGGGAGTTTGTTATTGTGCCAGTTTCTGTGACATAGCTCACATGGAGTCACTGCGGGTATGGTATCAGTATGGTTATGTGACGTGAGGTAACTCGCACCGCTTGATTTCCATTTCCAGTCGATATCTGTTAACGATGCCCCTTCAATTACTGTAACATCATGACAGTCAGCACCTGCCACACTCGTAGCATCGTTACATGACGGTCTATCCGTGGTGGTATCTGTCGTATAGTCCCATGCACCATTACCGGTGGTTCCTGAAAAGTGGCATGAATAACAATAGTGCGAATCGCCGAGTTCGCTCCATGCATCCCGTGTGTCAGTTGTACCAGTGTTGTCCCCTGTTAGATAATTCCAGTAAGTCGTGGAGGATGGCTCTGAAGTAAGGTCTGAAACATCAACCGGCGTCATCACCGACTTATGGTTCCCGAGATGATGTTCATATCCCCAGTGGCAGACCACGCATGCAGTTTGATCCGTGTTCGATAAAACGTGCCGACCGTGAGCAGTGGGCTTATTACCAGCGTAACCGCTGTGCAAGCATCCACCTCTTGTGAACAGTACTTGAACTGTTTCATTTATACCAGAGGTGATCTCGTTTACAGTAATGTTAATAAGGAGGTGTTGCTGGCTTATGGATGTAGGAAGCTCATTTACATCGGTGTATGACGTGAAAATCCCATCTCCAGCCACAGCATCTGGGGAGACTCCATCATCGGCAAAGGTGTCAAGTGTGATATTGTCATATCCATAACCGAATGGATTATATGTAATTGTGTGATGTACGCTTGACGAAGCTTGATGATCCTGTAATTCAACATCTTCCAGTGTGCCGTTAAAACTCAGACCGGTCGTATTTATATACCCTTCGTCATCAAGAACCATCGCATAGACTATAACGCCTAAATCGTCGGTATTGCCTGAAGTTACCACGTTAGGTATGTTATCAAACTCATAGAATTCATCCCTGTAGACCTGTTTATTTGTAAAGACGATCAACCTGTACGGCTCCCCCACCGCAAAGGTTGAGAGAGATGATGTTTGTGCTGTGAACGTGTTATTTGCTGCATCTACTGTTGTTGCCAGCAGATCCCATGCTTCGTCTTTGTGGTGGTATATCCTGAGACTCTCCTCGTTCTGATTACCGAGTTCAGTATCGGTATACTGTATCTTAATCTCGACACTCTCATAGGAAACATTAATTGCACTGACATCCACGTATTTCATGGGATTGCCGGGCGCTGCGGTTGACTCGGGGTTGTTCAGACCGTAATCCTCGAATATGATCTCAGCATTGGTTGAACTGCCATTGATCTTAAACATTGCCGAAATGTTTATGCTGTCGAGTGCGTCAAACAGTATATATCCACCTATGGGTACATTATCAAAATCAAATGTATTCCCAGTGATAGTATCGAGTTCATTACCATCTTCGTCATAGACGGTAATTATGGTAGTTATCGAATCTCCATCTTTATTTTTCACATGTCCATAAGCATTGGTACTTCCGGCTGTTGTAAAATTATTAATCGATGAATTGGAGTAGAGTGAAACATTTGTTCCGTTATAGCTGTATGCAGAATAATAGTACTTAGTTTCTGGAGATAAACCAGTTAAATGGATATCCACTAAATCTGTATTATTATCCCAACTGCTCCAGTTAGAGCCGGATAGATCAGAATTTGTAGAATATATGGCACGATTATTCGAGTCCGACTGGTTTGTATCCCATGTAATGCGTACAGTAATGCGGGTCGGTGTTGAACTGGCTACATTGGTGATTGCTGGAGCGGTGTTGGTGCCTGCTGCGGTATATGTGACCCTCACCGGAATATGGTCAATATAAACAGTTTGTGACTGGGTTTGGTCCTTAATAACTTTTACACTTACACGAAAATTTGCATCATTTAGCATTTCAGGAGTCCAACTGACATCTCCTGTAACATCAGTCCATTCGACTGTATTATCATCTGATGTTTTACCCGGTAATGTTCGCAGTGATGACCAAGTTAATCCGCCATCCCAACTTTCTTGAAAATCAATGTGCCATCTCGTATCAGTGTAATAATATTCAATTCCAATTTCAACTTTATCTATTGTATTTCCTGCAAGGGAAAAACCATAGTCTTGATAAACATGTTCTGCATTCTGCACGCTACTTGAAGCATAATTATCATTAGATGAATATGCATTAGCAGCATTTGACCATGATCCACTGTTAGCAGTTGGTGAGTTTGTTTCTTCTGTGGGGTCAACAGCCACCCACCACGACCTGGCTTCAGTAAACGTCTCATCACCATAATCAACCTCGACCGGACCCAGTTGGTACAGCTCTGGCCACTCCATAGGCACCGAATACGAATAATCCACGGATGCCAGATCATCGGCAAGATCCCGCTCCCATGTGAGCACTTTAAGATCATCTGCTTCCGTAACAGTAGCGTCAGTAAAAACATCGAAAATCACAGGAACATATTCCCGTATCGTAACCGCATCCGCATCGGTATATGAAGTGAGATCAATACCGACATCAAACCTATCGTAGTGCTTTGGGTCGATCTTGCTCTGCGCGCGCCGGATGATGTCAAGATCATAACTACTCTGCACCATGAAATATGTGTCAAATCGGCTCTCTTCGCCTTCAATGATTGCAGTGCAGGAAATACTGTATCGTCCTTCGGTGCTAGCTATATACGCAGCTTCATACACCCCCGGGTCCAAGCTTTCAACGATACTGCCGAAAGTTGTGGAAAAATGAACTGTGCTGCTGCCGGGTGCGGTCACATCCATATGAATCTCGGCATTGCTCACAGGTGCACCCTTACTATTCAAAAGCACAATTACGATCTCAGCACTTTCTTCCGGACAGTAGATGCTCTGTCTGGTGTTTACTGATGTGCCAGTATAAATTTGAGAAAATGTGGATGCTGGACCAGGATCAGATGTTTCAATATTGTCCACAGGATTCGGAATTATTGGTATTGCCAACGGCAACATTATTCTCATGATCCCACTACTGGCAATTGTTGACTGATCATGTTGAGAATTGCACCCAAAATTAAGGCTATTGCTATTATTGTACACTTGACTGCCAGATAATGGAATCGTTTCATAACTATCATCCGCAAGCACAGGCTGGGATAACACGACAACATTAAGTAAAAAAGAAGCGATAAACAGGAGCATTAGATGTTTTGCAACGGAACATGAAGCATATTTACGTATACATGCACCAATCTTGAAAGTCTCCGCTATGTTGATGAAAAACAGTTCCAATAACTGTTTTACAGGTATGCTTGTTATTACAGCATCATGTTTCGTATGGCATGTGTTTTTGCATAACATGCGTTTTTCACATATCCATTCGACAGCATCCACTTTTGAGATACAGCCAAACCATTGAATAGACCAATGTTATATATATACTAACAATGACCTTATGCCATATAATCCTTTTTCGTGATACCGTAAACAGTTGTAGAAATTTATGTGTATTATTGCGATTAATTTGAAATGTGCACTTTGTCAAAAAATTGATGTCCATGAAATAAAGCAATTTAAACCGGACAAAACAATTACATAATTATATATCAGGATGCCATAAATTAATAATTAATTCAAAATGCATACGATTTGACACAAAACCTGATCGCAGGGATGTCCCTTAGATCAGATCTACCAGGAGTGTATAATGTCATACATTGGATACAACAAAAAGAACATATTGGCAGTACTTGTAATCGTCCTGTGCATAATGTTAGGGTACACCACCGTTTCCAATTACATGATAGAATACAGCACCATCAACGAAATACTGGAAAGTAAAACAGCCCAAAATGACATACATGTGGTCGGAACAATCGAACCGGATTCATTCACACACCTATACAATAGCAGTTATACATTCATATTGACAGACGACACTGCATCTATGAACGTCATATACACAGGCAGCCTGCCGTCATCTTTTAGTGAAAACTCCGAAATTGTAATTATTGGTACAATGGAAAGCGATACGTTCATATCCACAAAACTGATCGCACGATGCCCTTCAAAGTTTACGGAGTGATTCAGATGGTCTATAGTCTAAGCGGAGTTCACGACCTTAATACAGGGATCATCCTGACGCTGCTTACAATTGCATTTTTAAAAAGCAGGGCACGGAACATCCAACCCAACTTAGCCATTGCCACACTCATCATTTTCGTGGTCTCGATCCTGCCAACACCATTCCATGGAACAGGTATTTTCGGCATATTAACCCTTGTTTTCAGTTACACATACCTCCACAAGACATGGAATGAATTTGACACAAAGAACAGCGAGATACCCACATTTGTTTTAGCAGCCCTCATACTAACGATGTTGAATGTACTGATCGGTCTCTACATTTCAGGTTATTTAGCGATCTGCACAGCACTCCGGTTGTACGGAGGATTCTGATGCCGGGGAATATTCTCCTCTACATCAGTTTTACACTTTTTTGTGCTGCATTTTTGTGCTTGTTATCAAAAGAATTCCAAAGCCTGCAAAATAAAGGACTTGCCAGTAATATCAAGTGCAGTAGCAAACACATCAGATGGCTCATGCGCATCGCGATATTATCAATGGCTGCATCATCCCTACTTCTCTTTTACCACCTGCTGGCATCAGATTTCTCAATATACTATGTATGGCAATACACAAATTTGGATCTCCCCCTCATTTATAAGATATCTGCATTCTGGACAGGAGAAGGTGGAGCATATCTCTTTTTAACATGTGTAATATTTGGCGTATCCATCTGGATGTCAGAAAAACACGGATTCGAAGCATCCAGTCACAGGAAAAACCAGCTTATCATACTACTGATTGGACTGTTGTTCCTCTACCTGACGATTCGCCATACACCCTTCACAAGTATTTTCGATGTGTTTCCGGATATCACAGCCATTCCCAATGACGGGAGAGGCATGGATCCGATACTTATCAACTTCTGGATGATATTTCATCCACCCGGAATATTCTTAGGATACGGACTTTTGGCACTCACCTTCTCAACAACTATCGTATCACTTATAGAACCATTTGACTGGGAACCATACCAGCGATTATGCAGCAGGCTCGCATGGGCTGCACTTGGTGCAGGAATCGTATCCGGTTGCCTTTGGTCATACGAAGTGTGGGATGGGTACTGGACATGGGACCCTGCATTTACATCACCCCTCATGGTATGGCTGCTTTTGACAGCCTTCCTGCATTCATCCATTAAGTACAGGAAAGAACATATTTTTACAAAACAAACCCGTGCACTCGGTGCATTTATATTTATCCTTGCCATTTATTCGACATATGTAATTCACAGCGGTGATATACAATCGGTGCACGCGTTCGGAGAAGGTGTCCAGAGCAGACTACTTCTTTATGCAACGACAGCGAGTTGCATTCTCACACTGTTCCTTTTGTTCAAAGCGCATGATCATAAACAAACTCCACAGATCATGAAAGAATCTCAAACACAGGTCAATGGCTTGCTATCAAGTAAAAACCTGTTCACTGCAACCATACTTCTGCTTGTGGCACTCACACTCATCATCCTCTGGGGACTTACATTCCCACTGGTGATACAGATACTCGGAGCAGATACGGGAGTAGCCATCTCCACCGCCATCTACAGCAATTGGGCATATCCGATCACACTTCTTTTGCTTGCAGTTCTTGGGACTTGCGCATATAACTATAATGTAAAAACCCGTTCACTGGCACTCATTATCGCAGCCTGCGGAACAATACTGTTTTTGATAATCGCACCCTTTAAGAACCTCCATACGGATCTCTCAATTCCCCTGCTTGCATTTGCATCAATATCTTCACTTTTAGCGGTTGCAAAAAATGCAAGACAAAAACAGATATATCCCACATCTACCCATCTAATCCATCTCGGCACCGCACTGATACTGATAGGTGCACTCATGTCCAACTACACAATATCCGAAACCGTACTGTTCCAGTCTCTTGGTGATACTAAAAACGTTGGTGACTACGATATCCAGCTAAACGACCTTATAGCCACATCTCCCAAAATCAATGAACCGATACTGGACTCAACCAAAACAGCCACATATTCAATATACAAAAACGGAGAGCAGGTCGGAAAAGGAAGTGCAACCTTCGAAGAGCACAAGGGACAATACATCACTCATGTTTACACACATCGCAGCATACTTGCCGATGTACGTATCTCGTATCAGGGGATTGGCACAACCACCCCGATCTTCATATCGGTTGCAAACATAAAAGTAATTCCGGGAATGAGCATACTGTGGAGCGGTTGTTCATTGGTGGTATTCGGGATGCTGCCCATAATCTTGCGTCGGAAAAAAGGATCAATAGCAAAAAAATAGAGTTTGGGAAAATGTCAAATCAGTAATCAAAAAAACCAAAAATGCGAGAGGGGGGAGTCGAACCCACGAATTCCTACGAAAATGGATCTTGAGTCCATCGCCGTTGACCACTTGGCTACTCTCGCATAGGGAATAACGATACCAGTAATACCAGTATTAATTATAAATCTATCTGTCGATGACTTTTGTCGAAATCCTCTATCGGATGACTGTTTCATCCACCTGTTTATAGAACGGCTCGATGTTACACCCCATCTTCTTTGCTACCAGCAATGCAGCGACCTCGATATCCACAAGGTCGGAAAGTTGTTCCTGTTTTGAATTTATTTTGGCTGCAATGTCCCGCAGTCCCATTCCGGTGGTGACGGAAATGTGTGCCATTATCTGTTCCAGTAATGTCTTCTCCCTGAACAGATCGACCTGTGGCTTGAAACCATGAGGTATATTTGTAGCATCAAGATCAAAAACAGGTTTGAGCATCCCGTCAACAAGTGTCAGGAGTCTTGATTTAATAGCAAGGTCGCGCACCTTTGATGCCTCATCGGGGGACATCCATTTAAGATCAAAAGAAAGTGCGAACTCAAAATCCCTCATCGAGAGTGAGGGAGCAGCATTTTTCTTGAATGGTGCTGCAACCACCAATGTAAGTTCATCCACCTGCCCCATCAGGCACCACGCCGAAGTTCCTCGATAATAGTATCTGCAACCCTGCCACATTCGGTACGATAAGGACCATCTATATGCTTGATCTGAAGTGTTGCAATGTTACTTTCAAAGATAATTCGCACAAGGTATACATCTCCCTTAAAAGGAACCCGGTTATATTTTCCGTCAAGATAACTGTATTTTAGCGAAATCTTGAAATCGATAATACCCTCAAGTTCGATAGTATCAATGATCTCATCAACATTCTCATAATTAAGCGGTGCAAAATCCACGCCGTTGGTCATAATGTCAATACCAATCTCGCGCTTAGCCTGTATGCGATGTCCTCTCTGTAAAACAGATTCGGTCACGAACATTCCGAATTTACCATCCAGATTTGCCATTACCTTGACAAGGAACGGCAGGTCAGAATAATAACGGTATTTTTGCTCAAATTGTATTTCCCTATGCGGGAAACGATGATAAATTCGTTTTCGCATCATTTGAAACCCTATTTGGTTGCATTATATTAATAACCTTATGTAAAAATCGACATCAATAAAGAACTATCAGGGAAAAGTGCACAACAATTGGCTGTACTACTCCACCCTGTGAATATTGGTTATGTCGATTTTTGCCAAAACTTTTAAAGAGTCACGAGTTTAGCATCCAATATCCCTTCAATGTCTCTCATCTGATCCAATATATCATCCGGCACTTCCGAATCCACATTAAGCGCCATAATTGTAGTTCCGCCGATCTCAACCCGTCCGACCTGCATACCTGAAATATTGATGTTATTCTCACCAAGCAGGATGCAGCATGGTCCAATCACATTCGGTCGGTTAACGTGGTTCGAAACGATCATGAAACCTGATGGAACGATATCAACACGGTAATTATCGATCTGGATGATCTTTGGCTCATTGCCGACAACTGCACCCGCAACCAGTTTTGTTTCAGCTCTTTTCGTAAGTTTGATCTGTATCGTTGACACATGTTCTTCTGAAGTTTCAGACTTGCTCTCAATAACCTCGATCTTGCGTGACTTTGCAAGTGCCGGAGCATTCACATAATTCACACCGGATCCAAGTGCAGTCTCAAGCAAACCCTTCAGTGCTGCTACTGTAACAACTCTTGTATCCTTTTCAGAGATCTCGCCATAATATCCGATCTCAGCCTTTTCACAATTGCCACCCATAAGTTGTCCGGCCACACTTCCCATAGTTTCAGCAAGTTTAATATATGGTGCGAGTACAGCCATAACCTCAGGTTTGACAGACGGAATGTTAATCGCATTCTTGGCACTACCGCCATTCAACACAGAAATAACTTCATCCGCAACCGATACCGCAACATTGATCTGTGCCTCTTCGGTCGATGCACCAAGATGCGGGGTCATGATCACGTTATCAAGATCCATCAATGGGCTGTCAAATGGAGGTTCATTCACGAACACATCGAGTGCTGCGCCTGCAACCTTGCCGCTTTTCACTGCATCTGCGAGAGCCTCTTCGTTAATAATGCCACCGCGTGCACAGTTGATGATACGTACGCCGTCCTTCATCACAGCGAACTGCTCTGCATCAATGATGTTTCGTGTCTCTTTGATGAGCGGTGTGTGCACAGTAATAAAATCGGCACGCTCTGCAATCTCATTAACTGTTGCGAGTTCAACACCCAATTCTTGTGCGCGTTCCTCTGAAATGAACGGGTCGTATGCAAGTATGGTCATCTCAAGTCCCTGCGCACGTTTGGCAACCTCTGTACCAATGCGCCCAAGTCCTACGACACCTAGGATCTTGCCATTGACCTCAGTTCCCATGAACAGTTTGCGCTCCCATTTCCTCGACTTTAGGGATGCATTTGCCTGTGGGATATTCCTTGTAAGGGACATCATCATTGCAATGGTATGCTCGGCAGCCGAGAGCATGTTACCCTCCGGCGCATTGACCACGATAATTCCTTTTTGTGTCGCTGCATCGATATCGATGTTATCAACACCTACTCCTGCCCTGCCGATGATCTTCAACTTCTCTGCCGCATCGATAACGGCTTTTGTAACCTGCGTTCCGCTTCGGATGACAAGTGCATCGACATCCTTGATCTTCTCTATAAGTTCGTCTTCAGAAAGACCGGTTGAGATGTCAACTGTGAAATGCTCTTCAAGTCTTGATGTTCCTTCTTCTGATAATGGGTCACTGACTAATACTTTCATTATGATATTCTCCGTTTGTAAATGATGTTAGATGTTTTATAATTGAGTTTTATGTTGATAATTGTGTTAATGTAATTTAAGGGCTACTAAATGTAGTAGTTATTGTTAAAATATATTTAGGACATTTGAGGTAACAGTAAGTGATTATTCTCGTATGTAATTTGTAAAATTATGCACCATCAGACAAACCTGAAATGCACCCTTCTGTTGTTCTTACCTTTGTTCTCTGCTTTGAATATCTCAATATGTGGTATCTCACCGGTGTTTGCCACATGCGTACCACCGCATGCCTGCCTGTCAATATCTGGTATTGTTATCACACGTATCTCTGAAATGTCAGGCGGGAAAGCATCCTTTAATTTCACCACGGACGGGATATTGAATGCCTCATCACGCGGCATGATGTCGATCTCCACAGGCAGTTTCCTGTCAATCACTTCATTGACCTTTGCCTCGTAAGACTTTATCAATTCCCTATCAAAATCCTCAAGACTAAAGTCGATCCGTGTCTTTTTCTCACCTATCTGGTTGCCTGATATCTGCGCACCGGTTTCACTGTGAATAATGGCACTCAATATGTGGGAAGCTGTGTGGTATTTCATGAAATTGTAGCGCCTGTCCCAGTCGATCATGCCTTTTACGCTATCGCCCTGACTTAATCCCGACACCGAAACTTCATGACTGATGATCCCATTGAATTTCCCGACAAAGATGACGGGATATTCTTTGCCACTGTGTATCAGTACGCCTGTATCAGAGAGCTGCCCGCCGGAATTTGGATAAAATGCGGTCTTATCCAAAACTACGTATTTATCGCCTTTTACACTTTCAATTACGGCATCGAATTCCGTAAGATAGCAGTCTTTTAGATATAATAGTTCCATGAAGGTTGGAAATGCTTTTGGTTTAGATATAATTTGTGTCTTTCATGGATGTGGCAAATCAATATTATTCGTCACGACTCAAACATTGTAAGTAAACAACCCTCCATCCTTAACGACCCCAACAGCCCCTAAATTTCTCCTGCCAGCATGATTCGGCGCAGAGAACAACGACAACAACCTCTCCCCAAACCACCACTTAAACCCTTCATCAAGCACCGAGTGTCCCCTAACCATCCGCTCAAACCCATTAACTTGAAGGAACTCCTCAAAAACGTCCTCGCCAAAGGTTCGCATTCCCAGTCCCCGGCTTGAAGAATTTATTCCGTCCTCATCAGACGGATCGTTCCATACATACGGATACGCACCCTCTTTAGTAATCTCCGATAGTTTTACAGGTCCTGGGATACCGCCGTGAACACAGAATATCTTATTCGAAATGACCGCACCGACTGGCATCTTATCAAACACATTATTTATCGAAGCAAACAGTTTTTCATCATATTCCAAATCCTCGAACAATTTTTCAAATCGGTTCGTTTCTTTGAGTTCATGATTCCCACGCAATAAAATGATTTTATTAGGCTCCTTAATTTTCAACGAGAACAGCCATTCAAGAACATCAAGTGATGCAGGTCCACGGTCGATGTAATCGCCCAGAAAGATCACTGTATCGCATCCAATGTCAGACCTCTTACGAAGAGCGAGTTGCAAAGCGTTCAGATCGCCGTGCAAATCTGCGACTATGAGGATTGGGGTGGCATCGGTGTGGATGACTGCGTCTTCGGAATCGAATATTTTGGCGACTTCAGGTAGGATGTTGAATAGATTGTGGTCGGTTATTGAGATTAAAATCACCTTTGTTGATAACATGGGAGAATTAACTCCATATTTCATGAGTTTCTCACCATAGTTTATACTTCGGATTTAAGTTTAAATAGATGACGTGATTATCGGGGAACTTTAAGGTATAATATAAGAAATGTGGAATGAATGTTGGCAAGCTATCTTAGGATGAAGTGTACGTTGAGATCGGAATTGCATATGTTCTTGGGAAGTTTGCAATGGGGTTGAAGGCTGATACAAGGGGTGTGTTTGGCGGTGCTGATGATTCGATGGTGCTTGAGGTTGTGGATTTTCCGGTGGTTGGGAGTCTATGGGATGTTGGGGGAGAAATGTGGTTGATGCTCGTCCAGCCAGCAAACGCCTGGGGTAGCCTGAGTATGAGATGTCGCTGCTGCGAATGAACGGAGATGACGGGAAGCGCGCAGTTACTGCAAATGAACCGCAGATTATAAGAACTGAAACTAATTATGAAGTGACTGTCAGAAAAGTGGCAAAACCGCGACGTTTTAAATAATAATTGAAAGTAAAACGCCATGCTGCATTGTGGTACATTTCCTTCATAAGTTGATATGCCTCGAAATGTGGACTTTTTCGACAATCTCTATGAACAAAAATAAACCAGAAAAAACGACATCTTAACGTTAATATTTAAAAAGGTGATTATTTGACTATACCTGTTGATGAACTGAAAAGATATAATGGGCAGAAAATAAATCAACTAAACGATGGGATAAAACCCGAAATTAATGATGAGTATGAAAAATATTTATCTAAAACAGATTATACAAGTGAAGAATGGAAAGAAATCATAACCACTCTTGAAAAATTGAAAGACGAAAGTTTGAAATCAGGGGACTATAGTATAGATTCACAAACATACTCCAACAGTTCAAATCCAATTCATTTCTTATACGAAATTTTACAAAACGCAGATGACTGCAAAGCAACTAAAGTAAAAATTGAAATCACTTCAGATCATATTTGCTTTAGTCACAATGGCCGACCTTTTAACTTGAAGGATTTATTTAGTATATGTGGCTTAGGATTAAGCAGCAATGAAAGAAGCAGTAATGAAAGCGAAAATAATAGGATTGGTAAGTTTGGAGTTGGGTTTAAGACAGTATTTCCATTTTGCGATGAGCCTGTGGTTAACTGTTCGAATGGCTGCAACTTCCAGTTAAAAAAATATGTTGTACCAGTGTATGTGGAAGGACAATATACCGAATCTAATGAAATTGAAACTGCGTTTTTTTTTACGATAAATAAAGAAAAGAATTATGAAATTTTCATTGAACTACTTAGCTCCCTAAATATAGATTGGAATGTTCTTCTATTTCTTAACAATGTTTCTTCTGTATCTCTAAAAAATGATCTCGTCGATGACCCGGAATACAGTGAATATTGTATTACAATAGAGGGTGACAGTACAGAATATATTATTAAAAAAAATGGCATCAATGTTTCGTCGTGGGTGAAACAAATTCATAAACTAAATTACATTAAGGATAAGTTCAATCAATCAATTTCTCCAAAAGTAATATTTGCATTTCGTTTAGACGGTAATACTATTATACCACTAAAAAATCCAGATGATAATACATTTTATCTTTATATGCCACTTGAGTCTGCGAAAAACCCATTCAATTTTTTAATACATGCTGATTTTAATTGCGATGCAAGCAGGAAATCTCTCAGTATAGATGATTATAATGAAAAATTGTTTAGCTGTATTGAAAACAAATTATTTCTTGCAATCGAATCACTGTCGAATGATTTCCCGAACACTTTTTTGAATATATTGCCTTTGAAAAAAGATGAACCACAGTTCAATCTTTTTGCGAAGGATGCTCCTGAAAAAATAAGTGAATTTGTCCGTAACAATATAAAACTTGAAGATAATTTTAAAAACATAATAGAAGATGGTGTTCCACATGTTGTAGATAAGGCGACTATAGATTTTTTGGCAAATGACAACGACCTAATTAAAAGCATTTCTGAAAATCTCATCAATTTTGAGTTACATAAGTTGTCTACAAAGTACCTCATAGAGTGGGGTATAGCTTCTGATTTCAATGTTGAAAAATTAATTGAGAATTTTGAGAAAATTGATTTATCAAATCGATTAAATGATTGGTTTATAAAATTGTTTTATTATCTCAAACTCAAGTTGGAAAATAACTCTGTACTAAAAGAGGAAATTTGGAAGCTTGCAATTTATAAAGATTCGAAAGGGATCTTGCGGTCACTATTGAATGATAGCAATGTAGTTCAGTTTTTTTTCTATCCAAATGATGAGAATGTATTAAAATCAGAAGACTTTCGACATTTCAAAAGTGACTTGATTTTTCTGAACGTTGAGTTGTATCGCGAGGACGATTTAAAGGATTTTTTTGTAGAGCTCGGGGTGAATACGTTTGGCAAGGAATCAATTATCGGATACATAATTAATGTAATTGATAATTTACAACCAGATAATCTCAATGAAGAGGAGATGCTATTCTACACAACGTACTTATTCAAAAATAAAGATAAAATAAATGAAATAAGCGTTAATAATCCTCTTTGGTCTACTTTTTACCGTTTCCGTCGTAATAGTGGTAAGATTCTCCTGAAAATAAAAAATGGTGGTTGGTACGCACCCAATGAGATTTATTTCTCATGTGAATACTTTAGTAAGACTAATTCATCATATTATTTAGAAGATATTTTCTCACCAATTGGATGTCATTTTTTGGATCCTATCTATATAGAAAAATTGAACGACGGTGAGAAAAATTCATTAGATGAAATTAAAAACTGGTTCTCCGAATTGGGTGTTGAAGATAAGCCAAGAATAATTAAGAAACCGCAATACGTGAGTGATGAAGAACAAAGAGAATATCAAGGAATATACAAAGATGATATTAGTGATGAAATGATGAGCATAAAGATTGTTCAAGACTGGAAAAAGGAGCCGACTTACAGAATTGAATACATAAATGATCCAACCAGTGTAGATTTGGATTTGTTTGTGAAGTGTAACATAAAGGATAAAGAGAAATTAGCTAAAAAGTTGATATTGTTACTAGATGGGATGTGGGAAAAAAAATGGAATGAAACGACGCTCTCTGGAAATTATTGGACAGCGCAATCGAGTATTTATCCATTCGATATGCAGGTGGAAGGCAGCAGTCTACTATCTTCTCTTTTAACTGCAGAATGGATTCCATCTATTGACAATGATAAATTGTTAAAACCAAAAGATGTGTTCTATAGTAACGGTTCAGATCTCATATCTGGTCAACCTTATTTAAATTTGGATGGATTAAAAAACCCAGATTTTATAGATACATTTTTCAAAAAACATGATCAGGAAACTTTAATAAACCAAATCGAAACGTTAAAAATATCTAATGATAGTTTTGACACAAAATTAGAACAGCTGTGTAATCTTTTAAAATATCTACAGTCTGTTAAACGTAGTGATTTGACTGAAAATGAGTTGAAAACGAAAGAAATTATTTTAATCGATCAGGCGGGTGAAAAATGGTATCCTATAAACAAGGTCGCGTGGGACTATAAAGCAAAGGGTATGAACATATTTGGAAACAGAGGATGTATTTCGGATAAATACAAAAAACATAAATTAGGTAAATTCTTTACTGATTTGGGTATGTTACAAGAGGGTAAAATTGGTATTAAGCATTATCTTGAAAGACTGGTCGAATTACAAAATTACAAAGAAGAAGGTTTGGATGGGGATGAATTTACAAATCACCGAAATTTTATTTATAAGATTGTCGAACAGTTGATAACTAAAATGGACGCTTTAGATGAAATTGATAATTCCATTGTGAAATTTAAGAATGAGGGATGTATTTACTGCGAAGATGGTGAATTCCATAAATTTACCGATGAACTATTCTTTATAAGGCAGTACAGTAGAGCACATGATCTGTTTAGCAAGTATTCTCCCAATTTCAAAAAGCACGTTATAGATGCTAATTATGAAGAGTACAAAAATTTAATCGATAAATTGGAGTTACTGTTACTGGATAATTCAATTGAGAAGACTTTAAATGAAGAGATTCCAAACAAACGTTGCGTAGAAAGTGAACTATTTGATTTGGACAAAATTAGTAAATACCTTCTTGCTGTTGTAAATAGTAGTTCTCATAATAACAAATCGGTAAAGGATTATACAAATCTCCTCAAAAACTTATCAGTTCAATATGCTGAAGGGATTCACGTCAAACATTCAATTAAAGGTACTGATGTTTATTTTATTGGTTCATGTGAGCATTTCTATTACAATCTTGAAGAATATATTCTAATTAAGGATAACACTTCAAAACCTGAAAAAATTCTGAATATATCAAAAGGTTTATGTGATTTATTTGAAATCGATTATATGGCTGCTTCACTATTTGAACACATCATAGAGTCTTTAGATAAAGCGGATGAGATTGAGAAGTATTTAATAGCCCACGATATAAAATTATTAGACCATTTACCTCAATCTGTTGATATCCCATCCGAAACGGGAGAAGGCGGGGGTATAGTCGATAAAGAGTCTGATGAAACGAATGGTGATATGACTAAAGAAGATCTTGGTGCTAAACCCGGAGATGTAGCCGATAAAAAATCCGAAGAAATAGGTGGTGATATCACTGAAGAAGCTATTGATGCTAAACCCAGAAATGTAGCCGGTAAAGTACCTGAAGAATTTGCTGATATGATTACTGGCGGGAGTTCAAAAAAGACTGTGCCATCTGGGAAATCAAGTAAACATGTACAACCCGGCGGCAAATCAGATGCGTCTACAGAAAAGGATGTGGATGGCATACCAGACGATTCTAAATATGACGGAGATAATTTCACAAAATATGATGTATCCCATGCGGAAATTGAATTTGAGGCATATGAGGAGCCAGGTGCAGTACCAGCTAAACGAGATAATCTTTCAACAAAAGAATATAATGGAATAAAGATAAATGGGGTCGATGGTGGTTCAGACAGAAAAATACCATCTTCCGATACAATGAAAGAAATTGGGATGAGCGGCGAACAAATTGTTGTCCGGTATTTGGAACATAAATACAATGATAGTGTGGAAATCCACTGGCAAAATGAAAATGGTGATGCAAAAAAACCTTACGATATATCAATAACAAAAAACGGTGATGAAGAATATATTGAAGTGAAAACCACAGTACAAAATGTCAATACCGTCTTTTACTTCTCTAAGAGACAATTTGAAAAGGCTCAAGAAAAAGGTGATAAATATCACATTTATCGTGTTTTCAAAGATGGCGACAAGATGAAAATTTTAGATATTGTGAATCCTTGTAGAAAAATGATGAATGGTGGAATAACAATTGAAAAGTTTACTATCAAAATTTAGATTTTACAGTGTATGAAGTCTATGGTGGCAGCACTGTTTTATAAAAGTTGTAGTGTGTGAATATGTCCCAATTCAGAAATCCCTATGTTTAAATAATAATGGAATAAAAGTGATATTTATGGAAAGCCACTATGCAGATAGACCGTGTCCGGATTGTCAGACAATGATACCAGGAATAGAAAAAATATGTCCGAATTGCAAAATTCGAGTTGGAAGAGTGTCACCTCGTCCATTTACAGGATCTTATGTGGATTGGGTAAAACGCTGAAAAATCATTATCAAAAGTCAACGGATTTTGCAGTCCGGGCAGCCGCCGGATCGTATCCAATGACGTGGCGGCACGCGCGCGGCATACACTTAGGAAACAACCTTCAATATTCCGATCTTTGGCTCGTAACACATGCCCTTTGCAAGTAGTTTGCGAACCGCTGCAACGATCACATTCTCAGCCATTCCGCGAGATTTTGCGATTATGATCAGTTCAGCATAATCAATGCCTTTTCCGGTATCCATCTCATTCATAAGTTCGAGGATAAGATCCTCATCAGGAACTGCATTTTCATCACCTGATCCCGAGCCGATGGATTTTACGCAATCCAGCACCGTATCTTTCAATTTTTGCAAGTAATCCGCATCCGTGTGATAGTAATCAAGAGCAAGAACAATACCTTCTACAAGTCCATTTGGGATATTGTTCTGTACCAGATGTTCAAAAAGTTCTGATCCGCTCAGACCACTTGCAAGTGCCATTGAAAAAGCATCGATCCTGTCAAGTGTCAGTTCTGCGGCATCTACGATCCAGCGGTCACGTATGTCTGCATCGATAACATTGATATCTTCAGGTCGAATGGAAACGAACACAGAGCCATCTTCTGGTTCATATATTCGGGCTTTCCCGACAACTGAAACATATGCGGGAACCTCCATAGTAGACAAAAATATCGCAGCTTCGGGCTGATACTGTCCTGCATAGACGATAAAAGCGCCGCTTGGGTCAACCACACGTGCCCGCCACAGGTCATGCTCGGTTCCGATATTATCGATCTCTGTAACAACTCCTGCGGCAAATAGCCTGTTTATTTTAGATCCCAATGGACTGACAATGAAATTAGGAGCATGCCCGCCATCGTGATTAACTTCGTCCGGTTTTGGATGTATATTGAACTTGGAATCATTGAACTCCTTTGCAAAAAGACGTTGTGCAACCTCTCTCTCAACCATTGTCAGCCTCCTCTTCTTTATTATTTCCCAGACGCTTCATGAGTGCATTCACGCGCTCATTGATATTATTATCAGGCATCCATGCAGATTTTGACACAAGCATGACACCGAACTCGGTACTTGACGTATTGCCCCGAACTGCGAGATACTTTCCGGTAAGAACCTGCCTCATGTCTTCAAATACTGCGTCCTGCGACATTGCTTTTTGGATTATATTTTCCGCTTCGACCATACTCCTGCCATATGCGATCTCGGAAAGTTCCCGATTCAGCATCACTGAAATCGCACCTGTTCCATCATCCAGTATCGCTTTGATCCGCATATCTTTCACACCTTCCACAGTCCCATGCACGCGGCAGGTGTTCTTTTGGATCACGCGGTTACAGTCGGGACACCGGGTAATAATACCTGACCCCGGTCTTATTGATATGATATTTCCAAGTGCTATAACATCAAACATCCCGTCCTTCTCCATTATCTCACTGATTGGGACAGACTCCGGTACCATATTTGCGGATTCAAAAGTAAATGGCAGTTCTTCAGTTGATGCATCAACAGCATTTATTGTTGTGTTATCGTTTAAATTCAGGGATGGGACGCCCCTGAACATCCGGACTGATGCTTTTTCAAATCGGATGGTGCTTCCAATATCCAGACCATCAAGCGGTACCCATGACGTGAATGGAAGTTTTGCAGTTTCGTCTGCAAGTACGCCTTCAACAATTGTTACTTCCTCGCCTTTGACGTTAATGTTCCTGTGAGAAAATTCAAGAATGACTGTCACAGAGCTTACGGACAGGTCAGTATTTGCAACATCACGCAGTTTCTTGACAGGGGTTTTGGTAAGTTCATCTATTGATGGCAGCACATCATCAGGTAGTTTTTCAACATGAGAACGTTCTCCGAAATTCACTTCAGAGCGATTATGCCAGCTGCGCGAATATGCATTTTTGATTCGGATAACATCTCCGATCTTAAGCGAATAATTGCTCCATGCGGTAAAAGAACAGGCTCCATCTTCATCGGCAAGTGTGCCTGAAAATATGATTGTGTCCTTGCCGCGCAAGTTCACACTTTTTTCTGTAACATCTATTATGCGCCCTGTAACTTCAAACCCCTTGAGTCCGGCTGTGATGTTCCTTATTTTCATTACCGGCATTGAAGCGGACTTGTATTTGCGAATAATTGTCCGTTTTGCTTCATCTAGGGGTACGCGAAAATCCAGAAGTTTTTCAAGTTCTTCCTGTATCTGTGATTCATCAATATTTGTACTTATACTTTCAAGCGCCTTTGTTAGCTCTTCGATATGAGGCGCCAGTTTGTTGTTCATAATAAGCCTCCCGATAAGTGAGACAGTTGTTAGACTTTCTATGGAGGTACTTGGCAATAAACATATCTACATATCCGGAAGGATTGGGATATTTCCACATTTTTCTACATATCCGCGTTTAATAATAAGATATATATGCTCCTTTCTCTAATTAAAGAACGTATAATCATTTAACTATGAATTTAAGAATATATGGAGGTGATATTTGTGACAATTATACCATACGCACCCGTTGAGCGTCTAATAAGAAGTGCAGGCGCAGATAGGGTTAGTGTGACTGCAGGAGTTGAACTTGCTGAGATATTAGAACAATACGGTTTGGAAATCGCAGAAGAAGCAATTGTATTGGCAAAACATGCTAAAAGAAAAACTGTAAAAGCAGAAGATATAAAATTAGCAATGGAAAGGTTGTGAATTTAGTTCACAACATTCCTTTTTTACTAAAAAAAGATTAACTTACACAGCCGCAATCTCTACGATAGAAAGAGATTCTACCGGACAGCTGCGCACACATGAACCGCATGCGATGCAGATTTCCTCATCAACTGCTGCACTTCCGTTACGGACTCTAATCGCTAATTTTGCAGTGTCATGATCAAAATCATCCTTTTTCTCAAGTTTTGTGTTGATTGGACATACTGAATCACAAATTCCACACCCTGTACATTTATCAGATTGTACTATTTTTTTGTTTGCTTTCGCCATGCTAAATACCTCACATATTAAATACAGAATATTAAACGTATTTTTCTCTTATTACATTACCTAATATGAACGTTTCGAATTGGTTTTTATAGCATCAGATTAATCGCACCAATTCCTGCAAGTGAAACTACAGTTACAATGATACCTGCGATCATAACACCTGCCGATATCGCCAACAGGGCATGTCGAAACTTAATGCCAAATACAAATGCGGCAGCGCACCCTGTCCATGCACCTGTTACAGGAAGCGGGATCGCTACAAATATTGTGAGTGCAAGAGTGCCGTATTTTTCAAACCTTTCTGAGTGTTTGTGATGAGTTCTTGTGAACAACCATGAAAAGAACATATCCCATATCTTAAAGCGTCGCAGGTATGTGGACACCGGATCCAGAAACAAGAGCAGTGGAATGACCGGCAGCATGTTTCCAATAACTGCAAGAATGTATGTCTCGACAGCCCCCATCCCATATACTCCTATTGCGATGGGTATCGCACCCCTCAGTTCGGAAACAGGTGTTGCGCTCAACAGTATAGTTGCAAGCCAGTGTGGCACTGACCCGAAAAGTTCGATCAATTGTTCTTCAAAAGGCATTTTCACTCCGACCTTAGTGCGAAATGAGCGAGAAGTGCTTCAAGCTGTATCTTCTCGTTTGCACCTTCGGTAAGCCTGAAATCGATCTCACCAATAACATCTATGAGTTCGACCATGAGTTTATCGGGTATATCAAGTTCGAACATTGCCCTGTATATCTGACCAACGACATCCTCGCCGGATAGCCCCTGCTCAAGAACAAGTTTATCAAGTTTATTTCGCGCAGCCGTAAAATTACCATCAAGTGCTGTTTTTATGAGGTCAGTTATCTCTTCAGGATGTGCGGTTGTGGTTATCCGGTAGATCATATCCTTGTGTATGGTTGAATCAATAAGTGCTGCAGCCTGCAATGAATTTATGGCTTTTCGCATGTCACCCTGAGCTACATATGCGATTGCTTCGATGCCATCGTCTGCGACCTCTACCCCTTCAATCTTTGCTATGTAGCGTATCCTCTCTGATATGGCATCGTCTGACAGCGGGCGAAACCTATACACTGCGCATCTGGATTGGATGGGTTCTATGATCTTTGATGAATAATTGCATGATAATATGAAGCGACAGTTGTTGGTGTATTTCTCCATGGTTCTTCTAAGCGCCGCTTGTGCATCTTGTGTTAATGCATCGGCTTCGTCGAGGAATATAATCTTAAAATCCGCACCCCCGATAGGCGATGTTTTTGCAAAGTTCTTGATCTTGGTCCTTACAACATCTATTCCGCGCTCATCGGATGCATTGAGTTCTGTGAAGTTCTCGCGCCACTCATCTTTAAAGAGTTCCCTTGCAATCGAAACTGCAGTTGCGGTCTTGCCAACACCAGGAGGACCCGAAAAAAGCAGGTGTGGAAGATTCCTTGATTTGATGTATGACTTGAGGCGCTCGATCGCTTCTGTTTGCCCGACGACATCACCAAGTTCAAAGGGTCTGTATTTCTCGATCCATATTTCTTCTTTTATTGTGAACCCTCCGCTTATTGTGGAAATATCCATAGTTATTGCGGTATTATTGATGCATAAGTAATGTGAATGTTGCTTTTTAACCTTTCGTAAGTTTCAGTACTTTCGAATAGCCCTACTTCCGATTGATTAACCATTTTTCATTTTAACTCAAGTCAACAAAATGAAAAAGTTTATACCATGTGAATCATTCCCCTCAGTATCAAATCCTGGAGGGGATGATTCAATGGATTTTACAAAAAATTATAAGGTGCTCATACAATCAATGTTGGAGAGGGTTCAAAAAACTGGAGTAAATATTGGTACTTTGTGAATGTCCTCTCGCTTTTGTATGTCTTCACCTTTTCTGGAATATGTATCATTGTTTAATATGTTTTTGATTATACATGTCTGTAAAATTGTAATACAGTTTATCTTGTGCTTTGTGCAGAATTAATCAAAACTCTCTACAAGCAAATATATAATATATTAATCGAATGTAGAATTAAAAATTAGAGGGTAAACCATTGCAAAGAAATAATTCCAGTATTCAGTTCACACAATCTACGATAGAAAATCTGATGTTTAAGACAACATTTGATCCCAAAACAAAAGAAGGGGACGTCATAGTTAACATCTCATTGATAGATGAAAACTCACTTGATGATGCAGCAAAGATATTCAAAATGGTAATTACAAGCGGCTTAGCTGTAAGCCCCTACGTGAAGATATTACACGAAGGGGATTCGATCGGGGAACTTGTTGTTGAAAAGGGAAAGATCGGGATTGCAACAGTTTGCAGTATTACAATCGATGGCATCCTGCTAAAAGCCGGAATACCAATAAAACCAAAACTGGGAGGGATCGTTCAGATAAAGAACGGCCATCCTGTGCGATTTACAGATGTTTTGACCTATACAAGTACAACTATTGACCCGCTGGAAGTCCTCATGTCACAGGAACTTACATCTGTCACACAGATGCTCAGGACAAGTAGCGGAAACATCCTGGCGAATTTACGAGAAGGTCCACTTGCAGCCAGAGATGCTATAGAGCGTACTCTTTCAGATCTGGTGGATGCTGAATTTAGCGGAATATTGGAAGTCAGCGAACCTAACACAAGCATTCTGAATGTGCCGGTCGAGAGAGACCATATTGGGATCGTGGTAATTGGGGGCACAAATCCAATGGCAGCCGTGCAGGAATACGGAATACCGATCCACACAAATGCAATGTCCACACTCATCGACATCAATGAATTGAGCCATATTAGCGAAGTTGTATAAGTAACATGAAAGTAGCAACAATGAACGATGTAATTTCGTGTTGTTGATTGTATTCCTCATATATTTTTGCTTGAATATGCAGCTCACTTTATTTTCTGTTAATTCATGATTTTATTTTGTTTTAGTGGCACAATTCCATAATCCAGTTATGATTTAATCCACAATAATATTACAATAGGTAAATAATTATACCATGCTGTAATAATATTGCTTAGTGGACAACATGGTAACAATAAACTGCAACCTTAATAACTTTTCTGAAATCCC